>NZ_LMCO01000056.1:0-298354 GCF_001424825.1 Ensifer sp. Root31 | reverse complement strand
GAACGAACCCGCTCGCGCGGGAGGGAAGGCGCGGGCCTTGAGACGTGTGCCTCGTTGACGGCATCGGTGAGGCTTTGATCGATCAGAGGTGACGGGCGGACGAAGACCTCCGAGCATGAAGGGGTCAACCTTCAGCTTGAGAGGAGCATCCGATGACCGTCCCCCATTCACATCCGTCCGGCAGCGCGCTTCGTGAGCGCATGATCGAAGACATGTCCATGCGCGGCTTCACCGAGGACACGCGCCGTGACTATATCCGTTGCGTGAAGGCACTTGCCACCTTCATCGGCCGTTCCCCGGACACGGCGACGGCTGAAGATCTGCGCCGGTTCCAGTTGCACCAAACCCAGATGGGCATGCATCCGCCGAGCATCAACAGTTCGGTCTCGGCGCTGCGCTTCTTCTTCACCGTGACGATCGACCGGCCCGATCTGTCTCGCCGCCTGACCCTGATCCATCAGCCGCGCAAGCTGCCGCTGGTGCTGAGCATCGAGGAAGTGGCGCGGCTGCTCGAAGCCGCACCGGGGCCGAAGTACAAGGCTGCTCTCAGCACGGCCTATGGCGCCGGATTGCGGGTGTCGGAGATCGTGGCGCTCAAGGTGAGCGATATCGACTCGACGCGCATGTTGATCCGCGTCGAGCAAGGCAAGGGGCGCAAGGATCGCCACGCCATGCTGTCGCCGCAACTGCTCGAGTTGCTGCGCGCTTGGTGGCGCGAGGGCAAGCGCCGCGGCGTCATGCTGCCACAGGGCTGGCTGTTTCCGGGCCGCAGCCCGATCACGCCACTCTCCACGCGGCAGATGAACCGCGCCGTCCATACGGCCGCGGAAACCGCCAAGATCAAGAAGCGGGTGACGCCGCACACGCTGCGCCACAGCTTCGCCACACATCTGCTGGAGCAGGACGTCGACATCCGCGTCATCCAGGTCCTGCTCGGCCATGCCAAACTTGATACGACCGCGCTCTATGCCCGCGTCGCCACCAAGACCATCCGCGCCGTGATGAGCCCGCTCGACCGGATCAGCCTTCTGGCAAAGGACGAGACCAGACCGGGCGCGTGACGCGGCGGCGATGAGCCGTCCGCTCCTAGAGGTCGCCGATATCTTCCATCGTCATGGCGCCGCCTGGCGCACGGCCCATGCCGGTCACTTGAGCCTCGGCCAGTTGAAGGTGATGGCGGCGATCGAGAACTGCCGCACCGCAGCCCTCGGCGGTCACGTCGAGGCATGCGAGGACTGCGGCCATAGCCGCATCGCCTACAACAGTTGCCGCAATCGGCACTGCCCCAAGTGCCAGGATGCGGCGGCAAGGGAATGGCTCGCCGCGCGCCAGGCCGATCTGCTGCCCGTCGGCTACTTCCATGTCGTCTTCACACTGCCGGTCGAGATCGCCGACATCGCCTTTCACAACAAGGCGGTCATTTATGGTCTCCTGTTCCATGCCGCCGCGCAGGCCATGCTCACCATCGCGGCCGATCCCAAGCACCTGGGCGCCCACATCGGCATCACCGCCGTGCTGCATACGTGGGGCTCGGCGATGACCCATCATCCGCATGTCCACATGATCGTGCCCGGCGGCGGCATCGCGCTCGATGGTGAGCGATGGGTGTCCTGCCGGCCCGGCTTCCTCCTGCCCGTGCGCGTGCTCTCAAGGCTGTTCCGGCGGCTCTTCCTGGCGAAGCTGACTGAGGCCCATGCCGCCGGCCGGCTGACGTTCTTCGGCGATCATGCTCGCTTCAGCGAGCGCAGCACCTTTGTTAAATTCCTGGTGCCGCTCAGAAGGAAGAATTGGTTCGTCTACGCCAAGTCACCCTTCGCCGGACCCGAGGCCGTTCTGGCGTATCTGTCGCGCTACACCCATCGCGTCGCCATCTCCAATAGCCGGCTGATCGCGCTTGACGAGACCGGCGTGACGTTCCGCGTCAAGGACTACCGCCGCGACGGGCATGAGCGCTACCGGACCATGACGCTCGATCCAGATGAGTTCATCCGCCGCTTTCTGCTCCACGTATTGCCCAAAGGCTTCCACCGCATCCGCCACTATGGACTACTTGCCAGCGCCGGCTGCGCGGAAAATATCGCGCGCGCCCGCATGCTTCTCGCCGCGCTCCAGCCTGAAGTCCGCCGATCCGATGATGCCGACGCCGCTGCCCAGGCCGACTGGCGGCCATCTTGTCCCTGCTGCGGCGGGCGCATGATCATCATCGAGACCATCGAGCGCGGCAACGACGCCCGAGCACCGCCATCCGCCGCCTCAACAAGCGGGGCGCAAACGCCATGACCGCGACTCGCCCGCCACGCACCATTCCTACCCAGGGACCTCATCGTCCCCGGAAGCCTGACTTCGTGCGCCCGCATCAAACGGCGCAACCAAACACACCAGAATCGACCGCCCTGCAACGACCATGCCACAGCATGCGCGGCGGCGACGAGGATGGCACAAACGCCAATAGGATCGTTGCCACCTGTCAGCCGCATCAGATCGGCCGACCAGCACCCAACGCAAACCACAAATCCCCATAGACCGGAAAACTGCCCTCTCCATCCCGCGGGTTCTTTCTCTGGAGGCTTTCGGACGCCGGCCCGGCGCCAGGCCAACACGTGGATAGCCGGCATCCGAAACCCTTCACANTGCCCTCTCCATCCCGCGGGTTCTTTCTCTGGAGGCTTTCGGACGCCGGCCCGGCGCCAGGCCAACACGTGGATAGCCGGCATCCGAAACCCTTCACACCAGCAGACATTCAGGTCCTCGCTTATCTTCGACTGGCTCGGGCCGGAAGTGGACGCACTGCTTCCAGCGGTAATCGATGGCAGACATTCCCGCGCAGAAGCGAAGTCCTTGGCTGATCCCTGGAGACCATTGCCTTCGCCCAGTCGGAACGTCGCCAAGGGGCGAGACGTGACACTGGTGGTGGCGGCGCAAAACAGCGGCTGACAATCTGTCGGCCTCTGATCCCGGCCCTGACCGTCAGGAACTTCTTGACCATGCCGAAGGCGGTCACGAATGCCCCGCGATATGGTCGACAAGGCGAGGCGCTTCCTCGGCGATCGCCAGGATGATGCCTGACTTGCGTGTGGAGGCGAGTCCAGCCCTGCGAAATAGAGGCCCGGCAGGGCGGCCACGCCATCCTCATGAACAGGCTGTCCCGCGCTGTCGAGCACACCGGGAAGCCTCATCCAGCTGAAATCGCCCTTGAACCCGGTGCACCACACCACGCTCGCTATGCCGGAGCGGGAGAGATCGAGCGAACCGATCGGCGGGTTCTGTCGACGCAGCGCGACCGTCTCCGCCGGGTCGGGCTCGGCAGGGGGCGCATCGATCCCGGCGCGGCTGATATAGTCGTCGACATGGCGTTTGACAGTGTCGGAGGCTTCATCCGCAAAGCGGACATTCGCTTCGAGATCGTCGGCAAACGAGAGGTTGCCGCCATCCTCGATGCCGGTGAGACGCCCAAGAAGCGCGACACCTTGGGCGCTCAGCGCCTGAAGGCTTATCGTATGCACCGAGCCGAGCACACCGCGCGGCGGGATGCGTCCCGCAAGTCGAATGACCTCCTCTCGCCGCACGTCGAGAAACCCGCTTTCGAGCAGCCAGACCATGATGTCGCGACCCCGGTAGCGCCGCGGGAGCCGCCCGACACGACTGGTCGCAAGGAAGACCTTTCGGCCCGCTTCCGCCAATTCCTCGGCGATCTGAGCACCCGATTGGCCGCTTCCGACCACCAGTACCGATCCATCTGGCAAATCAGCAGTGCTGCGGTAGCCGGAAGCGTCGATCTGATGGAGAGCCGGCGACAACGCGGGCGCCCAGACCGGGCGCACCGGGCAATTCAAGCAGCCGCTTGCGACGATAACGTTGTGCGCCCAAAGCGTGCCGTGTGAAGTGGTGAGCCGATAGGCGCCATTCTCGTGCGCGAGTTCGCTTACCGCGGTATCCGGTTCGATCGGCAGCGTGTTGCGCCGGGCGAAATCCTCAAGCAGAGCGACGAACTGCTCGCCCGTCATGGCACCATCCGGATCCGGACCGTCATAGCAGTCGCCCGGCATGACGGTCTGCACATTGGGAGTATTCATCCGAAAGCAGTCCCATCGCTGTGTGCGCCAGGTCTCTCCGATGCGGCCCCGCTCCAAGACACTGTGGCGCAGGCCCCGTCGTGCCAGCCAATAGCTGACACCCAGGCCGGCCCAGCCGGCCCCGATGACGACAGCATCGAGAACATCGCCGTCATCAGTCATCTGCTGCGGTGATCCCATAATCGCCCCCGGCAATCCCGCCATCCCCGCGCAGCATTAAGCCCTGTCGACGGCAACGAGTCCAGCACCGCCGATTTCCGCGCGGCTGGCCGTTCGCATTCCGGTTCGCGGCCCTCTCGCCAGACCGCAAGGCGATCCCGCCTGATGCGAAGCAGATCGCTTCGTCGCTGGTGCGGTGACTGTGAAAGAGCTCCCGTCGATCTCCGGTGCGTGACAGGACTCCCCTTACGCGAACCGGGCCGCTGTTCTCGCGCGCGCCCTTGCCGCGACTTCCTCGCGATCGCGAGGGGGTTGAGAAGTCTCCAGCGAATCCAGCAGCTCGCGGGCGCATGCCGCGACTGAATTGACCGCGCGCTCGAACGCAGCCTCATTGCGTTTCGATGGTTTGTTCGTGCCGCTCACCTTGCGCACGAACTGTAGCGCGGCGTCACGAATCTCCTCGTTCGTCGCAGGCGGATCAAAATTGAACAAGGGTTTGATATTCCGGCACATGACTTGCTCCCGGGCGTGTCACTGACAGGAGGGTGGCGAAGCATACGAAAATAGTCGCGTGAGCGCCAATTGCAACGGACGGGCCAAGCCGGGCCGCGTGGGAACGCTGCGCACTGCATGCCCGGAAAACGAGCGTGATCTTGGCTGACGGTTGCAATCGCGCCATGAGCCGGATCAGTTGAAAAGGGTTGAAACGCTTTGCTCCCTGGCGGTGCGAGCGAGGGCTTCGCCGATCAGCGGCGCAATTGTGACGCGTCGGATATTGGCGGTCTGGCGGTGAGCTTCGGTTTCCTGAATGGAATCGGTCACGACCAATTCCTTGAGGTTGCTGGCGCCAATGCGTTCACAGGCGCCTTCGGAAAGCACACCATGGGTGATGTAGGCAGAAACCTCCTTGGCACCAGCCTCCAGCAGGGCTTCCGCCGCATTGATCAGCGTGCCGCCGCTATCTGCGATGTCGTCGATCAGAAGACAACTTTGCCCGGACACATCGCCAATGATGCCCATCACTTCCGAGACACCGGCGCGGGGTCGCCGTTTATCGACAATGGCAAGATCGGCACCAATGCGCTTGGCGATGGCGCGAGCCCGCGCCACGCCGCCCACGTCGGGCGAAACGATCGTCAAGTTCTTGGTGTCGTAGTGCTTTTCAATATCGCGGGTCATCACCGGCGCTGAATAAAGATTATCGGTCGGTATATCGAAAAAGCCCTGAATCTGGTCGGTATGGAGATCGACGGTGATGACGCGGTTAACACCTGCACCGGCAATCATATTGGCGACCAGCTTGGCCGAGATCGGAGTGCGGCCGGTGGCGCGGCGATCCTGGCGAGCATAGCCGAAATACGGGATCACGGCCGTGATCCGGCGGGCAGACGAGCGGCGCAGTGCATCGGTCAGGATCAGCAACTCCATCAGATTGCCGTCGGCGGGGGCGCTCGTTGACTGGAGAATGTACACGTCCTCGCCGCGCACATTCTCATGGATTTGAACGTAGATTTCCTGGTCGGCGAAACGCTTGACCGTACAGTCTATGAGGGGAAGTTCCAGGTGGCTGGCAATAGCCTGGGCCAGGGCGCGGTTCGAGTTACCGGTCACCAGCTTCATCAGCGCGATCCTGTTTCAAGGGGCCTTCGAGAGGAAAAGACCTTCCAGTTTCGCGGGGCACCTTCAGAGCCTTCCCCCAGACTCGCAACACGGCACCTCGCATTGCTTGCGCAATAGGGCGAAAACGTCGGGAGAAATCAAGATTTATCTGCCGCAGAGGCCTGTGCTTCGAGACTGATTTTTGCGGCAGCCCAATGACCGGTTTGGGCTCCACAAGCGGTCGTCAGCATCTCGGTCGATTACCTATCTGCTCAAGCTCAAGGACGTTTCCCTCCGGATCGCGCGCATAAGCAATAAGAAATGGCTTATCCGGCGTCCCAAAGTCCGTGATTTCGCCGATCTGCGCCCCGCCGGCTTGGATGATTTCCGCGAGCACCACGCTGATATCTTCCATCTGGAATGACAGGTGCCCGAAACCGGGCTCATTCACCCTTGGCTGGTCTCGATCATGAGTGACCTTGTGCTCATGTATCTCCAAGAATGGGCGTTCGAGTTCGGGGAATGTCAGCCAGATCGTATATATCTCAGAGTTCGAAATACCATTGCCGCGCGACACTTTTTCCCCGGACACCATCTTGGGTTCACGAAGGGATTCGCATTTCATGACATTCATGTAGAACGCTGCGAGCACTTCCGCATTTCGGGCTACCAAGTTGATGTGGGCAAGTTTCATGACGGTCGATATCCTCGGCTATGAGGCAACCATATTCATTGGTCGGGAACAACGAAAGAAGTCTCCTTCAGGCCGTCAACGGTCATTGGAGGCATTTGCCAGGCAGGACCGCATTCATGCGCCTGGGGCTCGGCGTTTGTACCCCTGATCCGCCTGCCGGCATCTTCTACAACGAGTGTGGCGAGCTTGTCGCCAGATCCTCGCAACCTGAGCGCAGAGGACAGCCGCGTCCCCTCTTCCCGCCTGAGGCCAGCGCAAATCTCGCAAGGCTTTTGAAGCGCGCCCGCGCCTCAGGCGCCGGTGCGCCGGTGGGCTGGAATGACGCCGCCAAGGATGCCGCGCACCAGAATGCGTACCGCCTGCGCCCGGCCAGCATCATCCGCTGAACGCTCCAGAAGCTGAACCAGCGATAGCCCCTCCAAACCGGCGAGCAAGGCTTGCGCGTGGACGCGCGCCCCGCCCTCGCTCACGCCATCGCCACCCAACCGCTGCAAAACTGCCGCGAGCGCCTCGGTCCCCCGCGCCAGCCGGGCGGAGAAGATCGCTGCAATCCGCTCGCTGCGGTGGCTGGCGCCGACGATCTCGAGCCAGGCCGCCGCCTCGCCGGCGTTCCAATCCCGCATCTGACGGTCTCGGGGCTGAAGGGGTAACACCAGGGGCATCCTGGTTGCGGGGAGCACTCCGCCTCCCCGCAGCCAAAACATTACAATAATATAATGATCTCAATGCTTCCCGCTCCGGCCGTTTGTGCCTATTTGCTGCTAGGATGAATCGCGCCTGGAACGATGGCGCTGGCAAGGCCAGGTATGGGGCCGGGTATGGGCATGAACAAGACAGGCAAGACGGCACGCACCGAGACCACCGCACGCGAGGAAGCGACGCCCAACGTCACCTTCATTCCCGGTGCCACCCCCATCCGGCGCAAGCGACGCACGCGCACCTGGCTGTGGATCCCCGTCGTCCTCGCCGTCCTCGGCGCCGGCTATTATGGCTGGACGCGCTATGCGACCAATCCGACCGGGGCTGCCATGGTCACCCAGGCCGTTATGCGCGGCGACATCGAAAACAGCGTCACCGCCGTCGGCACACTTGATGCGGTCAAATCGGTCGATGCCGGCGCCCAGGTCTCCGGCCAGTTGAAGGCCCTGCATTTCGATATCGGCGACAAGGTCGAGCAGAACCAGCTCGTTGCCGAAATCGACCCCGCCACCATCGAAAACCGGATCGAGATCGACCAGGCCGAGCTTGCCAATCTCCAGGCGCAGCTCGTGTCGAAGAAGGCCCAGCTCGTGTTGAAACAGGCCAATATCGATCGCCAGCGCAATCTGGTCGCCGCCAACAGCATCGCCCAGTCGACGCTCGACCAGGCAATCGCCGATCTTGCCGCCGCCGAGGCCGACGTCAACGCCATCGAAGCGCAGATCCGCAAGCAGCAGGCGACCCTTGCCGGCGACAAGGTCGATCTCGGCTACACCAAGATCTTCGCGCCGATGGGCGGCACCATCGTCGCCAACCCGGCCAAGGAAGGCCAGACGCTGAACGCCAACCAGACGACGCCGACCATCGTCACCATTGCCGATCTCTCGACCATGACCGTCAAGGCGCAGGTGTCTGAGGCCGATGTCGGCAAGCTCAAGGTCGGCATGGACGCCTATTTCACCCTGCTCGGCCAGCCGGGAAAACGCTTCGAAGGCAAGCTGCGCCAGATCCAGCCGATGCCGGACACGGCAAACAACGTCGTGCTTTATTACGCCCTGTTCGACGTTCCCAATCCTGATGGCGAGTTGATGATGTCGATGAGCGCCCAGGTGTTCTTCGTTCAGTCATCAGCCAAGGACGTGCTGATCGTGCCGAGTGCTGCGCTGCGCATGACCGGCGAGAAGGATGGCGGCCAAGCGGCCGGCAAGCGTGGCGGCAATGCGAACGCCGCCGGTGGCAAGGCAGGCGCTGCCGGCGGCAGCGCCGAGCTCACCGTGGTCACACCCTCGGGCGCGCCCGAAACCCGCGCCGTCGACGTCGGCATCCGCAACCGCGTCAACGCCGAGATCACGAGCGGCCTCAATGAAGGCGACACCGTCGTCGTCGCCACCGGCACCGATACCCCGGCGGCGAGCACCCGTGGCAGCCAGCGCGGCATGCGCATGCCGCCGATGTTCTGAGACCGGCCATGACCCCGCTCCTCTCGCTCCGGCACGTCAGCAAGACCTATTTCAACGGCGATCTCGCCGTCGAGGTGCTGCATGGCGTCTCGCTCGACATCGAGGCCGGCGAGTTCGTCGCGATCATCGGCCAGTCCGGCTCGGGCAAGTCGACGCTGATGAACATTCTCGGCTGCCTCGACCAGCCGACCGAGGGCGACTATCTCATCGACGGCGAGCGGGTGTCGGGCTTCGACACCGACGAACTGGCGGCGCTCAGGCGGCGCACCTTCGGCTTCGTCTTCCAGAGCTACAATCTCATCCCCACCGCAAGCGCACAGGAAAACGTCGAGGTGCCGGCCGTCTATGCCGGCATGTCGGCACGAGACCGTCACGATCGCGCAGGCGCCCTGCTGCATCAGCTGAAGCTCGGCGAGCGGCTCGACCACCGCCCAAACCAGCTTTCCGGCGGCCAGCAGCAGCGGGTATCGATCGCCCGCGCGCTGATGAACGGCGGCCGCGTGGTGCTGGCGGACGAACCGACCGGCGCGCTCGACAGCCAGAGCGGCTCCGACGTCATGGCGCTCTTGCGCGACATGAACGACAATGGCCATACGGTCATCGTCATCACCCACTCACGCGAGGTCGCCGAACAGGCCGACCGGCTGATCGAGATCCATGACGGCCGCATCGTCGCCGACCGCACCAAGAAGAGCCGCAGCAATCCGGACGCAGCCCATGCGCTCAGCCGGACGGTGAGCGAGGGCTCGGCTGCGATCGCCGACGTCACCGAAGCGGTGAAGATGGCGTTCCGGGCGTTGCGCGCCAATCTCTTCCGCACCATCCTCACTTTGCTCGGCATCGTCATCGGCGTCGGCTCGGTCGTCGCCATGCTGGCGATCGGCACCGGCGCGCAGGATTCCGTGCTCAGCCGCATTTCCTCCATGGGCTCCGACCTCCTGGTGGTCAGGCCGAGCATGGCCAATTTCCGCGGCAGCGCCGGCGGCAGCAATGTCACCCTTGTTCCTGCCGATGCCGACGCCATCCTCGAGGTACCGAATGTCGCCTTCGCCGTGCCCGAGTTGACCAGCACCGTCACGGTCCGGCGCGGCAATGTCGACTACCAGACCAGTGCCAACGGCACGGTGCCGCAGTTCACCACCGCCAAATCCTGGAAGATACAGCAGGGCGAATTCCTCACCCAGGACGACATGGACACCTATGGGCCGGTGGCGGTCCTCGGTCAGACCGTGGTCAAGACGCTGTTTCCTGAAGGAGACAATCCGCTCGGGCAGTATGTGCTCGTCAACAAGATCCCCTTCCAGGTCATCGGCGTGATGGCGGAAATGGGCGCCACCTCCTTCGGCAACGACCAGGACGACGTCGTGCTCGTGCCGCTGACGACGGGCAGCATGCGCCTCTTCGGCCAGCGCAACGTGCGCACCATCACCGTGCAGGTGAAGGACGCGGCCGCCATCGACATCACGCAGCAGACCATCCAGGCGCTTCTCAACCAGCGGCACAAGCGCGAGGACACCCAGATCACCAACATGTCGTCGGTGCGCGAAGCCTTCACCGAAACCTCCAATACGATGAAGCTGTTTCTCGGCTCGGTCGCCGCCATCTCGCTGCTCGTCGGCGGCATCGGCGTGATGAATATCATGCTGGTCTCGGTCAGCGAGCGCACCCGCGAAATCGGCGTGCGCATGGCAACCGGCGCGCGCCAGCGTGACATCCTCCTGCAGTTCATCATCGAGGCGCTGGTCGTCTCGGCGATCGGCGGCACGCTCGGCGTCGTCCTCGGTCTCGGCACCGGAGCGCTCGCCGGCCAGTTCGGCATGCCCGTTTCGTTCACGCTCGGCCCCGTCGCACTCGCCTTCGCCTGCGCCTTTTTGACTGGCCTCGTCTTCGGCTTCCTCCCCGCCCGCAATGCTTCCCGCCTGCAGCCGGCGGTGGCACTCAGTGCCGATTGAGGCAAGCGGAGATTTTTCAACGAAATCCGCCCATTGCCGACACTCTTGTGTCATGCAACAACAACGCGAAATCCCTTATCAGGCGCATTTAGCACTCGGCATGCAACGCAAGAAACCGCTTTATCGCAAGGTGAACACCCGAACGCACGGTGTGCGGCACGGTGACGGCGGCGAGTGGCGAGAGTCACGAGGCACAAAGGCCGTCAAACTGGATCTGTCTCATAACGGCTCGATGCACTCTCACCACCGGCATGGATTGGACTACACACCGCTGTTCCGGTTTCTCCTTTCACGCGTTGGCAACGATTGGAACGAAACCTACAGCGAAGCCGTCGCTCGGATTGATCGCTCTGATCCCATCTTTTGGCTGGTCGCCCGAAGCGAAGATGAACGACAGCCGTATGTGCGCCTCGGCGAGAGCTCATACTACAGCGGCCTATATGTTGATGAGAACAAGCACCTGGCATTGGTGGACCCGACGCTCACCGTCGACAATATGAAGCCCACTTGCAGATGCTGTACACACACTTTCAACGGGGAACGCTTC
This sequence comes from Ensifer sp. Root31, assembly GCF_001424825.1. Classification (NCBI taxonomy): domain Bacteria; kingdom Pseudomonadati; phylum Pseudomonadota; class Alphaproteobacteria; order Hyphomicrobiales; family Rhizobiaceae; genus Ensifer; species Ensifer sp. Root31. Next base: position 287,171 of record NZ_LMCO01000056.1, on the reverse strand, counting down.
ACACAGCCGTATGACGAGAGTTGAAGCGGCATCATGTAGCCACCGAGACTTTGCCAATCTTTGCATTCTGACCGGATCGCTTGACAAACCAAGAGGATTACTTGCTCAACCTCATATTCTACAGCGACCAGCTTTTCCCCGAATGTTCGGCAATCGACCTCCGGCTCGTGGACTTGCTGAAGGCCCGCGGCGGCGGAAACCGCATCGCCTATGTCGCCTCCGGCCCGGAACCGGACCGCAGCTTCTTTCTGGCCGGCCAATCCTATTATGGCAGACACGATCTCGATCTCGCGCTGTTCTACGATCTCGACGAGCCGCATCCCGCCGAAGATATCGCCGGGCTCTTCGCCTCAGACGCCATTCACCTCGCGGGCGGCCACACCGGTGAATTTCTGCAACGGCTGAAACGAAGCGGGATGCTCGGGCCGCTCCGCAATTGGGCGCCCTCCGGCGGCATCCTCATCGGCGTCAGCGCCGGCGCCATTCTCATGGGCCCGACGATCGCCACCGACGCGCTCTTCATCGGCCGCAGACCGGAGGAGATAACGGACGGCAATGCCCTCGACCTCATGCCATTCGAGTTCTTCCCGCATCTTAGTGACGAGGACACCTACCTGCCCGACCTGCTGCGTTACAGCACCGGCACGGCGAGGCCGATCGTAGCATGCAACGATGGCGACGGTGTCGTTGTTGCGGGTGGAAAGATTGAGTGCGTGGGAAATCCGCTGTGGATCTCCGGTGGCGCCGTACGCGCGCCAGGCGAAATCGAGCTTGGCGGCTTTTCGATAGCGTAGCCCTCAGTTCGCGGCACTCGCGCTGGCGCTACGGCATGCCGCGCAAAACTGAACAGCGAAAAAACAAGAGCCGCGAGCGCGGCAAGAAGATCCTGAGATCGCGGCGCGTTTTCGCGCCGACGAGGCCGTCGCAGATGCCTTTCGTCGTCTACATCGCCCCCGCACGCGCGGCTTCGGAATATCGCGCAGTCGCTGCGGTTCCTCGCGACGACGCCGGCGCGCTTTCGGTGCGCCTTCCCTGCCACGCTTCGGCAGGTGTGACGCCGATGTCGTCCAGACGCTCCGCGTCCAGTTCGCGCAGATTTTGCAACTGCCAGAGCCGCGAGCGCGGCGAAGCGGCGAGAAAGAGGCCAAGTTCCCTGAGCATGTCGAACACCCATGTTTTGCTGCTGATCATGCTCGCATTGTGCAAGGCATCGATCTATAAATGAAGCTTGGATGTTCTATGCAATGCATAAGGATTTCTTTGGTATGGCAACCCTCAACCTGGACTACCTCAAAACCTTCGCGCTGGTCGCCGAACTCGGCAGCTTCTCCGCCGCCGCGGAGCGCCTGGGGCTGACGCAGCCGGCCATCAGCCTGCAGGTGCGCGCGCTGGAAAAGCAGCTCGGCGTGCGCCTCGTCGAGCGCGTCGGCCGCACTGCAAGGCCAAGTGCCGCCGGCGCCGAACTGCTTGCGCATGTTGGCCGCATCGAGGCCGCGACAAACGAGGCTGTCGACGCGGTGGCACGCCACTCCAAGGGCGTTCTCGGCCGCGTGCGGCTCGGCACCGGCGCCACCCCTTGCGCCTTCATGCTGCCGCCGCTTCTCGCCGATCTCAATTGCCGCTTTCCCGATCTCGACATCACCGTGGCGACGGGCAACAGCGCCGACATTGTCAGGGCTGTCGACGACAATCTGCTCGACATCGGGCTGGTCAGCCTCCCCGTCTCCGGCCGCATGTTCGAAGTCACCCCGCTTTTCGACGAGCGCTTCGTCGCCATCGCTCCGGCGGAGACCTCGCTCCCCGACACCGTGACGGCGGAGACATTGGCGCAACGACCGTTGATCCTTTACGAGCCGGGCGCCAACACCCGCCGGCTCACCGATGAATGGCTGGCGGCAGACGGCGGCACCGCCGTCAAACCGGTGATGGCGCTTGGCAGCGTCGCCGCGATCAAGGAGATGGTCGCCGTCGGCCTCGGCGCGGCGCTCGTTCCGGAGATCGCCTTGCGCGCGCATGATCGCGAACGGCTGGTCGTGCGACCGCTGTCGCCGCCACTCTCGCGCCGCTTCGCCCTCGTGCTGCGCCGCGACAAACGGCTTGATCGAGCCCTGCGCGAAACGCTGGCTGCCTTGAAGACGCTGGCGGCGCTGGAGCCGGAGCCCCTGATATAGGCTGCAAGGTTGCGGCCACGAGACCGGCGCATTGTTCCAGCCTTTCAAATCATGCAAGCGCGTCCAGTTGCCGCAAGAGCTTGAAGCCTACGTAGTCGCTGCACCGGAACTGCCGACGGTAGTAGCAGTCCCAATAGCTCATCACCCGGTCACAGGTGAGCTTATAAAACGCCGGATTTGCCTTGATAAATGTTGAGACAACGTCCCGCTCCAAGTCGGGCAGAGCCGCGTAGATGTCATGGATGATCTCGACGACGTATTCGCCGATCAACGCGATGACGAAAGGAATGGACCAGGGCTTATTGATGTGAAGGATTTCTTGCAGAGCGGCCTGACGTCCGAAGCCATCGGAACTGCGCGTCAGCATGCACAGTGCAATTTGGCGCCGTTGCAGGTTCAGCCCTACAAACTCCGGCTTTGTCGAGGGAAGAACCCGACCAGGTATGTGCAGGATCTCGCCGAGAACGTTGACCGAAAACGGTTCGGAAACGTAGTCGGAATTCAGTTTGAGTGCTGAAACAGCAATCGCGGACTGGGAGCGGAGTGCACTCGGGAAGGCTTCTGGAAACGTCTTTTCCACCATCAATCAACTCCAGAAATGCAGCCCCACCAGGGACATGTGGCCGCAACATTATCCGCGAGGCAATATCCCCGCAAAAGCTGACGGCTGCATCAAGAACTGCGTAACACAAGGGGTCAGGATTTTCAGAAACGAGCCCTACAGATGCCGCACCTCTGATGGTGTCGAGCCCCAGTCATCGTGCAGTCCGTCGAAGTAGGTGACGGGTGCGGCCATCAGTTCGTCGATATCGACGCCGTCGAGGCAGGCGACGTTGATGTTGTAATAGGTGTGTCCCGTCATGTTCGGTGCGTCGATCCGCTCGAACGGGCGCACGCCGCAATGGCTGCAGAAGAAATGATGGGCGACCGGGTTGCGACCGCGATAATCCGCTAGCGCCTCTTCGCCGGCGATCAGACGGAAAGCCGACGGCGCCACCTCCACCGACCACAGCCGCATCTTGGTACAGAGCGTGCAGTTGCACTTGCCGGTCCCGGCGCTGAGATCGACATCTGCCTCGATGTAAACTGCGCCGCAATGGCAGCTGCCAGTGTAGGTCTTCAGCATTCCGCCCCTCCCGCCTTGCCTGAAAATCCCAAATCCAAGGTCCTGCGGCGTGTGTGCGTCCCATCTGACGCGACGCTGCCAAGCCGCGCAAACTATGCCACCGGCCGCCGTTGTTGAAAATCGCGGAACTGTGCAGCAGATGCCTTAAAGCCGGTACAATGCGGCCTGGCCCGTGTCAGCGGTGTCATAAGGCAGATGGCGCCAATGGTTCTTCAACCTGGCTCGTGCAAACGCCGGCGCGATGCTACATTGCCGTGCCTTGGAAAATTCCCTCTCGGCCCAGGGCCACCGCGTGCGCAATGGAGGTTTCTCGTGGTCAATCCTGCACCGGCACCCGCTTCGCTGCGCATCCCGACCTTCGACGATGTCCAGACCGCCCGAGCACGCATCGCCGGCGCGGCGCACCGCACGCCTGTGTTGACATCGCGAACTGCCGACGCCCAAGCCGGAGCGACCGTATTTTTCAAGGCGGAGAACCTGCAGCGTGCGGGCGCTTTCAAATTCCGTGGCGCGTACAACGCCATCGCTGCGCTGGACGCACGCTCCCGGCAGAATGGTGTCGTCGCCTTTTCCTCAGGCAATCACGCCCAGGCACTCGCCTATGCCGCGAGACTCCAGGGTGTTTCGGCGACAGTGGTCATGCCGCGCGACGCTCCGGAGATAAAGGTGGCGGCGACCAGGGGCTATGGAGCCGAGATCGTCTTTTACGATCGATATACGGAAGATCGTGCGGAGATAAGCCTGCGCCTTGCCGCCGACCGGGGCGCAGCGCTGATCCCTCCCTATGACCACCCGGATGTCATCGCCGGACAGGGTACCGCAGCACTGGAACTGATCGAGGATGTCGGGGAGATCGATTTGCTCGTCGTTCCGCTGGGCGGCGGCGGTTTGCTTGCCGGCAGCGCGCTCAGCGCCAGGGCGCTTTTGCCCGCCTGCTCCATTGTTGGCGTCGAGCCCGAGGCGGGAAACGACGGCCAGCAATCATTGCGCAAGGGCGAAGTGGTTCAGATCCCGGTGCCGAAGTCGATCGCTGATGGCGCGCTTGTCACCCATGTCGGCAACCACAACTTCGCCATCCTGAAAGACACGGTCGATGACATCGTCACGGTTACTGATGGGCAACTGGTCGAGACGATGCGGTTCTTTGCCGAGCGCATGAAGATCGTCGTGGAACCGACCGGCTGCCTGGCCGCGGCGGGCGTTTTGCAGGGGGCAATCGCCTGTGGCGGAAAGCGGGTGGGTATTCTGTTGAGCGGCGGCAACATCGATCTGAAAACCTTCAGCGCACTTCTAGAGCGCCGTGCGTTCAGATGAACGCACAAAGGACGCTCTAGCACTTTGATCCTAGAGCATCTTATCCGCTTTCAGCGATTCCACTTGAAAGCAGGATGCTCTAGGCGGGCACTGAAGCGCGCACCCGCTTACCCTTCGGTTGCATCAATGCTAATATGCCCTCGATCGGTGAATGGGGATCGCCGCCATGATCGAGGGTCAAGCTTTCTACTATGTCCTGGTTTGGATGCTGGCTTTTGCCGTCTGGTTTTTCTTCTTCCGATGAATGTGAAGGATAGTCGGCCCTACAGCGCCGCGCGTCTTTTAGGATGCGCCAAGGTCGCTGTAGCACTTTGATTGACTGCATGTTTTTGCCCTTTGATCGGATAGGAGTAAAGGAAACATGCAGGTGCTTGAGCAGTCATCTTTGCCGCGGCGAACTTTCCAGGGTGCAGGGCAAACACGAGATCGTGGCAGATGCTACGCTTCGATCCGCTCAACCCTGACATCCGGACCGACCCTTCAAATTTTCGATGACCACCATCATTCAGTTGTCCCCATCGCAAATCGGGTGGGCGCTGCTTCTTGTCGGCGATACTCAGTGCGCCTCAACCAAGAGGAGCAAGTCCATGTCCATGCTGCAAGATAAGATCGCAATCGTCACCGGCGCGTCGTCGGGTATCGGCCGCGCGGTCGCAGAACTCTTCGCCACCGAAGGCGCGAAGGTGGTTTTGAACGCCCGCACCCAAGCACCACTCAATGCCGTGGTGGAGGCTATCCGTGCCGAGGGCGGCGAAGCGATCGCCGTCAGCGGCGATGTCGCTGACGAAGATACCCATGCCCGGCTGATTGAGGCCGCCATCAGCCGGTTCGGCGGCCTCGACATTGCCGTCAACAATGCCGGCGCCGTCGGCGCGGTCAGGCCGCTTGCCGAGATCACGGCCGCAGAATGGCAGGAGGTGCTGGCCGCCAACTTCACCTCCGCCTTCCTCGGCGCCCGCCACCAGATCCCGGCAATGCTCAAGCGCGGCGGCGGATCGCTGGTCTTCACCTCGACCTTCGTCGGCACCAGCGTCGGCATCCCCGGCATGGGCGCCTATGGCGCCTCCAAGGCGGGGTTGATGGGGCTGGTCAAGGGCATCACCGCCGACTATGGCGCGAGCGGCATCCGCGCCAATGCCCTGCTCCCGGGCGGCGTCGACACGCCGGCTGCCGGCAGCCAGGAGCAGAAGGAATGGGCCGCAGGCCTGCATGCGATGAAGCGGATCGCCCAACCGGAGGAAATCGCCCGGGCGGCGCTATTCCTGGCAAGCCCGATGGCAAGCTTCGTTGCCGGCACCGCGCTCTACGCCGATGGCGGCAACGCCGCGGTCAAATGACCATAGCGGCAACGCCGTTGTTGCGCGCCGGAGTAGATCGCCCCGGCGCCTTCGTTTGATGCCGCAGATCGGGGTGCAGTGCCTGCGAAGCTCGTCCAGTTACATCGAAGCTTCAAAGCGGGATTGCCGTCGTCTCCTTGCCGGTGCGGATCACGAAGCTGGTGTAGTATCGCGCGACATTGCTCCCTTCCCCGAACAGTCGCTCGGTGAGCGCGTCGAGTTCGTCCATGTCCTTCAGGCGCAGCATCAGAAGCGCATCGGTCGCGCCGCTGACGCTATAGGCCTGGGTCACCGCCGCCTCGGCGGCGACCATATCGAGAAAACGGCGCACATATTGTTCGCCGTGGCGCTCCAGCTCGACGGTGATGATCGCCTTCACCCCTCGGCCCGCTTTTGCGGGATTGAGAACGGCAACGACGCGGTCGATGATACCAGCGGATCTTAAGCGCCTGATGCGCCGCAGGCAGCTCGACGGCGACAGCCCGACCTCGGTGGCAAGATCAGCGTTGGTTCGCGACGCATCCTCCTGCATCAGCTTGAGCAGCTTTCTGTCGATCCGATCCATTCCATCCCCCAATTTATGCGCGTGCAATTTTATTGCACATATTCGCATATTTTGACCACAACTGCGAATGGCCCCGCGCTAGTCCTTGGACAACCCATTCAAGGAGGCATCGCCATGACCGTTCACATCATCCTCTACCGCAAGACGCTCGCCACTCTCGAAATCTACTGGGACCTGGTGCGCATCATCGTTCCCGTCACGATCGTCACCCATGTCCTGCAGGAACTCGGCGTGATCCGGGCGGTCGCACCGGCCTTCGAACCGCTGATGACGCTCGTCGGGCTGCCGCCCGAGCTCGCCTTCGCCTGGCTCACCGGCCTCTTGGTCGGCATCTGGGGCGCGGTCGTGGTCGTCTTTGCGCTGGTGCCGGTTTCGGAACTGACGACCGCCGACATGACCATCTTTTCGGCGCTGATGCTGGTGGCCCACGCCATCCCGATCGAACAGCGCATCATCCAAAAAGCAGGCCCTGGCTTCCTGGTCACAGGGGCGCTCAGGATCGGCGGCGGCCTCATCTTCGCGGCACTGCTACACCAGGTCTTCGCGGCAACCGGCTGGCTCGCCACGCCGCTCAACCCCACATGGATACCGGTCAACGAAGGCTCCGGCTGGATCGCTTTCGCGCTCAGCACGCTGAAGACGCTCGCCACCATGCTCGTCGTGCTCTTGGCCTTGAGCTGGACGATCGAGATCCTCAAGCTGGTGGGCCTCCTCGGCTGGCTGAACCGGGGCATGGCGCCGCTCTTCCGCCTTGCGGGCATAAAGCCGCAGACGGTGCCGTTTGCCGCCGTCGGCGTACTCTTGGGGATCTCATATGGCGGCGCGCTGCTGATCCGTGAGGCACGCGAGGCGAATGTCGAGCCGCGCCAGGTCTTCCTCGCGTGCGTCTTCATGGGCTTTGGCCACAGCCTGGTGGAGGATACGCTGGTCGTGGTTGCCCTCGGCGCCGATTTCACCAGCGTGTTCTTCGGTCGCCTAGTCTTTGCCATAGCGGCAACGGCGATCGTCGCCCGGGTCATCGTCTCGGCGCCGGACGCCGTGTTCTTCAAGTCGTACTTCCGCAGGAACGGCAGCGAACTTGCCCCGTCGGAGGCGTAGTGGCAGCAGGGCGCGGTCCGGCTACTCGGCCGCGACCTCGGCCGGCGCACCCGCTTGCGCTGCCACCCGCCCGAACATGGCGCGATAGGCGGCGGGCGTCGTCGAAAGCTGCTGGCGAAAGTGATGCCGCAGCGTCTGGGTCGAGCCGAAGCCCGAGCCTTCGGCCACCTGTTCCATGCCAACAGTGCTTTCCTCCAGCAACTGCCGGGCCCGCGCCAGCCGCTCGCCAAGCAGCCAGCGCGCCGGCGTTGTGCCGGTGGCCGCCTCGAAGCGGCGCAGGAAGGTGCGTTCGCTCATGCCCGCTGCTTTCGCCAGCGCCGCGATCGAGAAATCCTCACCGAGCCGCGCGCGCATCCGGTCGATCAAGGGCCCGAGGCGCGCGCTCTCGTGCACTTCCGGCACCGCCCTTTCGATAAATTGCGCCTGCCCGCCATCGCGGTGTGGCGGCACGACGAGGCGCCGCGCCACCCTGTTTGCCGCCTCGCTGCCGAAATCGCGGCGAATGAGATGCAGGCAGAGATCGATGCCGGCGGCACTGCCGGCAGACGTCAGCACCGCGCCGCTATCGACATAGAGCACGTCGGGCACCACCTCGACATCAGGGTAGAGCGCCCTGAGCTTGTCGGTGTAGCGCCAATGGGTCGTTGCCCTGAGGCCAGAGAGCAGACCGGCCGCCGCCAGCACGAAGACGCCGGAGCAGATGGAGAGAACCCGCGCGCCGCGCGCATGTGCCGCCCGCAGGGCCTGGCACAGGGCTTCAGGCACCGGGGTATCGGCACCGCGCCAGCCGGGCACGATGATGGTTCCGGCCTCAGCCAGGAGATCGAGCCCGCCATCGGCCGTCAGCCTGATGCCGCCGGTGGCCCTCAGTTCCCCCGGTTCGATCGCCGCAACGGCGAAGCAATACCACCCCTCGCCCATCTCAGGCCTGGGCAGGCCGAACATCTCCACCGCCACGCCGAACTCGAAGGTGCAGAGACCATCATAGGCGAGAGCGACGACGAGTGGATTGGCTGGTGATGGCGATGTGACAGACGGTTTTGGCATGATCTTGAGCATATATGGCAAACCTGCCATCTGCCAGCCCCTTTCCGACATTGCTACAACCCTCCTCGTCAACCGCCCAAGGCCAGAGCCACAGGAGAGAAAGATGAGCTACGTCACCGAAACCCAGGCCGCAGCACCCGAGATCGCCATTGCCCATTTCGCCCGCCGCCTGAGCGTCGAGACCGATTGCTCCGACGTTGCCGCCGCGCTGAAGAAGGGCGAACAGGATTTCGTGCTGCTGCACGTGGTCGGAACCGAGGCCGCCTATGCCCGCCGCCATGTGCCGGGCGCGATCCACCTGCCCCACCGCGAGATCAGCGCAGAGCGTTTGGCCGAATGGCCGGCCGACACCCTGTTCGTCCCCTATTGCGCTGGGCCGCATTGCAACGGCGCCGACCAGGCGGCGCTGAAGATCGCCCGGCTCGGACGACCGGTGAAGATCATGATCGGCGGCATTACCGGCTGGGAAGACGAAGGCCTGGCCTTCGCTTCAGGCGCCGCCCCCGGCGAACCCCGGCTGCTGCTTGCCGCCTGAGCGCTACTCCTGCGATGCAGATGGCCCGCGGATCAGGCGGGCCATCGCTGGCTCCCCGGGCCGGATTCGATTGTGCGCGTATCCATGCACTCCACCAAACGGCCACCTTGGCGGATCGGCGCAAACACGCCAAGGTAGCCGGCAGGATCACCCCTGCCAGCCCCCTTGAGGAGCCCTATGACGATTGCCATTTCCACGCGCCCATTCGAGCATCGCGATGTCGCCACGGTGCTGGCGCTGATGCGCGGTCTTGCCGTCTTCGAAGGCTATATCGACAAGTTTGCCGTCACTGAGCGGGACCTGATCGACCACGGCCTTTGCGACAGCCCGCGCTTCGGGGTCTTCGTGGCGGAGCTCGACGGTCGCGTCGTCGGCATCGCCGTCCAGTATGTCATTCCCTGGACCTATGACCTGAAGCCAACGGTGGTTTTGAAGGAACTGTTCGTCGAGGAAACCGCGCGCTCTTCAGGCGCGGGCGCTGCCCTCATCGAAGCGCTGAAGCGCTACGCCGCCGAAATCGGCGCGCCGCGCATCAACTGGACCGTGCTTGCCGGCAACGCCCCGGCCAAACGCTTCTACCGGCGTCACGGCGGCGGGCCCGACGAAGTCTGGGAACCGTGGACGATGCCGGTGCCGTCAGGCAACTAACCGACATCGCGGCAGTGAGCGCGTTCGCAAGCGCACGCAGACGCGGGTGACAGCACCTGTGCGGCGCAACGGCCGCTCGTTGTATGGGATGGTCTATCGTTGCAATTCATGCTGCCCCCTCGACCTAGCGCCCGCCCGCACCATATTGCCGCGCAAGCCGGAAAATGGCGTCACGCGGTGTCCTCCCGTTGCGGAAACGACGGCGCTGCGCTTCACGCCGCAACACATTAATCCCGCTGCATAATACCTTGAATCGATTCCGATTTGAGGCATTGTGCGGTGGCAATTGCGCCGCCCAAGCAGTCGAGGAGCCAGGACGGCGTTTCTGGCACGAGCAAAGTAAGCGCAGTTTTTGCCGGCGGAAGAAACGGAGCCGGAAGTCGGAGGATAGAGGCCCAATGAATGCATCGGAACACATCGACCAGTTGATTGCCGGGATTAGCGACTGGCGCGGCAAGACACTCGCCAGCCTGCGCAAAGGCATCCTTGGAGCAGACAAGGAGATAGCAGAGGAATGGAAGTGGATGGGAAGCCCGGTGTGGTCTCGCGATGGCATCATCGCGGTCGGCAACGCCCACAAGGATAAGGTGAAGCTTACCTTCTCTCACGGCGCGAGCCTGCCGGACCCTGAAAATCTGTTCAACAACGGCTTTGGCGGCAAGGTCTGGCGCGCGATCGACGTCTTTGAAGGTGACGAGATCGACGAGCGCGCGCTGCAGAACCTCGTCCGCGCCGCCATCGACTACAACCAGGCCAAGGCGAAGAAGAAGGCGTCTTCGGGCAGCCGGGCAAAGGCGGCCAAAAACACGGACGCATGATGCGGCCGCTTGTCCCTGCCGGCGCCGACACAGGACTGGCGACAAACCGACTGTTCGCTATTTTGCAAGAATGGAAATGGCGTTGCGAAGCGGCACAAGAATTGCGCTCCGGTGCGTTTGGTCATGCCCGCCGGATCGTTGCCAGGGCGCGCCGCATATCCACCTAGAGCATTTCCAGGAAAAGTGCGAAGCGGTTTTCCGTCAGGGAATGCGCAAAAACAAAGAGATAGAGCGTGTCCGTGACTCCGTTTAAACCGGAAACGCTCTAGCCCCTCCCGCGTGCCGACCGACGGAAAAGGTGGCGCGAACACGCGCCGCGCCGTTTTGCCGTCAACAGATGCGGCGGACCGTCAGTGCCCGCCGAGCACCAGTGTCTGCACCGGCAGCATCAGCGCCTGCATACGCAGGATCATCGCATGCACCAGGCCGACCGTGTCGACAACGTGCAGATAGATCCCGCGCAGCGTGCTGGTGCCGGGTGCTTCCAACTCGTCATGGCTGTTGGTGTAAGCGTTGGCGATGCAACTGCTGCCCGGTGGAAGCCCTTCGAGGCCGCCGGGATAGAGCGGCTCAAGGTAAACGGTGATCGTGCCGGGCGCCGCCAGTTGCGAGAGGTCGATCAGTTGATCGCTCGCCCTCAGCTGTCCGCCGGCGATCACGGCCTGCACCTCCGTCACCACCATCGGGATGATGGTGAAGGGTTTGCCGACGCAGGTGGCCTCGGCAATCATGCCGACTTTCAACACCTGCGCCTCGATCTGGCCGAACCCGGCGATCAGCGCCACGCGACCGGCCTCAGACGGTACCATAATGCCCGCCGGGCGCAGCATCGGGTTGACGACTTCGCCGACCCTGAGCGTGAATTGCTGCAGCGTGCCGGAAAAGCCGGCGCGCACGGTGGTCTTGTCGAGCTCCACCTGAGCCTGTTTGAGGGCTGCCTCGGCGCTTGCCTTCTGCGATGGCAGCAGCGACGCGATCTTCGTTTCCAGCGTGCGCTTGTTGGCAGTGGCCGCGTCGACCGCTCCCCTGCGGCCGTCAGCCGCCACCTGCAGCCGCTCGATCTCACGCGGAGCCACGACATTGGGGTTGCGGCGCATCAGCTCCGTCTGGGTCTCGAGCTGGTCCTGTGCCTGAAGAAAGGCGCCTTGCGCCTGCTGGATCAGCCCGTCGGCGGCGGCAAGCTCAGTCTGCGCCACCGTGGTTTCGGCCTCGACCTCGGCAATCTGCCGACGTGCAAGCTCGATCGCCGCTTCCTGTTCGGTACTGTCGAGCTTGAACAGCGGCGCACCAGCCTCCACCATTTGATGGCGCTGGACATAGACCTCGGCCACACGCCCGCCCGTCTCCGGCAGAATGGTAACGGTGCGGAACACCGAGGTGACGTTCTTGGTCGACGGATGGAAATAGAACACCAGGGTGATCAATGTCAGCGTCAGCATCAGACAGGCGGTGATGCCGTACCGAAGTTCGAACCAGACGGAATAGAGCGTGATTTCGTGGCCGAACCTCTTGCCCTGGACATACCGGCGAAAGAGATAGTCGGGAAGGATGGTCAGCATCGAGCAAAGCAGGAACTCGAACATGGCTCATGCCCTCCCATCATTCGAGGTCGGCTCGACCCTGGTTTCGACAGCCGACGCCGCCGGCTCGGGAACAACAGGGTGATCGACACGGACGTGCCCATGGGCGTCCAGCTCCGGCTCCGGTTCGCGGCCCGACATTTTCTCCAGCGAACGCGCGATCGATCTGAGCGGCGACCAGATGTCGGGCAGATCCACCAGAGCCAAGATCAACCCCGCGATCCAGAAGAGATGATTGTGCGTAAACAGCGCGATCAGCGCCAGCACTGCCACGACCTCGAACTTCGCCTTGCTCCCCCCGTGGGCCATCTGCTCGGGCAGGGCATGCAGGCGCAGGTAGAGCGTGCCGATCCCGAAGATTGCGAGCAGCAGGAACACCACGACGAAATTGAACAGAAGGTCAGACTGCCCGGGCGGCGTGACGAACATCGGCAGATGTTCGATCGCTTTTGGATGTATCAAGTCTGCCATCTCCGTCTCCCCCAACGCATGTCAGGTTATAGTCTCGATTTCAGAGAGTTAGCACACAATTTGCGCTTGTAAGCAAAGTCTTTTTTACCGTATCCCCGATCACGGTTGATATCAGCCGGTCGCGTCCGGCGGGCCTTGCCGGCCACCGCCCCTCCATCATTGCGTCAGGAGCCAGCGAGCCCTTGTAGAGGCACACTCACCTGTAGAGGCACACTCACCACCCGCGATGCTCAGGCCCGCCGGCTGTCATGCCGCACCGCTATTGCCCGTCGCGCAAAGTCTCTTTCTGGGTAATCAACCGGGCGCTGTGCTGGCCACTCAAATAGGTCCAGAACCAGCTCCAGGCGACGGCGAAGCGGCTGCGCGTGCCGATCAGGAAATAGATATGGGCGATGCCCCAGATCCACCAGGCAAGCGCACCCTTGAGCTTGAAGCGGCCGAAATCGATGATCGCCGCCCGCCGACCGATCGTCGCCAGGCTGCCCTGATGGCGGTAGCGAAAATCGCCGGGCGGCTTGCCGCCACCAAGGCGTGCGCGGATGACCTTCGCGACATAGGCACCCTGCTGCTTTGCGGCCGGCGCGATCCCCGGCACCGGCTTGCCTCCGTCATAGGTGACGGAGGCCGTATCGCCGATGACGAAGATATCGTCATGACCTGGCGCCTCAAGATCGGCGCCGACGATCGCGCGGCCGGCCCGATCCTCGGCAATGCCGAGCCAACGGGCGGCGGGCGACGCCTGGACGCCGGCGGCCCAGACGAGCGTCCGGCTGGCAACGAAAGTCTCGCCGATCGTCACCCCTTCGGCGGTGCAGTCCGTCACCGGCGTTCCGGTCCGGACCTCCACGCCCAACCTTTCCAGTTCACGCCGGGCATAATCGGACAGGTCCTCGCTGAAGGCAGCCAGAATGCGCGGCCCCGCCTCCACCAGGATCACCCGGGCCTTTCGGGTATCGATGCGGCGAAACTCGCTCGGCAGCGTGCGGTGGGCCATTTCGGCGATGATGCCGGCAAGCTCGACGCCCGTCGGCCCGGCGCCGATCACGGTGAAGGTCAACAGCGCCTCGCGCACGGCCGGGTCTTCCTCGAGTTCCGCCTTTTCGAAAGCGATGAGCACGCGGCGACGGATGGTGGTCGCGTCCTCCAGCGTCTTCAGACCCGGCGCCACCGGCTCCCATTCGTCATGGCCGAAATAGGCATGCGTCGCGCCGGTGGCGATCGCCAGCGTGTCGTAGCCGATCGCCTGCCCGCCCTTGAGCGTCACCGTCTTGGCGGCAGCATCGACGCCGGTAACCTCGCCCAGAAGCGTCGTTACCTCCGGCCGGTCGCGATAGAGATTGCGGATCGGCCAGGCGATCTCCGACGTAGCGATCAGCGTGGTCGCGACCTGGTAGAGCAGCGGCTGGAATAGATGGTGGTTTCGCCGGTCGATCAGCGTGATACGCACCGGCGCGCCGGCAAGCCCGTTGACGAGCTGCAGCCCGCCAAACCCTCCACCGACGACGACGACATGATGCCTGTCCTGCATGGCCATGATCCCGATTTGACTTTTCTCAAATGTGGAGCGGCGCCGCGCCAACACAACCGCCGGCTTCGTATGCCACCCTTGCAAAATCGGTCATGGCGCTGGCACCGGCGTTGCAATAATGTGTTGGGCTACCGTAGACGGGTGCCGGAAGTCGGTGCTGGCAGGATCGTTTCCCCCTCTCCCTGCGAGGCGGCCTTCGGCGCCGTGTGGCTGGCGCAATGCCGCCCTTCAGCTGCTGCTGGTCATTTGCAGAACGCATTCGAGAGCAGTGGCAGCCTCACCTATTGGGCAACGTCGGCCAAGCATGGGTTCAGCACGCGATTTCCGAAAATGGACCCCGGGCATGGGACATGATTGCTTGCAGCTGGCCGCCCTACGCCCGCAGCCGTTTACACAAGCACTGATCGTTTCGCCCCGATCTAGCCCTCAGTCAGAAGGGGTTGATGTAGTTCGTGATCGCGATCTGCCGAAGCAGGACTTTCCGGATCACATGGGCCGCGCTGACATGTTCGGTAAAGATCGCCGCATCCCCCGTGCTTCCTGCGGGCAGACGATTGGCAAACTCGGCGTCATCAAGTTTTACCCTGACAACGAACGGCAGCGTCTCGATGGTCTTCGATGAAACGGCAGTGCCCGACGTCTGCGTCTGTCCGGTCGCCACCGCCTGGAGAATGCTCTCAACCTTGCCGCCGTAGACTTTTCCGGGCTCGTACTTGAACGTCACCTCAACAGGCTGACCGGGCTCGACATAGCGCGCATCGATCTGCGGCACCTCGACGCCGATGATCGTCTCCGAGGTATCGATGAAGGCCATGACCGGTGATAGCGGCAGATTGGCGACACGCGCGCCCGTGCGCAGCGCTAGGTTCGTCACGTAGCCATCGGCAGGAGCACGGACGATGGTTTTTTCGAGGTTCCAGTTGGCTCCCACCAACTGCGCCTCCAATTGATCGACCTCGGCCTGATATTGTTCGACATCGAACGCGCGTCCGGCGGGAGTCGTCTGCAATCTCGTTTTCTCCGCCAGCCGCAACTGGCTCAACTTGAGCTGGGCCTGCAGAGCATTGACCTGCGACTGATAGGGAGCGGGATCGATACGGAACAGCACGTCACCAACCCTTAGCGGCGAATTCGCCTTGACCGGCACCTCGACCACTTCGCCCGCGACGCTGGGCACTATGGCGACGGAATTGCGCACGACGAGTGCGGGTCCTTGCGGTGCGCCCCAGTTCATCGGGATGAACAGGCCGACCAGCAGGATGAGCAGGACCAGTATCGGTGAGACCTTCCAGAACAGATTGAACGGGACAATCCGAAACTTCACCAGGCAGAACAGGATGACCAGATAGACGTTGAGAAGAACAACGATCATTGTCCAAGCTCCACCTTGGAGACACGGGGAACGTCAACATAGGCCCAGATCAGGACGATCGGCCAAAGGGCGAAACCCAACAGCAGCGTCACCCAACCGCCCACCGTCACCGCTTCGGCCCACGGATGGTTCCGCTTTTTGGCGATCATCCCGGGCAGCATGGCCAGGAAGACGATCACCGCGACGGTGCTTAAGACCAGGACGACAAGCACGATCCACGCAAATAGGTCGATAAGGCTCATGGCCAAATCCCTTCGTTGAGGCGTAAACACTATTGAGCCAGGCATGGCCGTGGCCTCTGGCATGAGCGAGCCGACCCGCGCTGCCGGCAAGGACGCTGAACAGATCGGCTCAGGCTAGCCAATGCCGCTCGCGTGGGAAGTACGTAACAGTTAATCCGATGCCGACGTCGGCACGGCCGAGAAGACGGCATGACGGCCTTGGCCCGTGGCGGGCGCCCTCGCGCAACGACGGGTGCAACCGTGTCTCTTTCACCTTTGAACCGCCCGCACGGGCGGCTCCGCATTGTCCCCGACGACGTTGGTCGAGCATCGGCAACGGCTTTGTCGAGTTCGGCCCGATTGCCAGGCATGCGGGAAAAACCGCCATCGAACCACTAGAATTGCACGGTGGGAGTGCGGCAAGCTTTGAGGAAATATACAAATGGAGTCGGTGCGGCGGGGCAGTCGCCTGCCGCCTCGGGGGCAAGGGGAATAGCGCCAGGAAGCGGCTTGGAGCGATTGACGATACTTCGCTGCGGCAGGAATGTCGCAGAGCGTTTGGGGGAAGCATGCGCAGAGCTGATTTCCATGTCCGACAAGCGGCGTCGATGGCATATCTGGGTGCGGCGCTGATTGCCGGCCTCTGCAGTTTTGGGGCAGCCGGCGACGCATTAGCCGCGAACTGCAGTTCCCGCGGCGGCCTGGCCTATCTCGGCAACACGAAAGGGGCCACCCGCTCTGTCTGGCTTTCCGGAACCAGCGCCGGGTCTTTCGGCCTCGAGGCGGCTCAGGGCAATCAGACAGTCGACACCTGGAGCAAGAGCAAGCGCGGCCTCCATCTCTCGCTTTCGCCGGTCGTTTCAAACGGCAACGGTGGCACGCACAAGCTCTATGACACATCGAGCGGAAAACCGTGCCTGCTCGACACCCAGAACCAGGTGCGTAATATCATCTTTCCGAACATCGACTGGCCCGACGGCCGCCCGGATGTTGGCCCACAGCCGGTGTTTCCGGGTTTCAACTTGCCCGATGGCCGACCGGACGTCGGCCCGCAGCCGGTGTTTCCGGGTTTCAACTTGCCCGATGGCCGACCGGACGTCGGCCCACAGCCGGTGTTTCCGGGTTTCAACTTGCCCGATGGCCGACCGGACGTCGGCCCACAGCCGGTGTTTCCGGGTTTCCACTTGCCCGACGGCCGCCCGGATGTCGGCCCCCAGCCGGTGTTCCCGGGTTTCAACTTGCCCGATGGCCGCCCGGACGTCGGCCCGCAGCCGGTGTTTCCGGGGTTCACGCCGCGCACCCCGACCGCCATCAGAGGCGGCCGCGTGGTCGCAGCCCCCACGCCGGACACCTGTATCGACCCGCGGTCGATAAATTCCAACAAGCAACAGCGCGACCTGCCGATCTGCCGGGACCTCGCTGCCGAAGAAGCCGCCGCCCAAAGCGCCGACCGATCACAGGTGCCGTTGACGCCGGGCCGCGATCTGCCAGCGCCCTCGCTCTGGAACTTCTGGTCGGATATCCAGTTCGCAGACATATCCGACGAACGTTATGACCGCGACAGCGACACGCTCGCCCGCTCGTTGACGATGGGTCTCGATCGCCGCATCACCAACGACCTCGTCGTCGGCATGACCGTTTCCCTTGAGAACAGTTCGACCGATGCGTTCGACGGCACATTGGGCATCGACACCGACGGCTTCAGCTTCGGCCCCTATGCGGCCTACCGTCTGTCGAAACACTGGGCGATCGACGGATCGCTGACATACGGGCGCTACAACAACGATATCGACCTGAGCGTGCTGAGTGGCCGACAGGATTCGGAGCGTCTTGCCGGCGAAATCTCGCTCCACGGCCAATATAAGGTCGATGCCTATTTCATCCGCCCCAAGGTCTCCGTCAATTGGTCCCATATCGACAGCGACGCCTACGACCTCTCGGGCAGCATCCTCAACATACCGGTCAGCGTTTCCCTTCCCGGCGACAGCTTCAATTATGGCGTCCTCGATCTCTCGACCGAGATCAGCCGTTATTTCCGTCTGCCGGACGGGCAGCCGTTTCTCGCCTTCGCCGAACTCGGTGCCGAATACCAATTCGAGCGGCCCAACGACGGCAAGATCCTGACCGGCGACCTGTCGGAAGTGACGCCCTCGCCCTGGGCGTTTTCGCTTCGCTCGGGCTTCCGAATGCTGGTGAACGACAACCTCCAGATCGAAGCGACGGGCGGCTATTTGAGCTTCGGCCAGAAAGATCTCGATGTCTGGGAGGGCAAGCTCCACGTCGCGTGGAGCTTCTGATTTCCAGCAAACGTGCGAAGCGGTTTTTCGTCAGGAAATGCGGAAAAACAAAGAGATAGAGCGCTTCCGTGATTCCGCCTAACGCTCTGACTATCTCCTGCGAGCCGACAAGCGGCGAATCTGCCCGGCTCCTGGCTACCGAACGTCATGTTTTCTCAGGATGCGTCGCACGCAACAGGTTGTCGCGCAACTTCACCACGGTTTGCTGCACCACCGGAAAATCGTCTCCGAGACCGATCACATCCGTCAATGCTGCGCCGGGCTCCATTTCGACCAGTTTGCGTCCAGCCGCTGTCAGCGTCACGCGGACCTGCCTTTCATCGGCCGGATCGCGCCGGCGCTGCAGATAGCCCTCGGACTCGAGCTTCTTGAGGATCGGCGTCAGCGTGTTCGACTCCAGGAAGAGCTTCTCGCCGAGCGTGCCCACGGTCTGTTCGTCTTCCTCGGAAAGCGCCACCATGGTCACGTATTGAGTATAGGTCAGACCGAGCTTGTCCAGCAGTGGCTTGTAGGCGCGACCGAAGGCGAGGTTTGCCGAGTAGATCGCAAAGCACAGAAAATTCGAAAGCTTCCTGCCGCCGTATTCGGCCTGCGACGCGGAAACGTCGGCACCTTTTGCTGTTGGGGATTTGGGCATGGGTATATCCTGTTCCATTGTCCTCGTTGTCGACCCTTATATAAATCGCATCCGATTAAATCGCAATGGTATTGACATCCGGTTTGGGTTGGCATATTTATATCGCATCCGATTATAGTGGATGCGATAAAACTTAACCAGAAAGGATTTCACCATGACCGAGAAGCTCCTCTTCACCGGCAAGACCCACAACACCGGCGGCCGCAACGGCGGCACGCGCAGCGACGATGGCATGCTTGACCTCAAGCTGGCGCAGCCGCATCCGGCCGCTGAAAACCTCTTCGGTGCTGCCTGGTCCGCGTGCTACATCGGTGCGATCGAGGTCGCCGCCTCCCAGAGAAAGATCAAGCTTACGGCCGGACCCGAGGTCAACACCGAGATCGATCTGAACGTTAATGACGGCTCCTACTTCCTGCGCGCACGTCTCAATGTCAGCCTGCCGGGCCTCGACCGCGACGTCGCCCATGAACTGATCCATGCAGCCCACGAGATCTGCCCCTATTCCAAGGCGACACGCGGCAACATCGATGTCGAGACCAATCTGGTCTGAAGGCCATCCGGTCAGGTCTGGCCGCTCACCCGGCAGACCTGACCTCCCCTTATGCCCACTTGGAGAACACGGATGAGCAACAGCCACACCCAGCCGCCGCAAGCCTATAGTGAGTTCTCTGATGTGGTCGACCCGGCCATCTATGAGCCATTGCCCGACGATTGGCACATCGCCATTACCGATGTCGTCGACTCGACCTCGGCGATCAGGTCCGGGCGCTATGAGGACGTCAACTTTGCCGGCGCCTCCGCGATCGTCGCCTTCGGCAACGCCCGGGGGACGTTCGATTTTCCCTTCGTGTTTCGTGGCGACGGCGCGGCATTCGCCCTGCCGCCGGAGGCGGCCGCAACCGCGGCATCGACCTTGCGTCAGGTCGCGGCCTTTGCGAGCGACAGCCTTGGCCTGACGCTTCGAACCGGGTTGTTGTCCGTGCGCGAAGTCCGCGCCAACGGAAGCGATGTCAGGATCGCCCGCTACGCGGCATCGCAAGACGCCACCTATACCATGTTTGCCGGTGGCGGATTGAAATGGGCGGAACAGCAGATCAAGCGCGGGCGCTACCTGATAAGGCCGGACAGGGATACGACGCAACCGAACCTGACCGGTCTCCGGTGCGAATGGAAGCCGTTTCCCAGCCAGCGCGGTGAAATTCTCTCCTTGCTGGTAGAGCCGACCGAACAGACCGGCGCTCAGGACTTTGCCGCCCTGGCGAGAAGCGTCCTTGCCGTTCTCGAGGCCGGGCAGCGCCAGGCTCATCCGGTGCCGGAGGCGGTCGCGGTACCAAAGGATGAGCGGATGGATGTCGACCCGGCGCGCTGGTCGACGGTCGCGGCCAATTCGGATTTCCGCAAGTGCGATGACGGCTTGCGCCTGACGCTCGATTGCACGCATGAGCAGATCGACCGGGTCGAAGCCATCCTTGTCGCCGCCAGACAACGCGGCGAAGTCAGTTTCGGTCTACACCGCCAGTCTCATGCGCTGATGACCTGCCTGATCCCATCCGGCAGACCTGATTCACACCTACATTTTCTCGACGGAATGGACGGCGGCTATGCCAGGGCCGCGGAAATGCTGGCACCTGCCAAACAAGCTGCGGCGTGATTATTGGCGGGCGGCAAAGGCCATCCACTTTCATATCCACCTCCAGCAAACCGACATCCAGTAGATTCGCTAGGCAGTTGACAGAAACATCGCAAGCCCCGGACGGGGCCGTCCAAGCCCTCCATATCAAGCTTGCGATGGGCTACCGGATGCCGGCGCCCACAGCCGAGCCCTCACCCCGGTTTACCATTTCATTCTGTCGCGACCGCTCGTGAAGCATTCGACACCAGAGCGCGAGGGTCGCCAAGTGAAACAACCGAAAGCTCAGCCGCGACAGAACGACCCAATGAATGCGATTTTTCCGAATTAATCCAAAGTGATTGCAGAGATATCTTTCGGATGGGCGGGTCGAAAACAGCCACATTCGTAGCATCATTGAAATGAACGTTACCAAACGCAGCAGTGTAGTTGAATATTTGACCCACAAGGGAGGACATCATGCCTACCGTTATGGCTTATCACGATGTCAAAGACACCAAACACTGGCTCGCCTCGCCGCTCCGCAAGCAGATCTTCGAACCGATCGGCGTCACAAACATCCGCACATTTGTAGACCCTCAGGCATCCAACCGCGTCGGCTTGGTCATGGATGTTGCCGACATGGCAAAATTGGAGGCCTTCATGCAGACAAAAGCGGCAGCGGATGCGATGACGCATGATGGCGTGCTGCCCGAAACTCTGGTGTTACTCGTCCAATCCCAGTAACCGGGGTGCCGCATCCGACATCATGCCAAGACGGTCTTAAGGCGCTTGCGCCGATGTCTCGGCATCACAAAGGCCCCTCCGGGCAGGACACTCGTCCCAACCCAACCTGACGCAGGAGGATGATATGACGACATTGTTCGTAAGACACGAAGTCTTCGACTACGCGGCCTGGCGCAGGGTATACGATGCGTTTTCGCCGGTGCAGAAGGCAAACGGCGTTTTGGCGGAGGCGGTTTATCAAGCCCCTGACAATCCCAACGATGTTACCGTAACCCATGAGTTTGCCACGCTTGAAGCGGCTCAGGCGTTCGGCAACCTGGACGAATTGAAAACGGCAATGCGCAACGGCGGTGTGCAAGGCACGCCGACAGTGTGGTTTGCCAACAAGGCATGAGATAGCCCGGAGTGGCATCACCCCGCCTGCGCCATCGCCGGCTCGAAGCCGATTTCGTCGATGGTTCCGACCAGCACGATCTCGTCGCCGAGCGACCATTCGGCGGCCCGCGCCGCCATGTGCGCCGGGACCTTTTCCGAGCCGCCCGGCCCCGGTGGCACGTCATAGGTGGCGTGCGCGTCGTGGGCGAGGATCACCTGGAAGCCGAGGTCCATCGCCCGGCGCGCCGTTGCCGCCAAACACATTTCCGACAGCATGCCGCAGATGGCGATGGTTTCGACCCGATGGCTCCTCAGCCGCGCCTCCAGATCGGTGTCGTGAAAACCATCGTCGACGGACTTGCGCACGACCGTTTCACCGGGGCTCGCATCGAAGAACAACTGCCAGCCGTCCGTGCCCGGCTCGTCCGGCGCACCCTTTTCCCCGTCGTTCTGCACGAAGATGATGGGGACTGCCTTTTCGCGCGCGCGCTCAAGCAGCCGGCCGACGGCCCGCTGCAGCGACAGAAGATCCGGCACCGCATCCGCACCCGATATGAAGGCGCGCTGCACGTCGACGACCACAAGCGCCTCGGCCAGTTTGATGCCGTTCTCGCTCATCGTCTCAATCACTCCGCATAATCGACCGGCACCGCGGTGCCGCTCTTCAGGATCTCCATCGAGATAGACGCGGAAACGTCGAAGAGCTCCACCTTGCGCACGATCTGTTTGTAGACCACGTCGTAGTGTTCGACCCGCGGCAACACGACCTTGACGATATAGTCGTAGTTGCCGGTCAGGCGATGCGCCTCGACGATCTCGGGGATGTCGCTGATCGCCCGGCGAAATGTCTCGATCCACTCGTCGGAGTGATGCGCAGTCTTGATCATCGCGAACACGGTGGTCGGCACGCCCATGCGCTCGCGGTTGAGAACGACGATACGCTTGGCGATGTAACCTGCCTCTTCCAGCCGCTGGATGCGGCGCGAACAGGCGGACAGCGAAAGGTTCACCCGGTCGGCAAGTTCGCCGACGGCCATGCTCCCATCCTGCTGCAACAGCGTCAAAAGCTTCCTGTCTCTCTCGTCCAGCACGCTCACCACTCCCATTTCATCGAAACGATACGCTGCATATTTGCACAATCAACAGTCATTGCGCAATTCATTCGCGCTAAACGACCATTGTCGCGCCATCAAAGCGAACCATTGCGGACGAAGGTCCGGCATAGTTTCCCCATCGAAAACAGCTGGCCGCACTTCGGTGCGGATGGCGACAGGATCAGGGAAAGAAACGATGGAAATGCGCAAGATCGGTCTTATCGGCGGCATGAGCTTCGAAAGCTCGGTGGTCTATTACCGCATGGTCAACGAGGCCGTTCGCGAGCGGCTGGGCGCGCTGCATTCGGCCGAGGTGCTGCTGCACTCCGTCGACTTCCAGTCGATCGTCGACCTGCAGAAGGCCGGCCGCTGGGACGACGCCGCCAGGCGGCTTGCCGATGTTGCCCATGGGCTGAAGACGGCCGGTGCCGACTGCGTGCTGATCTGCACCAACACCATGCACCTGATCGCCGACGCCGTGCAGGCGGCCGTCGACATTCCGCTGATCAACATCATCGACGAGACCGGAGCCCGCCTCAAGGCCGCCGGCGTTCGCAAGCCGCTGCTGCTTGCCACCCGCTACACGATGGAGCACGGCTTTTACGCCGAGCGCATGAAGAGCCACGGCATCGAAGTGATGGTGCCCGACGCTGCTGGCCGCACGCTGACGCACAACATCATCTTCGACGAGCTTTGCGCCGGCAAGGTGCTGAGCCCTTCCCGCAAGGCGCTGATCGACCTGATCGACACGGCGGAGGCCGAAGGGGCCGATGCCGTCATCCTTGGCTGCACCGAGATCTGCCTGATCCTCGACCCGAAGAGCCTGCCGCTGCCGGGCTTCGACTCCACCGCGATCCACGCCGACGCCGCCGTCGAATTCGCCCTCGGCGTCGAGGATTTGCGCCGCGCCGCATAAGCCAGGATCGGGCGTTCCCCGATCCGCACCGACCGCAAACGAAAATGGCCTCCAGCCTGCGCTGTGGGCCATTTTCCGTTGATCCATGCGCGTCTTATTAGACGCGCAAAGGTCGCTGTAGCACTTTGAATGGCTGCATGTTTTGATCCTTAAATCGAATAGGATTTAAGGAAACATGCAGTAGGCGCAATTGCCGCGCCGCGTGCTTGACGTTTGCCGCCGTTCAGGTGCGTCGGATGTTCAAGCCGTTTCCTGCCCGCTGCGTGGCCCGCGAAGGCCGATGCAGTTGCCCCAGGGGTCGCGAACCTGGCACATCCACAACCCGTCTTCGATCGCAAGCGGGCCGCGATAGAGCGGCGCGCCCAGACCGTTGAAATCGGCAAGCGCCCGGTCGAAATCCTCGACCTGCCAATAGACGACCGAACCGGCCGCGCCGCTCGCCACCTTCTCGTCCGCCGGCACGATTTCCAGATGGGTCGAACCGATCTTCAGATACTCGAAATCGAAGGCGTCCAGACGGCGACGTTCTGCGCTTGGGAAGGCGCGCTGATACCAGGAAAGCCCTGCATCCACATCGGCGACATGCACCAGAACCGCAGCCACAAATTCTGTCATCACAACACCTCGCCAACGCAAAGAACCATTTGAGGGTCGGCATTTCCGTCCCTCTACAGCGCCGCGCGTCCATGACGCGCAAAGGACGCCGTAACACCTTATATTTGCTGCATAATTCCTTAAATCGAATCCAACTTGAGGAATTATGCTGAGCGGGCCTTATACAGGGTTTGCACGCGGATGCGCGGTCTCGCGGTACGCTCAGGCGGGCACGGCGACAGCGCTTTCGGCGACCGGCTGCGCGCATATCGCCTGCCAGTCGCACTCCTTGAGGCCCGCGGCTGCAAAGGGGTCGATCAGCGTGCCCGAAACTATCGAGGCGAGCAGCGCCGGCGAAGGCGGAATGCGCGCGATCGTTGCCACCAGCCGGTCGCGCAGCCAGGCAAGCGCTGCGGAGTCCGATTGGTAGAAGGGCGTGAACGCCAGCGACAGCAGCTGGAACAGCGCCATATGGTTGCGCCTCGCCCGGCCATACGCGGCCAGCGCCGCGTCGATATCGTCGGTAAGCGACAAAGTGTGGGCAAGCGTCGCCGCATCGATCAGCGCCATGTTGGCGCCCTGCCCCAGTTGCGGGCTGGTCGAATGCGCGCTGTCGCCGACAAAAGCGACGCGGCCCGACGTCGGCGGGCGCAAGGTGCGGTGGGCATAGCGCGCCAGCGTCAGTTGGTCCCAATCGTCGATCTGGTCGAGCAGCGGCGCGCAATCCGGCCAGTAGTCGCGAATTGCCGCCTTCCATCTGTCCAGACCCGCCGCCTTCACGGCGTCGGCATCGCCGACCTTGACGCTCCAGAAGAAGGCAACATGGTCTCGCGCCTTCGGTCGCGCCCGGCCCGCCGGCAGGATGCCGATCATCACCTTGGCGCGGTCGTAGCGCTGTGTCAGTGCGTTTGGATCATGGGTCAGGCCGTCACTGTCGAGCGTCGCCCAGAAGGCGCCATAGGCAAGCTCGCGCACGCCGGGCGCCGTCGCGGCACCCGCCGCAATGGTCGAGCGGGCACCGGTCGCGTCGATGACGAGATCATAGCGCCCCGCCTCCTGGCCGGCGGCATCCGTCAGCACCGCCTTTTCGCCCGAGGTCTTGGCCGCGGTCAGCGTCATGCCGGTGCGAATGGCAATGCCGGCCGCTGTAACTGCATCATGCAACACGCCGAACAGCGCTGCGCGCTGAACGGCCAGCCCGAAGCGACCGCCCGCAAGCGCGTCATAGCGCACGTCGAGCACCGTGCGGCCGCTCCTGGCATCGGCGCCGTGCAGCCGGTCGATGCGGCTGCCGAGCGCCATGATCGGCTGAAGCAACCCGAGCGCGGCGAGCGCCGTCAGCCCCGTCGGCTGCAGCATCAGCCCGGAGCCGACCGGCGCGACGTCCGCGAAACGTTCCAGGATTTCAACGCGGTGGCCCTGCCGCGCAAGCAAAAGCGCCGAGGCAAGCCCGGCCGGCCCGGCGCCGGCAATACCGATATCGAGTCTCTTCATGCAGTCAGCAATAGCCGCTCAAGGCGCGCCGTCATAGGCCTGGCGCGAGGCGCGGATTGCCACATGGTTGGCAGCCGACCAATCGACAAAATGCTTCAGCAATTCGTGCAACGAGCGCCCGAGATCGGTCAGCGCATATTCCACGCTCGGCGGCTGCGTCGGAAAGACCGTGCGACTGATATAGCCGTCGCGCTGCAGGTCGCGCAGCGTCTGCGTCAGCATGCGCTGGGAGATATCGGGGATCAGCCGCCGAAGTTCCGAGAAGCGCAACGCCCCGTCGGCCAGCGACAGGATCATCAGCGAGTTCCACTTGCCGCCGATGTTGTCCATGACGTCGCGCACCGGGCAATTCTCGACATCCATCGGCACGCCGCAGACCATCGCCACGCGCTTGCCCTTCACATCACCACTGAGCTTGTTCATGGGCCGGTACCCTTTTTGTAACCACGGCAGAAAAAACTGCCTCCTTTACAGCTCTTACCAGATTACTAGATTAGAGCAACTCTCAAAAAGAGACCAACAACCGGCAGACGTGCTTTCCCTCCCGAAGCGTCGGCTGGCATCACAGAGAAAAAGGAAAAGTTCATGTCCGATACATTGCTCGTGACCGGCGCCACCGGCCAGCTCGGCAAGCTCGTGCTCGATGCGCTGCTTGCATCCGGCAAGGTCCAGCCGGCCAACATCATCGCCACCAGCCGCGATACGGCAAAGCTTTCCGACTATGTCGGCAAGGGCGTGCAGGCACGTGTCGCCGACTTCGACGATCCGGCCTCGCTCGACCGGGCCTTTGCCGGCGCCGACCGCATCCTGATCATCTCCACCGATGCGCTCGACCAGCCGGGCAAGCGCCTGCATCAGCATCTGGCAGCCGTCGCGGCCGCGAAGAAGGCCGGCGCCAAGCACATCCTCTACACCTCGATGCCGAACCCGGAGACCTCGGTCATCCCGTTTGCGCCCGATCATCTCGGCACCGAAAACGCCATCAAGGCAACCGGCATCCCCTACACGATCCTGCGCAACGGCTGGTATATGGAAAACCTGTTCATGGCGCTGCCGCATGCGCTGGAAACCGGACAGTGGTACTCGTCCTCGGGCAAGGGCCGCCTCGCCCACCTCGCCCGCGCCGATGCCGCAAAGGCCGCCGCAGCAGCCCTGCTTTCAGCCGGCGATGAAAGCCGCACGTTCACGCTGACCGGCCCGGAGCTGCGCTCGACCGACGAGATCGCCGCTCTCGTCTCCAAGGCTGCCGGCAAGCCGCTCGACGTCGTCCACATTTCCGACGACGCGCTGGCCGGCGGGCTGAAGGGCGCGGGCCTGCCCGACTTCCTCATCCCGATCGTCGTCTCCTTCGACGCCAACACCCGCGAGGGCCATATCGACATGGTGACGAGCGACGTGACGACCCTGACCGGCGCCACCCCCCTGCCGCTCACCGCCTTCCTCGAAGCCAGCAGGGCAAGACTTGCCGGCTGAATGGTAAGCGCCCTCATTCCTGTGCCTGTCACAGGAATCTAGCCAGCCCAAGTCTTTGGGCTGAAAGGTCTTTTGACCCGACAGACGTCGGGTCACTGGATCCCCGCCACAAGGGCGAGGATGAGAAGGACGGGATGTCTCTCGCATCAAACAGGGGATCTCGGTCGTTTGTCATCAGCCGGGCCGGCAAATGCCGGCTTTCGGTCCGCCAACACCCCATTGCTTCCAAGCTTTCCCCACGGCCTGCCCAATCTTCGCAGCCCTCTATCGTTATCGGACGGCCTCCACCGGCCCGACATCTCCCCGCACCGCGATCTCGGCCAGAACGAGAGCGCTGATGCCCGCGAGGAAGAAACCCGCCGACAGGTTCAGCGTCGTGCCGTTGTAAAAGGCGCCCAGACCGATGGCAAACAGGGTCGCGATCAGGCTCGATCCGGAGGCGATCAACGATGCGCCGAGGCCCGCAACCTGGCCAAGCGAGCGCATAGCCATGGCGTTCAGGTTGCCGAACAGCACCCCGACTGCAAAGAACGCCGCAAAGCCGAGCACCATCAGCACGGTCAGTGGCGGCCGTCCGCCCCAAAAAATGGATGCCGCCAGCATCATCAGTCCCGCCGTCGCCAGCCCGACAAAACCA
Source organism: Ensifer sp. Root31 (assembly GCF_001424825.1). Taxonomy (NCBI): domain Bacteria; kingdom Pseudomonadati; phylum Pseudomonadota; class Alphaproteobacteria; order Hyphomicrobiales; family Rhizobiaceae; genus Ensifer; species Ensifer sp. Root31. The sequence continues at coordinate 259,467 of NZ_LMCO01000056.1, read as the reverse complement.
TAGCGTGCCATTGTCTCCGCCCCAAAGCGCTGCACAAGTTTTGCGTTGAGGAACGAAGCAAGCCCGATCCCTGTGGCCAGCATCGCAAAATACAATGGGAAGGTTTGTCCGATCCCATAGGCATCGAAGAAGAGATCGGCCGCCGTGCTGAGGTAAAGGAGCTGCGCACCGAAGACGAGCCCGGTCGCCACGATCAGCAGCGTCACGCGCCGATTTGACAGGATACGCCGCCCGTTCGACAGCAGAAGCCTCGGACGAAAGGGAATGCGTTTCCCGGCCGGCAATGTTTCCGGTTGCCGCATGACCAGCCACAACCCGAGAAGGCCTGCCACAGCGAGATAGACCACGAAGACGCTGCGCCAGCCGCCGACCGCGATGATACCCTGCGCCAACGTCGGAGCCAGCATCGGCACGAGAATGAAGAGCGTGAACATGAATGACATGACGCGGGCCATGGCATCGCCCTCGAACTGGTCGCGGATCATCGCCCGCGTGGCGATCTTCGGTCCGGAGACGCCGACCCCCTGAAGAAATCGGCCGAGAATCACCATTTCGAGTGAGCCTGCCACCATGGCGATGACCGTACCGAGCGCATAGACGCCAAGGCCCAGAACAAGCGCTTTCTTTCGTCCCATCGCGTCGGAGAGCGGGCCCAGCAGCAACTCTCCGAACGCCATGCCGAGGATGAAAAGCGATATGATGTGCTGGGTAGAGAGCGGCGGCGCAACGCCGACATCGGCCCCGATCTGACGCAAGCCCGGCAACAGCGCATCGATGCTGATGGAGGTTAGCGAGGTCAGAAGGGCATAGAGAGCGATACGCTCGCGGAAACTGGTGGGAGATGTCATTAGCCGCACACAAAGGAAAAGATAGGCTCGACCTATAGCAGTCAAGCCGCAGGTTTGCGCGCGCCAGTCGCAAGACTCGTTCGAGAAACTTTGCTCCTGAAAGTTCAGCGTCTCGGTTTCACGGCGCTCAGGAGTTCAGGTGGGAGGCATCCGCCAGGCTGATGACTGCCCGATTTCGGAAGAAATCGTCCTGGCGCAGATGCGTGATGCTCCCGGATTTTGCCGGGAAACTCAGGAAGCCCGAGGCATCGATCGGTATCTTCATCCACGCGGCAAGGACCAGCGTGAGTGTAAAGCCATGGGTCACGATGATCTGTGTCTCGCAAGGCCGCTCGACGATCGCGTTCACGCAAGGGTAGACACGGGCTGCCACGTCGCGCCGGGTTTCCGCGCCATCGATGCCGCAATGGTAATCGAGCCGGTTGTCGTCCGGCGCCGGGCTATACCGTGCGTCGAGCCACGCCTGGGGTTTGCCGCCCGCCACACCGTAGCTGATTTCCCTGAGATCGGCGGTCTCCGTCACCGGCCGCTGGAAGCGCTTTGCAATGGCAGCCGCCGTCTGCGATGCGCGGCGAAGATCCGAGCTATGGATCTCCACCTCGTTCCCGCCGATGAGGTCCAGCAGCTGCTCGGCAGTTGCCGCCGCGTCCTCGTGGCCGCGAGTTGTCAGGTCGGTGTCGTACCAGCCTCCCACCTTGTCCTCTTCGTGGTGGATGGATTGAGTGTGGGTGACGACGAAAATGTCTTTCATATCGGCAATCTCATGAATTTCGCCTCGTCGGTCCGGTTTTCGCGACACAGCAACTGCATGGCGCGCCTTAAATCGGAATCGATCGACGGAGAAAATTATGCAGAAATTTTAAAATGTTACAGCGCCGCGCGGCGCTGCAAGAGTGAACATTCCGCCATGCCAGCGCTTGCGGAATACGTCGCGAAACTCGCGACGTCCCCATGGGCTCCGCGCCCGCCTGCCGCTCTGAATGGCGCGCCCGTCAGGGACTGCGTCGCCTGCAAATGGTGGCTTCAAACCGTCTGGCCGCAGGCGCGGCGGAAGCGGCGCACGGTTTCGGCCATGCCATACTCCAGCGCATCTGCCGTCAGGCCATGGCCGATCGACACTTCGGCGAGGTTGGGGATGTGCCTGGCGAGCAGCGGCAGATTGGCGACTGTCAGGTCGTGCCCGGCATTGACCTCGAGCCCGAGGCTGGCGGCGATTTCCGCCGTGCGGCCGAGTTCGGCGGCAATCTTTTCCGCCTTCTCGGGGTCGTCATAGCAACCGCCATAGGGGCCGGTATAAAGCTCGATGCGGTCGGCACCCGTCTCCTTGGCAATGCGTAGCGCCTCGGTGTCCTCGTCGCCATCGGCAAACAGCGAAACGCGAAAGCCCTTTTTCTTCAGCCGACCAACGACGCTGCCGAGCAGGTTGTGGTTCTTGCGGAAGTCCCAGCCATGGTCTGAGGTCGCCTGCGCCGGATCGTCAGGTACCAGCGTCACCTGTTCCGGCTCGTGCGTTTCGACGAGGCGTAGAAACTCCTCGTTCGGGTAGCCTTCCATGTTGAACTCGGTCGCTGAGAATTCGTCGTCGATGAGATCGCGGATCGGCTGCAGATCGGAGAAGCGCACATGGCGCTGGTCGGGGCGCGGATGCACCGTCAGCCCGCTTGCGCCGGCTTCAAGAGCAATGCGGCCGAGCGCAGTGACGGACGGCCAGGGAAGATCGCGCCGGTTGCGCAGCATGGCAACGGCATTCAGATTCACGGACAGTTTTGCGGGCATGTCGGAACTTTCCAGAGGCGGGCAATGTCAATGCAATGTTCTACTGCATAATTGTAAAAACAGAAAACAGTTTGGACCAAGATTATGCAGCAATTCCAAAGAGTACGTTCGCCAGCGAAAGTCGGCTCCGGCGTCGCTTGTTTGCCGGCCATGCCTTGACGAAACCTTGACATTAGTGGGGCCTAACATGCAGTGCGTCCAGCAAGACCCATCAACCAAGGCAAAAACCGATGCGGATGTCGGCGATGCAAGGTCGCAAAAGACGCACCGCTACGTTCTGCCACAGGGGACGGTCGCAATTTTGAGTTTATTTCAGATAAATCTCAAATTTGGGGTCAAGCATCCTGACAACAGCTTTTTTTGAGCCTAAATTTCCGAATCATATCGAATTGCGGCAGATCTGCCCTTCGATCTCTTTCATAAAGTTTCGCGACGAATGAACCTGGAGCAACAATTGATGATGGCGGTCGAAAGACCCTGCGACGAGACGATACGGCAAAACCTTCGCCGTATCCTCGAGAGCAAGTCTTTCGCGCGTTCCGAACGCCTGCGCGCTTTTCTCGCCTATGTGGTCGAAAAGGAGATGATCGGCGAAGGCCCGCAATTGAAGGGCTATTCGATCGCCATCGACGTCTTCGACCGCCCTCAGGCGTTCAATGCCGACAGCGATCCGCTGGTGCGGGTGCATGCCGGCAAGCTGCGCAAATTGCTCAAGGCCTATTACGAGACCGATGGCGCCGAGGACGAATGGCATCTGGTCATTCCCAAGGGCACCTATGTACCGGAATACAGCCGCCGGCAGATCGATGCGGCCTGCCCCGCCGAGCCACAGACGCGCCAGCCGAAGCTGACGCGCAAGCGCCTCCCCGGCCAGAAGACGGCCTGGCCGCCGGCACCGTTGTCTTCGCCGCTGGCTGTGCTGTCGGTGCTGCCGCTTTTGTTGTTTGCGCCGCTGCCTTCACCGGAAATGACGATGGACATCGATGCGCAGGCGAAGCTCTTCAACGGCCGCCATTCGATCGAGCGCGTGCTGCCCTCCGTCAACGTCGCCATATCGGGAGACCAGAACGCCGACGTCAAAGCCTTCGCCGTCGCCCTTCGCGCCGCCGCTCAGCGCCACCGGACACTGGCGCGCGCCACCGACGGCGACGCCGGACGGCCGGTATCGCGCAATGCGGCGCTGTCGTTTTCGCTCGAGCTGACCTGGTACGACGCGCCTGCGGCCGGTGTGCGCGTTACGCTCAAGCATGATGGCGAAGGCGTGCCGCTGCGGCAGGATTTCATCACAAGCGAACGATTGAAGAGTGAGCCCGATCTGCTGTTTGAAAGCATGTCGCTGGCATCCGAACTGTTTTCCCTCGATGGCGAGATCTACACCCATGCGAGCGAAGAACAGATCCAGAGCCCGCTGATGGATTGCATGACGGCAACCGCCCAGTATCGCAAGCTGCTGACCCGCGGCAGCTTCGAAAGCGCCTGGTCCTGCCAGCAAAAACTGGCACCGCTGCGCGGCGACGAGCCGCTGTTCATCCTCAGCGCAAACAGCCCACTCCGGGTCATCGGCCACTGACGGAAAACCATGCTGCCTGCGTCCTAAGCGGCCCGCCAGCATGGCCCAAACCAGCACTTCCCCTGCAATATTCAGGACTATTCATATATGTGATTCGCGTATACGGTGTGGCCATGCGTTGGGAATTGGTGCCTGGTTGCTCGTCAGGCAAGCACAATTGTCAGCAGTAGCCGCGCCCTTCGCGGTGTGCCCCAGCCGAGCAGCAGTCGCTATCGTCGACCATCGACGGTTGCATTGGAGCGCGGATCGCTTCCGCTCCGGTCATACCGTGCGATCGCGACGAGTTCCTGATGCCTGCGGCATAATTCCGTAAATCGGCAGCGATATCGGGATCAATTATGCAGCAAATCGAAGCGTGACGGCTGCCTTCGCCCCCTTGAACAGGCGCGCGGCACTGTCAAACGGGGATCATCGATATGCCGCGAGACCACTGGAAGTACGAGGGCGCGCTGGCGGCGCCGGAGCGCACCGGCTACCTGCCCAGACTGCCGCTTCCCCATCACGATCCCTCAAGCCCGCTTGCAATCGCCGATATGGCCGATGCCTTCGGCGTCACCCACCGCACCCTGCATTTCTATGAGGAGAAGGGCCTGCTGACCGCCGCCCGCATGGGGCCGATGCGGGTCTATGGACCGGACCACATCCGCCGCATGGCCGTCATCAACGCCTGCCGTGAAATCGACATGCCGATCGCGGCCATCCAGGAACTGCTCGCTGGTCTTGCCGGCGCCGACGACCAGACAGAGGCCGACCGGCTGTTCAAGGAAGCGCTGTTGTCACGACGCCGGGAACTGGCGGCGCAACAATCCAACCTGCGGCGCCAGATGCAGCGCATCGCCGAACTGCTGGAAAACGAAGCTGAACAGGGCGAGGCCTCGTCCGATGACGCCGAAAACGTGCATCTCTCGCCGATCGAGAGCGAATGCCTCACATTCATGGCCGAAGGTTACCCGGCTGCACGCATCGCCCGGCTGATGGAGATGGATCTGGCCGCAGCGCTGACGCTCGAGGCCGGCATCATCCGCAAGTTCAACGCCCACAACCGCTTCCAGGCCATCGCCAAGGCGGTGCTATCAGGCATGATCGCCGCGGAATAACCAGGCGCGACGCTTCGCGCTATCGGACGTATCTAGCCGAGATCCCGCGCTGGTCACGGGGATGAAGCATCGCGGTGTCGAAATTCCCGTCGCCGAAAAGGGCATCGTGAGGGGGCAATTCTCCCTGGATCATCGACAATGTGATGTCTTCAGCGCCACGCTCATGTTACGAGGCGCTTGAACGATGCAATGAGAGACGACCCCGATGCTTCCCTGGATCCTGCTAGACCGCGCAACCATTCCCGGTGATGGCGACGAGTTGCGCCTGAAGAGCCGCGGCAGCGAATTTTCCATCATGCTCGGCTCGACGGAATTGATGAACAGCCGGCTGAGCGGATCGGAAGAGGCGCTGGCGACGCTGAGCTGTGAGCGGATTGCCTGCCGGAAGAATGCCCGCATGCTGATCGGCGGCCTCGGCATGGGGTTTACCTTGCGGGCCGCATTGGGCGCGCTGCCTGATGATGCCAGGGTGGTGGTCGCAGAGCTCGTGCCAGCTGTCGTCGAGTGGGCGCGCGGACCGATGGCGGATCTCCACCAAGGCACGCTCGACGATCCACGCGTCGACATCCATGTCGGCGATGTCGGCGCGCTGATCCGATCGAAGACCGCCGCTTACGATGCCATCCTGCTCGATGTCGACAATGGTCCGGATGGCTTGACGCGCGCCTCCAACGACAGCCTCTACAACCACACCGGCCTTCGCGCGGCCAAGGCTGCCCTGCGCCCAAACGGCGTGCTTGCCGTCTGGTCATCGGCGCCGGACAGCGCCTTTACGCGCCGCTTGCGCGAAGTCGGCTTTGCCACCGACGAGGTGAATGTGCGCGCCAACGGCAAGCGTGGTGGTGCCCGCCATGTCCTGTGGATGGCGACCAAGCGCTAGCAAAGAGCAGAAAGAGCGGCGCGCGCTTCAGATCCGGCCGCGGCGCGACGGAGCCAAGAAAAACGCCGCGCTATTCGACAGTCACCCGTTGCGAAAAGCGCGGCTTGAGACCGAGATCGGATCGTCGCACGGGTCCTTCGCGTTGGCGAAGACATAGCCATCGGCCTGATGGATGGCCCCAAACACCAGCCCTTCGGCAGCGCAGCGCTCGCAGAAGGCTTCGACGTCTCTCACGTCGAATACCAGCTTGACCAGCGACTGGCCGCGCCGCTGTCCCTTGGCCGCCGGGTGGATCATCAGGTTGGCCCCGCCTTCCCCGCAGATCAGCTCGATGATCCGGTCGCCCGCCTCGTCGCATGCTTGAAAGCCGAAGTGCTTCTCGTAGAAGCGGACGGTCGCCTCGACGTCTTGGGCGTAAATGATGATCCTGTTGATCGGCACTGAAATCTCCCTCGATCGAAGACTTAGGCCTGCCCGTCCTCAGCGAACGATCGTCAGGCGCTCGGCCGCACGGGTGATCGCGGTATAAAGCCAGCGCTCGCGGGTATCGCGAAACGCCCAGCTCTCGTCGAACAGCACGACATTGTTCCACTGCGAGCCCTGCGCCTTGTGCACCGTCAGCGCGTAGCCGAAGTCGAATTCGTCGTAGCGCTTGCGGGTCGACCAAGGAATTTCGCCCTCGACCTCTTCGAAGGCTGCCTTCAGCAGCTTGATCTTGGCGGCACCGCGATCCATGTCGTCGTCCTCAGGGCGGATCATCAGGTTGATGCCGGGCTTCACCGTTTCCTTCGACGAGCTCATGACCTGCCAGAGCGAGCCGTTGAGCAGGCCCTTGGCCGGGTCGTTGCGCAGGCAGACCAGCTTGTCGCCGGATTGCGGATATTCGCTGGTAAAGCCCTTGAGCTCGCGAAGCCGCTGGTTGTAGCGCCGCCGGGTCTTGTTGGTGCCGACCAGCACCTGGTCGGCCTCCAGCACCAGCTCCTGGTTGACCTGCCCGCGGCCGATCACCTGGGTGGTGCCGTAGTCGCCATGCATGATCTCGTTGCCTTCGCGCACCTGCATCGCCAGCCGGATGATCGGGTTGTCGCGGGCCTGGCGGTGAATGTCGGTCAGCAGATAGTCCGGATCCTGATTGGTGAAATAGCCGCCGCCGGTGACCGGCGGCAACTGGCCGGGGTCGCCGAGAACCAGGATCGGCGTGCCGAAGCTCATCAGGTCCTTGCCGAGCGCCTCGTCGACCATCGAACATTCGTCGACGATGATCAGCGCCGCCTTTGCGACCGGGCTTTGCCGGTTGATGGAAAACATCGGCGCGATCGAGGTCTTGCCGGTCTCCTCGTCGGAAACCTCCTCCTCGCCGCGCGGCCGGTAGATCAACGAGTGAATGGTCTTGGCGTTGCTGGCACCCTTGGAGCGCAGCACCTGGGCGGCCTTGCCGGTAAAGGCGGCAAACAGCACGTCGCCATCCACATGCTCGGCGAAATGGCGCGCAAGCGTCGTCTTGCCGGTGCCGGCATAACCGAACAGCCGAAAGAGCTGCGAGCGGCCCTCTTTCAGCCATTGTGAAACGGCCTTGAGGGCCTCGTCCTGTTGCGGAGCAAATTGCATGATCCGAAGTGTCAGGATTCGGGGTGCACAAGCAAGCCCGGATTTCGGGTCGTCGTATCCTGCCGGACGCCCGGCACCCGCGTTTGCAACGACCTCCATCGCGAAATCCCGCACCAGATCAAGGAGCTATCATCGATCTGCCGCGCGCCGGGCTGCCCAGCGCCGCGCCGCAATGGCGCAGGCGTGTCACATGACGGCACCCCCATCCAGTCGTTTCGGCCGCCCGCCCTATCCGCTGTGGCACTTTCTGGCCCTGTGGCCAGCCTGCCGCTTGAATGCCTGCGCGCAATGCTGCTAACGAGCGGTTGCGCGGCGGCGAACCGATCCCTGCATGGGCCAGCCCCGACAAACGGATCAGGCGGGCACGAACACGTCAACCGCCTGAGGCAATGCCGGAGAATGCCCTTGAAGCCCGACCAGCCCGCCACGCCCTCGTCTTCGGACCCTGTCGGCATCGGCCGCCTTGCGCCGACGCTGCAATGGCTGCTTCTCACGCTCGTCTCCGTGATCTTTGCGACAGTCCTCGAATTGGTCGGCATTCCCGCCGGGCTGTTGATGGGGCCGATGCTCGCGGCCGTGCTCTTCGGCATGAACGGCGGCACCATCCGCCTGCCCAAGCAGGTGTACTTCTGCGTGCAATTCATTCTTGCAATGATGATCGCCGGCGCGATGACGCCCGGCATGCTCGGCACCTTTTCCGGCAACTGGCCGCTGTTCCTCGGCGTCATTCTCTCCGTCATCGCCGTCAGCACGCTCTGCGGCTGGGTGATCACCCGCATGCGCATCCTGCCGGGCACGACGGCGATCTGGGGCTCGTCGGCGGGTGCCGCCTCCACCATGCTCTTGATGGCGGATGCCTATGGCGCCGATGCGCGCCTCGTCGCCTTCATGCAGTATCTGCGCGTCATCTTCGTCGCCAGCACCGCGACGATGGTCGCCCATCTCTGGGTGACCGGCGCGGAGGCCGAAACCGCAATCGTCTGGTTCGAGCCTGTCTCGATCCTGCCGTTCCTGGCAACGCTTGCCGTCGGGCTCGGCGCGGCCTTTGCCGGCCGGATGCTGCGCGTGCCGGCCGGCGCCTTCCTGCTGCCGTTCCTCGTCGGCGCCGTGCTCAATGTCAGCGGCGTCATGACCACCGAGCTGCCGCAATGGCTGCTGGCGCTCTGTTACGCCCTGCTCGGCTGGAACATCGGCCTTGGCTTCACCCGCTCGATCCTTGCCCACGCGCGCCGCGCACTGGTGCCGACGGTGATCTCAATCGTCGTCTTGATCTCGTTTTCCGGCCTGCTTGCCCTGCTGCTCATCAAGGTCGCCGACATCGACCCGCTGACGGCCTATCTCGCCACCAGCCCGGGCGGGCTCGATTCGATCGCGGTCATCGCCGCTTCGAGCAATGTCGACCTCTCCTTCGTCATGGCGCTGCAGTCCGCCCGTCTCATGATCATCACCATGATCGGCCCCGCGCTCGCCCGCTTCGTCGCCAACCGCGCCTGAAAGCGGTGCGGCTCGCCGGCACTTGAAAAAAGTGCGACGATGCAACAATTCCGGGAATAATCCCCGCCCTCCTCGTGTCTCATGTCAGGATCCGCGCGCCTGCGCACTCCGCTAGATTCAAGTTGAGGAAGGAAAGCTCCCATGAGAACGTTACCGCTCGCTATTGCCATTTCCCTTGTCGCCGGCGCCGCCTTTGCGGCACCTCCGGTCAAGACGGTCGAAACGGCAAAGGGCAATGTGCTCGCCGCCGCCAACGGCATGACGCTTTACACCTACAAGGACGACCATGGCGGCGTTTCCAGTTGCTATGACGCCTGCGCGAAGAACTGGCCGCCCTTCACGGTCGAAGGCGATGCCAAGGCGGAAGGAGCCTACACGGTCGTCGAACGCAAGGATGGAGCCAAGCAGTGGGCCAAGGACGGTATGCCGCTGTATTTCTTTATCAAGGACAAGAAGATGGGTGACATTACCGGGGATGGCTTGAAGGGCGAATGGGATGTCGTCAAGCCGTGATGGCGTGAATATGGATGCGGGGGCGAAAAGCCCCGCATCCGACCGGTTCGAGGAGGATGTGCTGGCGCTGATGCCGGCGCTCCGGCGCTATTCGCGCAGCCTTGTGCGCTCGGATCCTGATGGTGAAGATCTGCTGCAGGATTGTGTCGAGAAGGTTCTGGCGCGCCGCGCCCAGTGGCGCGGAGTCAACCTGCGTGCCTGGGCCTTCACCATCATGACCAATCTCAGCCGCAACCGGCACCGGCACACCGCGCTGCACCCGCAGGTCGAGCTCGACGACAACCTCGGCCTCCAGGCGGAAACCCAAGAGAGCGATCCGCTCGAACGCTCGCGGCTGGAACGGGCGCTGAACGGCCTTTCGGCGGAAAACCGCTCGGTGCTGATGCTCGTGGTGATTGAGGGATACCGATACCAGGATGTGGCCGACATGTTGGCCATTCCGATCGGCACGGTGATGTCCCGCCTGTCGCGGGCGCGTCACCAGCTTGCCGAAGCGATGAAGGACGACAACGTGATCAGCATGCGGAGACCGAAATGACGGACGAATTGAACACCGTCTCCGAAGACGACCTCAACGCCTATGTCGACGGCTTCCTGAGCGAGGCGGACCGGGCGCGGGTCGAGCAATGGCTCGAGCGCAACCCCGCGCGCGCCGAGGAGGTCCGCCAGTGGCAGGGCCAGGCAACCGAACTCCGCGCCATGTTTTCGACCTATGCCCGCAGTGACGAGCGCGACCGGGCGTTGCTCGCAGGTACGAGCAGCCGGGGCGCGGCCGTCGCTTCGCGCGATCGCTGGACTTTGCGCCTTGGCGGCCGCATCGCCGCCGGTCTCCTGCTCTTTGGCGCCGGCGCCCTCAGCGGACTTTATGCCCCGCATGTCCTCGCCCCCGAACGTTCAGAACAGGTTGCCCTGGTGACTGAGAGCTTGCCGCGGCAGGCGCAGTCAGCGTTTCTCATCTATGCAAGCGAGGTGCGCCACGCCGTCGAGGTCGGGCCGGACCAGCAGACCCACCTTGCCACCTGGCTCGGCAAGCGGCTCGATCATCCGCTCAACATTCCCGATCTGTCGAAACTCGGCTTTTCGCTCGTCGGCGGCAGGCTGCTACCGGTCAACGGCAAGGCGGGCGCGCTGTTCATGTATGAAGACCCGAGCGGCCAGCGGTTGACCGTGCTTCTCGGCCGCAACCCGGACAACCGCGAAACCAGCTTCCGCATCGACAGCAGCGGCGGCGTCGAAACCTTCTACTGGATCGACGGACCGATCGGCTATGCCGTCACCGGCGAAGTGCCGCGTACGCTTCTGCAACAGGTCGCCGACGAATGCTACCGCCAGTTCGAGAAGCCGGCAGCCGCCAAGAGTTGACGGCGTCAGAGACGACTGCAGCGCTGCCGCAACTGAAAGCGTTTCGAGGTTAAAACCGTCGCCATATCATAACGTTGGCTCAGTTTTCGAAGCATCGATCCACGTTACGTGATGTTCCGTGGAGATGGCCCCTCATCCGGCCTGCCGGCCACCTTCTCCCCGCACGCGGGAGAAGGAAACTTGTGGCTCGCGGCCACTCCACGTCAGCCATTCGCTGCCGAGGTGCTCGTCAACGACAGATGCCAGGTGGCAACGCTATTGTCGTCCACGTCCCCTCTCCCCGCCCGCGGGGAGAGGGCTAGGGTGAGGGGCAAACCCGCTCGCGTCCCATGAGATATGACAGACCGCTACCGCAGCGGGTCGTTCTCGATCAGGATCGGATGCCCATGCGGCGTCGCCTCGGCCGCGCGCTGCCAGCTCTTCGTCAAGGTTTCCAGCTGCCCGCTGGAGGTGATCGAAAGCTCGGTGACGAGCCGCGACAGCGCCGCCACCCAGCAATCGAAATAGTCGCTGGCATCCGCCTTGCGGCCGGGCTTGTAGAGTTCGGCGGAAAGCGCCTCGGCCCATTCGTTCCAGGAAAAGACGCCCTTTTCGTGCAGTCTCACCGTCATGGCAAAGGCAGACGCCTGCCACAGCTCGGCGAAGACGGGATCGCCCTCGGGCGATTTCGGCAGCTCGGCGGAGGCGGCAAGCGGCGATGTCGTCTTACAGGTGCTCAAGGTAGCTCTCCCAGGCATCGATCGACACCGTCAATGTCGGGTCGGCGCCCTCGCCCCAGATCTCAGCCCCGTCAAACACCACTGTATAGAGCCACTGCGCGCTCTCGCCGCGGCCATGGGCGTTATCATCGGGAAAGACGAAGGAACCCTGCACCGCCTCGATCGTGCCGAGCTTGGCGCGGGCATAGCGCGGCAGCCGCGTATGGGTCGTCGGGTTGAAATTTTTGGTGCGCACCTGTTCGCCGACGACGAAGCGCGGGCGCGTTTCGACCAGCCGGTCGCAAGAGCCGCCCTTGGCAAGCACCGCCGGCACCATGTCGGCCTTCAGCACGCGCTTGGGCTCGGCTCCTTTCTCGAGCATTTGGCCGCCGTCGAGTTCGGCCTGGGTCACGAAACCGTGGCGCTTCAGCAGCGTCTCCAGCGCCCGCGTCCAGATCTCGTAATAGCTCGCCGAGAGATAGGTGGCAGGCGGCAGGTTTTCACGCGCATGCCGGCTCTCGTCGATGGTCCAGGCGCCGAAGGCGCCGCAGGAAAGCGTCACGCCGAGCGCCCGTTTTTCCCATTCGGCGTGAAAATAGGGTTCGTTGGTCTCGGGCGCGACCGGACCCATTCCATGCTGCCCGCCGAGATCGTGCGGCCCGTTCATCGCAGCGCCTCGGTGACAAGCGCAAGCCCGGTACCGATCATGGAATCGCGGGTCACCAAATCGGCAAGCTCTTCCTCGCGGAGCCCCTCTGTCCCCACCGGCCGCTCCGGCACGACGAGATAACGCAGCTCCGCCGTCGAATCCCAGACGCGAATGCGCCTGTCCTCGGGGAGCATCAGCCCGAATTCCGCCAGCACCCCGCGCGGATCGATGACCGCGCGCGAGCGATAGGGCGGCGCCTTGTACCAGACCGGCGGCAGGCCGAGCACCGACCAGGGATAACAGGAGCAGAGCGTGCAGACGACGAGGTTGTGGGTGTCGGCCGTATTGAACACGGCGCGCATGTGCTCGCCCTGCCGGCCGGTATAGCCGAGGCTGGCGATCGCCGCCGTTGCGTCGCCCTTCAGCCAGTCGGCAAATTCGGCGTCGGTCCAGGCCTTGGCAACGACGCGGGCGCCGTTTCGCGGGCCGATCTTGGTCTCGTAGGTCTCGACGATGGCATCGATCGCCGCCGGATCGATCAGGCCCTTCTCCGTCAACACCGTTTCCAACGCCTTTACCCGCGCCTCCATATCGGTGAAATGGTTGTCGTGGTGATGGTCGTGATCATGGTGATCGTGACCATGATGGTGTTCGGACATTGCCTGGCTCCTCGCAGCACGGCGCCTCGCGGCTGCGCAGATGGCGCCGCTGCCTCCCTGAGGCAATAGTCGTAGCGAATAAACGCCGATTTCGAAATCGATTTTACCAGCGGCCGTGGACCGGAATTGTCACCGTAACAAGTCCGGTTCGACGCGGTTTGCCATCGCTGTCAAAACGGCCCGTTTGATTGCAAGCAATCATCAGGAAACGGCGAAGGCACGATTGCACACCACCTCCGTCACAAGTCTGAAGTTGCGCTAAGGTCTTAGCAAGCGGGGTGATTCGACGCCACGACGCCTTGTGGGCGGAAGGCGGAGGACGGAGCATTGGGGGAACTGGCAGCGCATGACGACACCAATCGAAAGTGCTTTCCCGTCCCGTGCTATCCGCGTCGTTGCGCCCGTCTTTTCCCTCGGCTTCTTTTTCCTCTTCCTGGCACTTTTGCCGTTGCCATTGGCGGTGGGCCTGCTCCGGCTCCCGATCGACGAGATCAGGCGTGATTACGCCATCAGCCGGAACCCCGTTCTCGTCAGCGGCGCAGAGATTTGCTCGGTCGATTGCCTGCCTGGCAGCGGCGAACCCCAGCTCTGCAGCACGCAGGTTCGCTTTCAGCACGATGGTCAGCCCCACGAGCAAATCTTGAACACCCGTTCGGTCGGTCAACCCGGCCTTTGCCGGCACGGCAACATCACAATCGCCGGCGACAGCCCCGAGCATGTCAGCCTCACCCATGATTATCGCAGCGTCATTCGCACGACGGCGCAGCGGCTCATCCTCGGAGCCGGCCTTGTGCTGTTCAGCCTGGTCATGCTGAGCAACGCCATCCCCATTCTCCTTGCCCGCCGCGCCGCCGGCCGGCGGTATTTGCTGAAGCCCATCATCGTCGATCTGAGCGGCAGCCAAATCCTGCGCTACGCCCCGAGCGTTCCCTTTGCGCGCGGTACTATAAAGACAGCCTATACCCGGATGAAGCCAGGCCAGCGCCCACTGTACCTCCGGCCGACGAGCGACGACCGCGCGCTGCCGACAACCCCCTTCGCCGGACATGCCTACCCCGCCCTCGCCGTCATCACCGAAGGCGTCCCGTTACCGATCCTGCTTGACGAGAAACTCACCCGGCTTGAACTGAGCGAGGCCGAGCGCAATCACATTCGAGCGGCAATCGATGAGACCATAGGGGTGTCCTTCGGCGACCTCCTATCCCCCGCGTTCGTCAGGGAAAAACTCATTCGACCGTTGCGGAAAGACAATCCGGTCGATAGGCCACGATTGCCTTCAAAATGGGCATTCCGGCTTGCCATAGTCATTCCGCCAATGCTGCTGCTCGCTGTCTTGTCCATTATCGACCAGTTCTTGTGATAGGTTCGCCCTGCCCCCTGCCGCGTCGGTTGTTGACCTAGCAATCGCAGGCTTGCCCTGGTGCCCGCAGCAGCCTCTGCTGTTGCATGATGCCGGCTCCATCCGAGGCGCGAAGTCGTCCAATCCACCTTCGCTGCTCGATCATTTTTACCCGCCAATTTTCGCTGGCAGCTCTGTAAACTGACGTCATGAAAATTCTGATTCTCGGCGCCACCGGCTTCATCGGCTCGGCCCTCCTCGATCGACTGACAAGCGACGGACATGGGGTGACCGGCCTTGGTCGCAATGTCGCCCGCGCCCGGCTGAAACGGCCGGGAGCGTCATGGATTGCCGCCGACCTTGCTGAGATGCGCAAGGCCGGCGACTGGCTGCCGCTGGTCGAGACGCATGACGTGGTCGTCAACTGCGCCGGCGCGCTGCAGGATGGCCTGGCCGATCATGTCGCTGCAACCCAGGAAGCGGCGATGCTGGCGCTCTATACCGCTGCCAAAAACAAACCGCCGATGCGCATCGTGCAGATCTCGGCGCCGCGCGGCGATGCCGGCACTGACCTCGCCTTTCTCGCCACCAAGTTCCGCGCCGACACGGCGCTTGCGGAAAGCGGCGTGTCGCATGTCATTCTGCGGCCGGCGCTGGTGCTCGGCCGCAATGCCCATGGCGGCTCGGCCCTGCTCAGGGCGCTTGCCGCCCTGCCCTTCGCGATCCCGCTCGTCCACGCGCAAAGCCGCGTCGAAACAGTTGCCCTTAGCGATGTCACCGAGGCGGTCAGCGCCGCCGTCGCAGGTCTCCTGCCCGAACGAAGCGACCTCGTGCTCGGCCACCCAGAGCGGCCACCCCTTGCCGAGCTCGTCGCGCTGCACCGCCAATGGCTTGGCCTATCGCCAGCTAGGATCGTTTCGCTGCCGGCCCCGCTCGCCGCACCCGTCGGGCTCCTTGCCGATATCGCCGGACGGCTCGGCTGGCGCTCGCCACTGCGCTCGACTGCGCTTTCGGTGATGGCCGGCGGCGTCTCAGCCGAGGATGACGCTCACGCCCCGGTGCCGTTTCTGTCGGCCCGCCAAAGCCTTTCGGCTGTGCCATCCGGCGTGCAGGATCTCTGGTTTGCCCGGCTTTATCTTTTGAAACCACTGTTGATCGTCGGGCTGTCGGCCTTCTGGTTGCTTTCGGGGCTGGTCCCGCTCTTTGCCATCGATGCGGCGAGACAGCATTTCCTGCGGTTCCTGGCCGAAGGCCCGGCAACGGCGTTGACGCTGTTGACCTGCCTTGCCGATATCGTGCTCGGAGCCGCGGTGCTCGTCCGCCCGTGGGCGAAACAGGCGCTCTTGGGAATGCTGGCGCTGACCGCCGCCTATCTCGCCTCCGCAACCCTGGCGGAGCCCGAACTCTGGACCGATCCGCTCGGGCCGCTCGTCAAGGTTCTGCCGTCGATCCTGTTGACGCTTGCCACCCTCGCCATTCGGGATGAACGCTGATGTTTCCGGACGACCTCCTGCGCCTCACCCATGTCATCGGCGCCACCGTGCTCTTCGGTACCGGCGCCGGCATCGCCTTCTTCATGCTGATGGCGAGCCGCACGCGCGATGCGCGGCTGATCGCCCATGTCGCCGGCACAGTCGTGGTCGCAGATACGGTCTTCACCGCCACAGCCGTGGTGTTTCAGCCGATCACCGGATATCTGCTGGCGACAAGCATCGGCTGGTCGCTTGCGGAAGGGTGGATCGCGCTGTCGCTGATCCTCTATGTCGTCACCGGCCTGTTCTGGCTTCCCGTGGTCTGGATCCAGATCCGGCTGCGCAATCTGGCGCAGCTTGCTGCGGCGGAGAACACGCCGCTGCCGCCGGCCTTCGATCGGCTCTATGCCATCTGGTTTGCCTGCGGCTTCCCGGCCTTCTTTGCCGTTGTCGGCATTTTCTGGCTGATGCTGGCAAAGCCGCAGTTCCAGCTATTTTAGCATCGGCCACAGGCTGACGACGAGCAGCACCGCCATGGTGATGTTGAACCATTTGAGCCGTGCGGGCTCCGACAGCCATTGGCGCAGGGCCGAGCCGAAACCGGCCCAGGTGGAGACGCTCGGTACGTTGACGAGGGCAAAGACCAGGCCGACGGCAAGCACGCTGGCGATGTAGCTTTCGCCGCCGGTATAGGTCGCCATTGCCGAGACTGCCATGACCCAGGCCTTGGGATTGACCCATTGGAAGGCCGCCGCCTGCAGGAAGGTCATCGGCACGGCGCCGGCCTTGCCTTCGCCGAGCGAGCGCGAGGTGCCGATCTTCCAGGCGATCCAGACGAGATAGGCACCGCCGGCAAACTTCAGGGTGGTGTAGAGCAACGGTACGGCGTGGAGAAGCGCGCCCAGGCCGAGACCGACGGCGATCAGCAGCGAGAAGAAACCGGCACCGATCCCCAGCATATGCGGGATGGTGCGCACGAAGCCGAAGTTCACGCCCGAGGCAAAGAGCATCATATTGTTCGGGCCCGGCGTAATCGACGTCGTGAGCGCGAACAGAAACAACGCCAGGAGCGTATCGGCCTGCATTATCTTCCTCCACCAGGATTAGGTCAACATAATTGACCTAATCCTGGCAACCAGCCCGGAATTGTCACGGTGACAACATCGGGCGACCACCGGCCTGATAGGACGGAACGGGAGTTGGGTCGAGTTCCGCGCCCGAGATATCGCGACCAGCAACGCGCCTGCGCGCCGAGAAAAGGCACCTCGAAAGACCCGCCGATTGCGCTAGATTGCGACATACGAAACGCTGGGACCCGCCCAACGCTTAATCCCGTCCACGTCCGACCAAGGGGAAAGCCGAATGCACGATCCGATCCCGACCACCACGCTCATCGATGGACGCTCCGTTCCGGTTCTCGGCCAGGGCACCTGGCGCATGGGCGACGAGCGCTCGCGCGCCGCAGAGGAAGTGAAGAGCCTGCAGGCCGGCCTCGACCTCGGCATGACGCTGATCGACACCGCCGAAATGTACGGCAACGGCGCCTCGGAGCGCGTCGTCGGCGAGGCGGTCAAAGGCCGGCGCGACGAAGCCTTCATCGTCAGCAAGGTGCTGCCCTCCAATGCCAGCCGGATCGGCACCGAGGCCGCCTGCGAGCGCAGCCTGAAGCATCTCGGCATCGACCATATCGATCTCTACCTGCTGCACTGGCGCGGCGGCTATCCGCTCGCCGAGACGGTGGCGGCGTTCGAAGCCCTGAAGAAGGCCGGCAAGATCGGCGCCTGGGGCGTTTCCAACTTCGATGTCGACGACATGGAGGAGTTGTTGGCGGTTCCCGGCGGCAAGAACGTCGCCGCCAACCAGGTTCTCTACAATCTCTCAAGGCGCGGCATCGAATATGATCTCCTGCCCTGGTGCCAGAAGCGCGGTGTCGCCGTCATGGCCTATTCGCCGCTCGACGAGGGCCGGCTCTTGCGCAACGCGGATCTCGTCCACATCGCCAAGGCGCACCAGGCAACGCCGGCGCAGATCGCACTCGCCTTCCTGAAAACCCGCCCCGGCGTGATCTCGATCCCCAAGACTGGCTCGGCGGAACGCGCCCGCGAAAACCGCGACGCGATGGACATCCACCTGACCCCGGAAAACCTCGCGACCCTCGACAACGCCTTCCCGCCACCGAAGCGCAAAAGGTCGTTGGAGATGATTTGAGGGCCGACCGTTTAAGGCCCCACTCGGATCTTTCCGGCAGAAATTGGCAGGTTCAGCTCTCATGATGACGGGTCGTGGAGACGCTGGGGACCGGCCAAACCCCCCGTCATTCCTGTGCTTGTCACAGGAATCCAGCCAGCCCAAGTCTTTGGGCTGAAAGGTCTTTTGACCCGACGGACGTCGAGTCGCTGGATTCCGGCACTACAGCGCCGCGCGTCTTATTAGGCGCGCAAAGGTCGCTGTAGCACTTTGAATTGCTGCATGTATCCTTAGGATACATGCAGTGGGCCGGAATGCGGGAGAATGGCGTGCCCCTATCGCGTGTAGGCTGTTTACGGGATTAGCCAACTGCCTGGCCTGTCGAAGTTTCCTGGCGACTTGCACAGCGTTCCGCCCGCCCCTCATCCGGCCCGCCGGCCACCTTCTCCCCGCCTGCGGGGAGAAGGATAGATGCGGCAAACTTGCGCAATTAGGCAGAAACTGCCACCAGACTCCAATCCATTGGACTCATAGGATCGTCGCGATCCAGAGCATTTCCAGGAAAAGTGCGAAGCGGCATTCCGTCAGGAAATGCGTAAAAACAAAGAGATAGGGCGTTTCTGCGACTCCGTTTAAATCGGAAACGCTTTAACGACGAGACCAGTATTCTTCGTGGAGTTTCGCCGCCTCGTCCACAAGCATGGGGCCGACGACTTCCGTTGGGCGCTGACCGGCGGCGAACACGATGTGGCAGGGGAGATCAAGCGTCGGATTTTCCTCGCTCGCGCCTATCTGTTGTTTCATCTCTCTCTCGGACAGGCCAAACACGACGCGCCCTATGCCTGCCCAATAGATCGCGCCTGAGCACATGGCGCATGGCTCCGCGGACGTGTACATCGTGCATCCGGCAAGAAAATCCAAATCATAGGCTTTGCCGGCGCGCGTGGCTAAAAGCCGCTCCGCGTGGGCCGTGCGGTCGCCACCTTCCGAACTGTAGCCGTTGCACTGTTCCAGTAAGACATTGCCGTCACGGTCGGCGAGAATTGAACCAAACGGGTGATCCCCGCCCTCGCGCGAACGCCGCGCCACATCGAAGGCCTTCCGCAAAAGTGTCTCATCATAGGGCCGCTTGCTGCTTGCCATTTTGTGAGCTCCTGAGAATTATCGCGGTTCATTCACCACTAATGTTTCCCCGGTAACGGAACGGGTAATTTGCATTCTCTGCCAGGTAAAAGGATGTCAGCTCCCCAGCGCCGCCTATCTGCCATTCCCCCGATGAACAGATACAAGAATCAATTTGATCTTTTTTGACTTTGGCAGCAAGGCCGATCGAGGTGCGAGCTTGTCAGGGAAGAATCGGGGGGACGGGTGGCAGTCGCCACCTAGAGCATTTCCAGGAAAAGTGCGAAGCGGTTTTCCGTCAGGAAATGTGTCAAAACAGGGAGATAGAGCGTTTCTGCGACTCTGTCTAAACCGGAAACGCTCCAGTTGCGCAAACTCGAAGTTGCACCCCCTCTCCCCGCCTGCGGGGAGAGGGCTGAGGTGTGGGGCAAACACCCCCCGCCTGGCTCAGATAGGCCAGACAAGGGTCACCCCCCTACCCGCTAACCTACAATCACATCCCCTGCGGGCCGCGGTTCATCGCGGCGATGCCGGTGCGGCAGACTTCGATGAGACCGAGCGGCTTCATGATGGCGATGAACTGTTCGATCTTCGACGACTTGCCGGTGATCTCGAACACGAAGTGATCGATATTGGCGTCGATGACGGAAGCACGGAAGGCATCTGCCAACCGCAGGGCCTCGACGCGATGGTCGCCCGAGCCATGCACCTTGACGAGCGCCAGCTCGCGCTCGACCGGGCGGTCATGGCCAAGCGTGCCGGCACGCACGGTGAGATCGACGACCCGGTGGACCGGAACCAGCCGCTCGAGCTGGTTCTTGATCTGGTCGAGCACGTGCGGCGTGCCGCGGGTGACGATGGTGATGCGCGAGAGATGCGCCTGATGTTCCGTTTCCGAAACGGTCAGGCTCTCGATGTTGTAGCCTCGGCCGGAGAACAGGCCGATGACCCGGGCGAGAACGCCCGGCTCGTTGTCGACGAGAACCGAAAGCGTGTGCGTTTCGGCGACTTCGGTTTCCTTGGCGATGAAATAGGCGGAACCGGTCGGTTGAAGGTGTGCGCTCATTTTATTGTTTCCTGTCCCTATCTCAAACCAGCTGGCGGCCCTTGGCGTCGATCGCGTTGGCGACCGCTTCGTCCGTGGCTTCGTCCGGCAACAGCATCTCGTTGTGCGCCTTGCCCGATGGGATCATCGGGAAGCAGTTGGCGAGGTTGGCAACGCGGCAATCGAAGATGACCGGCGCCGGCGTGTCGATCATGCGACGGATCGCATCGTCGAGTTCGCCCGGCTTGTCGCAGCGGATGCCGACACCGCCATAGGCTTCCGCCAGCTTGACGAAGTCAGGCATCGCCTCGGTGTAGG
Source organism: Ensifer sp. Root31 (assembly GCF_001424825.1). Classification (NCBI taxonomy): domain Bacteria; kingdom Pseudomonadati; phylum Pseudomonadota; class Alphaproteobacteria; order Hyphomicrobiales; family Rhizobiaceae; genus Ensifer; species Ensifer sp. Root31. The sequence goes on along the minus strand of NZ_LMCO01000056.1, from coordinate 238,830 downwards.
AATGCGACAGACGGTTGCCGTGAAGCAGCTGCTGCCACTGGCGCACCATGCCCATGTACTGGTTGTTGAGGATGAAGATCTTGACCGGCAGGCCGTACTGGACCGCGCAGGACATTTCCTGGATGCACATCTGGATCGAGGCATCGCCGGCAATGTCGATGACGAGGCTGTCGGGATGCGCGACCTGGACGCCGATGGCAGCCGGGAAACCGTAACCCATCGTGCCGAGACCACCCGAGGTCATCCAGCGGTTCGGCTGTTCGAAGCCGAAGAACTGGGCGGCCCACATCTGATGCTGGCCGACTTCGGTGGTGATGTAGGTGTCGCGACCCTTGCTCAACTCATAGAGCCGCTGGATCGCGTATTGCGGCATGATGACGTCGTCGTTGGCGGCATAGGCCAGCGAGTTGCGCGCCCGCCACTTGACGATGCCTTCCCACCAGTCGGCCAGCCGTGTCTTGTCGTCCGCCTTTGTGGCCGCACGCCAAAGCCGGACCATGTCTTCGAGAACCGAGCCGACATCGCCGAGGATCGGCACGTCGACGCGAACGTTCTTGTTGATCGACGACGGATCGATGTCGATGTGGATTTTCTTGGAGTTGGGCGAGAACGCGTTGAGGCGGCCGGTGATGCGGTCGTCGAAGCGCGCGCCGACGCAGATCATGACGTCGCAGTCATGCATCGCCATGTTGGCTTCGTAGGTGCCGTGCATGCCCAGCATGCCGAGCCAGTTCTTGCCGGAAGCAGGATAGGCACCCAGCCCCATCAGCGTCGAGGTGATCGGGAAATTGGTGAGCTCGACCAGTTCGCGCAGCAGCTGCGAGGCTTGAGGGCCGGAATTGACGACACCGCCACCGGAATAGATGATCGGACGGCGGGCCGTCTTCATCAGTTCGACGGCTTCCTCGATCTTCTTCAGATCGCCCTGCGTCTTCGGCTGGTAGCTCGTCTGGGCCGGAACGGCCGACGGCGGCGTATAGGTGCCGGTCGCAAACTGCACGTCCTTCGGGATGTCGACAACGACAGGACCCGGACGGCCGGACTGGGCGATGCGGAACGCCTCATGGATAACGCGGGCGAGATCGTTGACGTCGCGAACCAGCCAGTTGTGCTTGGTGCACGGCCGGGTGATGCCGATCGTGTCGCACTCCTGGAAGGCGTCCGAGCCGATCAGAGAGGTCGGGACCTGGCCGGAGATGCAGACGAGCGGGATGGAATCCATCAGCGCGTCCTGCAGCGGGGTGACGGCGTTGGTGGCTCCGGGACCGGAGGTAACCAGCATGACGCCGACCTTGCCGGTGGAGCGGGCATAGCCTTCGGCCATGTGGCCGGCGCCCTGCTCGTGGCGAACGAGGATGTGCTGGATATCTTCCTGCTGGTGAATTTCGTCGTAGATCGGAAGCACGGCGCCACCGGGATAGCCGAAGATATGCTCGACGCCATTGTCCTTCAGTGCCTGGAGAACGATCTCCGCGCCTGTCATCTGGTTCTCTGTACCGCTCATTGACTTGCTTCCATCCCTTTTCCCAGTTGGGTGCTTAGCTTGTTTGAAGGCATAAAAAAAGGCCCCGTCAGGAGCCTCGTTTAGCGCATGGGTGGCTACTGCCGGATGGTTACACCATCCTGCCCATGCGCCGTCCCACCACAAGAATAACCGCAAAATTTATCATGGGACGATTTGTTAAACGCAAAAGCCGGAAGCGTCAACGCTTTTTCCGGGAGATATCGGATTGCACGAAACCGGGCCGCCGCCGCCGCAAGCGCCCATGAGGCAACGTCGCGCCATCGCCACCAATCCCTTCCGTTTACCATATCGATCCACTTAAACTTAAGTGGCCTGGGGAAAGATGGCCCGGCTGCATGATGCAGTGCTAAAAAACAAGGCAATGATATGCTTGACCTTTCCGTACTCTCGCCGCTGGTCATCAGCGCTGGCGCCATCTACCTGTTCTTCCGCTGGGTCGTCTTCGACATGAACTCCCACCAATAGAGCGGTTGCGACAGAGCCGGCCCTGCCCGTTCACGGACCAAAGCTCCCTTGATCGCGGCCGAAAGCTCCGCCGACGTCATGCGTTGACCAGCTTAGCCACGAGATCGCCGAGCAACCGTTCCAGTTCCCGGTCACCGTTGGGTTTGCCGACCCGCTGCGTGTCGCGTCATTGACGCGGCCCAGCCCGTCGCTTGCCCGCCTCCGTACACGGGCCGGTCCTCGAACTTCGCCTGGTACCCGGGCGCTGACCGAGCGAGGCGGACCTGATCCAAGCCCTCGCGGCCGTCCACGTGGGCTATCGCCCGATGATCACTGTGCCGGTACGGGCACCGGCACGCCTTTGGGGAATGGCCTGAAGGTCAAGGCGATCAGGAAGGCGCCGAGACCGATGCCCCAGGCACCGATATAGAGCCAGGCGTAGCTGGCGAAGGCGTCATAGATCAGGCCACCGGCCAAGGGTCCGGTCGCCATGCCAAGGCTACCTGCCATGGCCGTGCCGCCAATCACCGTGCCCATCATCCGCTGCGGAAAATTCTCGCGCGCCAGCACCGCATAAAGCGGCATGACACCGGCATAGATGAAGCCGAACAGCACCGCCACCGCATAGAACGCCCCCAGTTCGCTGACGAAGACATAGGCAAGCGCGCCGAACGCCTGGATCAGCAGTCCCAGAACCAGAATGCGCTTGGCTCCGAACCGGTCCCCGAGCAGGCCGAAGGCGACGCGGCCGCCCATGCCCGCGAGCCCTTCGACGCTGTAGATCGAAACGGCAGCTATCATCGGGATGCCGCAGGTGACCGCGTAGCTCACCGTATGGAAGATCGGGCCCGAATGGGTGGCGCAGCAGAAAAAGTTCGTCAGCAGAAGCACGATGAATTGCGGGGACCGGACGGCCTGGCTGACCGACATTGACGATTGCGGCCCGCTATCCATTGCCGAAGCGGTGTTTTCGTCTTCCTGAACCGGCGGGCGGCGCACCAAGAGCGTCGTCGGTATCATCACGGCGGCAACGATGACCGCGATGATCTGCAGCGCCGTTCTCCAATCGTAGATGGAGACGAGCCATGCCGCCAGCGGCGACATGGTCATCGGCGCCATGCCCATGCCGGCAGAAACCAGGGATACCGCCAGGCTGCGATGGGTATCGAACCAGCCGGTGACGCAGGCCATCATCGGCGCAAAGATCGCCGCGGTCGCCGCGCCGACGAGAAGGCCGAAGACGATCTGAAACTCGATGAGCGATGTCGCCCGGCTTGCCAAAAGCAGGCTCCCGGCAAGAATAACCGACCCGATCAGCACGATCATCCGGGCGCCCAGCCGGTCCGAGAGGCTGCCCCAGGCGATGCTTGCCGCCGCCATGGATAGAAAGCCGATGGTCATCGCGCTGGAGACGCCGGTGACGGACCAGCCGGTATCCTGCGAGATCGGCCGAAGAAACACCGGCAGCGAAAACATGGCGCCGATGGCGATGCAGCCCAACAGGCCGCCCGCCGCGACGATCACCCAGCGATATCGGGAATTGTGCATGTGGTATCTCCTCGTACCTCATCTCGACTGCTGTTCTTCAAGCGGCCCGGCTTGCGCCGGCCCGGACGGAAACTCCACGCAAGGCACACACACCGTCCCCTCGGCACAAGGACGCTTCCGGGCTCGGACATCCGACTCGTCGTCGCACTTTTTTTGCGCGAACAGATTTCTGGAGCACAGCCGGCGTGCGGCATCGGGCTCTCGGAGCGAGAAGCCCTGCATCGCCACACGCCTGTTGTGACCGGCGCCCCCCTTCAGGCAGGCAGCCGTTGGTCGTAGTCTTTCATCAGGCGGTTCCAGCCGTCCCAGAAAGGTTGCGGCTCCGTGCCGTTGGCACGAGCAGCCAGAATGTCGAGATGCATGTGCCAGCCGGCACCGAACATCAGCATGGTGGCGCGGTCGGCAATGCTGCGGTGGGTCACGGTCAACAGCACCCTGTTGCCCACCGTCTCCAGCTCGAAGGAAACGTCACCACTACCGGCCCAGCTTATCGAGAGCTTTCTCGGCGGGTCGAGGTCGGTGATCTGGCTCTGCATCCGATGCTCTTCGGGAAAACCGGCCGGGCGCTCGCCGGGCGGGTTGGTGAGTTCGTCGTTGCGCCAGACGAGTTCGACCGGCGCGCCTACCTTCATCTCCATCTGGCCTGACGCCAACCACTGCTGGCGCAGGTCGCTTTCGGTCAGATAGGCCCAGACTCGCTCGATCGGCCCGGGTAGTAGCCGCGTCATCTTCAACGTGTCCGGTTCACTCAGCACGCCATAGGTGTCCAGGGTCGAAAGGTCGTTCATCTGTCGTCTCCTTTTTGGGTTTGTCGGGCTTGGGTTTGTCGGGCCCGGAAAGGCCGGGCGAGGTTCGATCGGGTCGGCTTTGGTCTGGCCACGGCCGGTCGGGCCGTGGTTTTCCGTTGATGGAGACACGCGCTGGCTCAACGCCCTCTCGAGCCTGTCGAGACGGTCGGTCCAGAAGCGTTCTTGGGCATTCGGCAGGTGGTCGGGGTGAAAGACGAACATCATCTCAGGCACCTATAATTCAACCATTTGGTTGAATGTACGCGCGCACTGGCAAATAGTCAACCGTTTGGTTGAATTACGTTTGCGACAGGACGTATGGTTTCCCGAACTTCCCCGTTATTGCGAACAGGTCAGCCGCCGTGGCCTTCAATCAAGGTTGTCGTCCCCGAGATTCCGCGTCCTGAACTGGGATCTTCGTTCAACGCTCCGGAGCGACGAGCCAAGCGCGCGACAAAAGGATGGAAAAGACGGCATGAAGCGCGACGACCGGCCACAGCAGGACGCCGGTCAGCTCACCGGCGACAGCGAGATAGGCAAGATAAAGCGTCACGGCCACATTGTAGGTCAACATGCCGACCAGAGGCGAATGCCGCCAGCAGGCGAGCCCCAATGCGATCAGGGCGATCCCGGCCACGCGAGCAGCCGACGCTCCCGCGCCGGCCAGGGGCTCGCCGAACAACAGTTCCGCCACAAACGACGGGGCGATGAGTAACGCCATCCCCGTGGCCGCCTCGCTGACGGCGGCGAACATCAGGACCGTTTTCATCGAACTCACCAGCATATACCTTTCATTCAACCATGCGCTTCAAGGCTGCCTGAACAGCCTAAGGCTTCGCTGTTGGCTGCTCGCTCAACTTGAAAGTCAACTTGTCGATTTTGCCGGTGAACCTGAAAGGTGGATCGTAGCGATACTCGATCATCGCGACGCCGGAGCGCGTATCCAGGCCAACATCGAAAGATTCGTCTTCCGGAAACGTGATCGGCGTGGTGTGATCCAGCGAATTCCTTACCACTTCCTTGCCATCCACGGTCAAGATACCCGTGCCACCTTGACCCAGCGCTGGGCCGTCCGACTTGAAGTCAAAGACAATGGTGTGCTTGCCGGCATCCAGTGTGGGCCCTTCCCATGTGGTTCGTTTGAGGTCGAGCAGGTTATAGAGGAAGACGACCTTACCGCTCCCGAACCCCAGTTCTCCCTTGCTCAGGAACAGCCCGTAACCGCCGAACCTCCCACCCTCGGTGACGATCATGCCTTCCGCTCCGCCTTCGGGTATCTCGACTTCGGCCGTGATGCTGTAGGACTTGTCCAGTATTTTCGGCGCAGCACTGGCTGGCACACCGCTTAGTTCGCCCGAATAGGTGAATTCCGCCCGTCCCGCCGTCAGGCTCGGACGAGGCGCGTTCCAGCGGGCGAGCGTGGAGTTATCCAGCGGCAAGACGTCGTGTTTTGCTGCCTCCGAATAAAACAGCGCCTGCATTTCCTTAAGCTTGTCTGGCATCTTGGCGGCAAGGTCGTCGAACTGGGTGGGGTCGTCCTTGACGTTGTAGAGCTCCCATTTGTATCCGGAGATCACATCGGGAGGCGTCTTGGCGCTCAGCTCCCACGGCAGGGTCGCTGGCGTCGTCGCCGCCACCCAGCCGTCGTGATAGATGGCGCGATTGCCGAGCATCTCGAAATATTGGGTCTTGCGCGTGGATGGCGCCTCGGCGTTGGCTTTGTCCCAGGTATACATCATGCTCACGCCATCGAAGGGGCGCTGCTGGATGCCGTTGATCGTGTCCGGCGCTGTGATACCGGTCGCCTCAAGGATCGTCGGCACGATGTCGATGAAATGGTGGAACTGCCGGCGGATACCTCCCGCGTCAACAATGTGGCCCGGCCACGACATCGCCATGCCCTGAGCCGTTCCGCCGAAGTGCGACGGCACCTGCTTCATCCATTTGAACGGCGTGCCCATCGCCCACGCCCAACCAGCGGAGAAATGCGGGAACGTGCGGTCCGACCCCCAGAATTCGTACCAGAGATACTGGTCTTTCACCGGGACCGGAACGCCGTTGAACGTCGTGAACTCGTTCGGCGTGCCGTTGACCATGCCTTCGGCGCTCGCACCGTTGTCGCCGCTGATGTAGATGATCAGCGTGTTGTCGCGTTCGCCCAGATCGTCGACCGCCTGGATGACCCTGCCGATCTCATTGTCGGTATAGGCGAGATAGGCTCCATAAACGTCCGCTTGCTTGATGAAGAGCTTCTTCTGCTCAAGATTGAGGGTATCCCATTCCGGCAGTTCCTTCGGCCAAGGCGTCAGCTTGGCATTTTCGGGCATGATGCCCAGCCGTTTCTGGTTGGCAAAGATGGTCTCGCGAAGCTTGTTCCAGCCCTCGTCGAAGAGATGCATATCGCCGATCTTCTTAATCCATTCCGGCGTGGGATGGTGCGGCGCGTGGGTGCCGCCGGGCACGTAGTAGACGAGGAACGGCTTGTCTGGCGCGATCTCCTTCAACTGCGTCATGTACTGTATGGCATCGTCGGCCATTGCCGTGGTCAGGTTCCAATCGGGCTTGCCCTCGAACGGGTAGATGGCCGTGGTGTTGCGGAACAGGTTCGGTTGCCACTGGCTCGCGTCGCCCCCGACGAAGCCGTAGAAATATTCGAAGCCCATTCCGCTCGGCCATTGGTCGAACGGGCCCGCCTGGCTTGACTGATAGAAGGGCGTGTTGTGGTTCTTGCCGAACCACGAGGTGGCATAGCCATGTCCCTGAGAATGGTGCCGATGGTGCCGTTCTCCTTGCGGATGATCGAGTTATAGCCAGGATATCCCGTTGCCATCTCACCAACGACACCGAAGCCGGCGACGTGATGGTTGCGGCCGGTAATCAATGCCGCTCGTGAAGGCGAGCACAGCGATGTGGAGTGGAAGTTCGTGAAACGCAGGCCCTCGTTGGCGATGCGATCGAGAGCAGGCGTCGGGACGACGCCACCAAAGGTGCCGGGCGCACCGAAGCCCACATCGTCCGTCATGATAAGCAGCACGTTGGGAGCGCCCTGCGGCGGCGCGATGCGCGGGGCCCACCAGGGCTGCGACTCCGAGGCCTTTTGATTGATCACGCCGCCGAAGCGCGGATCGGCTTGGGGAAGCTGCTTGCCGTCAATCGTGATCGTGGCGTCCGGAGAACCCGGGAGACCTTTGACCTCCTGCGCCAACCCGGGGATGCAACTCATGGCGAGAAAACCTGCGCCCGCAAGCATGCTGTGACAAATTTTCATGAGGAAAATCTCCCGTGGCTCAGGCACACTTTGAATTCATTATATTAGAGTACGCGCATAAATTGATGCGAGCAATGCACCAGCCATGCGTCGCTGGCAGCGTTCGCGCCTGATCGTCGCAGCCAATGCCGAAACCACTTGTTAAATCCCCCGCGCTAACATGAAGGACCGTTGTGCCGGGGTTGTGCGTTGCTGAACAATGATCTTCATTCCTCGATGCGTGCCGGAGAGCAGGATCGCCGCGACGGCTTGAAGCCCGGCAATCGCTTCCTCGGCCGCGTCGTCGCGTGCAGCGGTTCGCGCGCAACCATTGCTGCCGTCGCGGAAAAGGGCGAAACCTCGCTGACGGAACTCTGGTCGGTCGGCCGGCTGATCTCGATCACGGTCGGAAGAAACCGTGTGGTTGCCCTCGTCTATTCCATGCAGACGGCCAGCAGCGAATGGGGCGAAGACACCGACAACACCTTCCGCATCGAGGTCGAGCTGATGGGAGAAGTCCATGTCGGCCCCGGAGGCCGTGAGGAGTTTTCCGCCGGCATCAGCGTGTATCCCTACCTTGGTGCGGTCGCCCATCGCATTCGCACCGCCGATCTCGCCCGCATCTACGATTCCGGCCAGGACGATTGCTGCATCATCGGCAAGCTGACCCAGGACGAAAGCCTCGACGCGACGATCCATGTGCCGTCGATGCTGGCCAAGCATTTCGCCATCGTCGGCACCACGGGTGTCGGCAAGTCGACCGCCGTGACGCTGCTGCTCAACAAGGCGATTGCCGCCGATCCGAAACTGCGCGTGCTGATCCTCGACCCGCACAACGAATTTGCCGCCGCCTTCCCGGAACTTGCTGTCGTCATCGACCCCGATACGCTTGACCTGCCGTTCTGGTTCTTCCGGCTGGAGGAGTTCGCCGAGGTCATTTTCCGTGGCCGTCCCGCCATCCCCGAAGAACTCGACATCCTGCGCGACGTCATTCCCGACGCCAAGAAAGCCTTCAAGGGCAGCGCCGAGTCCGGCCTCGTGCGCCGCCAGACGGAAAAGAGCTCGATTACCGCCGATACCCCCGTGCCCTATCGCATCGCCGACCTCTTGGCGCTGATCGACGAGCGCATTGGCCGGCTCGAAGGGCGAAACGACAAGCCGCATCTGCGTTCGCTCAAGGTCAGGATCGTCTCGGCGATCAACGACCCGCGCTACCACTTCATGTTCTCGTCGAACACGATCTCCGACACGATCCAGGACACGATCGCCAAGGTCTTCCGCATTCCCGGCGAGGGCCGGCCGATCGCCACCTTCCAACTCGCAGGCATCCCGTCGGAAGTCGTCAATTCCGTCGCCTCGGTGCTTTGCCGCATGGCGTTCGAAATCGGCCTTTGGAGCAGTGGCGGCATCCACATGCTGGTCGTGTGCGAAGAGGCACACCGCTATGTGCCCGCCGACCCGTCGCTCGGCTTCCTGCCGACGCGCCAGGCGATCGCCCGCATCGCCAAGGAAGGCCGAAAATACGGGGTCTCGCTCGGCATCATCACCCAGCGTCCGGGCGAACTCGACCCGACGATCCTGTCGCAGTGCTCGACGGTCTTTGCCATGCGGCTCGCCAACGACCGCGACCAGGAGATCATCCGCTCGGCCATTCCCAACTCGTCGATCTCGACCACCAGTTTCATCTCATCGATTGGCAACGGCGAAGCCATCGCCTTCGGCGAGGCGGTCGCCGTGCCCATGCGAATGCGCTTTACCCGCGTCAACGAGGAGCGGCTGCCCCGCGCCCACGGGATTATCGACCGGGTCGACGAGGACGCGCCGCCGACCGTCGACATCCGCTCGATCGTCAACCGCATGCGGGCGATCACCGGCCCGAACATCTCGAATTTCCAGCAGAGCTATCTGGCGGCCGCCACCACCGACGAGCAGGACGAGCGGCTCTGGGCCGCAGAACTGGGCCCCGAGACCCGCGACGAACCGGCGCCTGCCGGCTTCGACGACGATGACGTAGCGGAGATCGAGCCCTATCGCCCCGACATGCTGCCCCGCGCGCCCGAGCCCGGCAATCCGCAGCTCGAGCGTTTCAACCAGATCCGCCAGCAGCTTCTGACCGAGACACCGGAGCCGGCGGCCGGCTATCGCCCGCCGCCACCGACTGATGCCTATGCTGTCCGCCCCGCCACCGAACCGCGACGCGAAGGCTCGCTGCGCGACAGCCTGCTCAAGCGGCCGCTCGGCAGCATCATCCGCAAACCCTGAGACGCGCAGGTGCGCCTCGGCAGGCTTCGGCTCGCGCCGGCCCCTCAAGGCGTTTTCACCCTCCCCACCGGACATCAGCAGATCGGACAGACTTGTGCGCCCCCGCCGCGTGCGGCAAAAGTGCGCCCGCGTTCGCGCCAGCAAAGGCACGGGCGCGTCAAAGGAGCGGGAACCGCAGGGCCGACCTGGCCGTTCTCCAGTACGGGGCCAAGCCGACATCAAAACAGCGCCGCGGCGTGCGGCCAAAACATTCGACGCAGGAGGCAGACATGGTAGCAGCCGTCACCCCTTTCCTGATGTTCCAAGGCAGCAACAGGGCCGAGACGGCGATGGCGCTCTACGTCTCGCTGTTTCCCGATGCCGAGATCCTGTCGATCGAGCGCTATGGCCCTGGCGAACAGGGTGCCGAAGGCAGCGTCAAGGTGGCAGCCTTCCGCCTTGGCGGCCAGACGGTGAAATGCATCGACAGCCCGGTCAGCCACGCCTTCGATTTCACCCCGTCCTTCTCCTTTTTCATCGATTGCGACAGCGAGGAAGAACTCACTCGTCTTTCCACCGCTCTTGCTGAGGACGGCAAGATACTGATGCCACCGGAGGATTACGGCTTCAGCCGGCGTTTCACCTGGGTCAACGATCGCTTCGGCGTTTCCTGGCAGATCAACCTGCCCTGAACAGCTGGGTCCTTTGCCTGCGTGCGAGCTCACAAGAGCTTGGGCGGCAGCAGATACAGCGTCATGGCGAAGATCACATAGACCATGAGCATCAGCACGCCTACGAACCACGCGGCCCGGCCGCTGGTCGTGACGATGAAGGCCGTCATGGTGGAGAGCAGCACCATGGTGACCGCACCCGGCCAGAACTGCAGGTCCATCGGCGTCGGCCCGATGACGTAGCTCAAAAGCACGAGAACGGGAGCAACGAAAAGGGCAATCTGGGCAGCACTACCGAGCGCAATGCCGACGCTCAGGTCCAGCCGGTTTTTGCGAGCGCCGGAAAATGCCGACGCCATTTCGGCCGCCGCCCCCACCAGTGCCACGACGATAAACCCGACGAATGCCGGCGTCATTCCGAACGTCTCGGCCGCCTGCTGCACCGATTCCACGAAGACTTCGCTGACTAGGGCGACCATGACCGTCACGGCGGCCAACGTCGCAAGCGCAACACTCAACGGCCAGGGAGCATCGTCCGAGGTGGCAGCATGCTCGACGCTGCCGAAGAATTCGCGATGGCTTTTCAGGGAGAAGAACAAGCCCAACCCGTATGCGATGATCAGAACGATCGCCAGACCGAAGCTCAACTCCTGCATGAAGTCCGGTGCCGCTGCGAGACTATCGGCCTCGGCCATTGCCGACGGAACGATAAGGGCGATCGTTGCCAGGAAAAGCATGCTCGTCTGCAGGCGGGCGCCGACGCGATTGTAGTCCTGAACGTGGTATTTCAGGCCGCCGAGCAGGAATGAAGCGCCCAGCATGAAAAGCGTGTTGCAGACGATGGCGCCGGCCAATGAGGCCTTCACCAGCGTGTACTGACCAAGCCGCAAGGCGGCCAGCGCAATGATAAGCTCGGTCAGATTGCCGAGTGTTGCGTTGAGAAGGCTGCCGACCGTGTCGCCCGTCCTGGCGGCGACGGCTTCGGTGGCATGGCTCAACAAAGTTGCCAACGGAATGATCGCCAAGACCGAAAGCAGGAAAAGCAGCGTGTGCGCATCGGGTGCGGCACTATGCGCCACCAGCACCAACGGCCCCAGGACCAGGAGCCAGAGGAGCGGAGTGTGCCGAATTTCGTGCCAAAGCTGGCTCATGAGCCCCCCAAATGCATCGAGGCTTCTCGACCGGAATGCGGCCGGCGACAGCAAACAAGGCTCAGTCTGGCGAATCTCGCCCGTTGCTATCATCGGCCGTAGTCCTCAGCGCCTGGACACTGACGGCTGCCACGAGGCCGGTGAGCACAATCCCCGTAAGACCGATAAGCAAGGCCAGCACGCGCGAAGACAAGTGGCTCGGCACCAGATCGCCGTAGCCGATGGTAAGACCGGTCACGAAGGTGAAATACAGCGTGTCCATCATCCGCCATTCCTCTATTCGCCCGATCAACAGGCCGCACCCGAGCATGATGCCAAGCATGCCGGACAGGATTGGCCAGACAACGCCAAGCTGGCGATAGAACTCGATGAAGAAGATCCGTCTTGTGCGCTTAGTACCCATCGGACCCTGCCCGAGAAACGAAAGCCGCCATCCCCATGATGGCCGCCTGAAAGACATTTCCAGATAATGCCGACGACCAGATTACCCCTGCAGTCCAGATTACAATTTAGGGTGATCTAATGTGGAGAAATGTCAACTCTGTAACGGTAACGAGGTAGGTCGGCTGCCATCGAGCGGATTTTGCGGTTCCCCGACATGGATCCGAAGCTGCGGGCGATGTTCCAGAAAGTGACCAAAGGCGCTCTGTCAGGCAAAGCGGGTGAAAAAGCCGTGGAAGAGTTCAAGATCAACGGCCAGTACGTCGATACGCCGACGATCAACGGTGCACCGGGTGTTGTCGGTATTCCGTTCTTCGATAGCTACGTCGAGAAGGCCGCCGTTGGCTTCCTCGACGACGCATCCAAATCCGACAAGCCATTCTTTATCAGCGTCAACTTCATGAAGGTGCACCAGCCGAACCTGCCTGCACCGGAGTTCGAGCATAAGTCGATGTCGAAATCGAAGTATGCCGACAGCATCGTGGAACTGGACACCCGCATTGGCCGCATCATGGACAAACTCCATGAAACCGGCTTGGACAGAAATACCCTCGTGTTCTACACCACCGATAACGGCGCCTGGCAGGACGTGTACCCCGACGCCGGTTACACGCCATTCCGCGGCACCAAAGGTACCGTTCGCGAAGGCGGCAATCGCGTTCCCGCCATCGCTGTCTGGCCGGGCAAGGTCAAGCCAAACAGCAAGAACCACGATATCGTCGGCGGGCTTGATCTGATGGCGACTTTCGCCTCCGTCGCCGGCGTCGCCCTGCCGGATAAGGACCGCGAGGGCCAGCCGACCATCTTCGACAGCTATGACATGTCGCCGATCCTGCTCGGTACGGGCAAGTCGGAACGCACGTCCTGGTTCTACTTCACCGAGAACGAACTTTCGCCCGGCGCTGCCCGCGTCGGCAATTACAAGGCGGTGTTCAATTTGCGCGGCGACGACGGTCAGTCGACGGGAGGACTGGCGGTCGATTCGAACCTTGGCTGGAAGGGCGCATCCAAATATGTCGCAACGGTCCCGCAGGTCTTCGATCTTTGGCAGGACCCGCAGGAGCGCTACGACATCTTCATGAACAACTACACGGAGCGCACCTGGACGCTGGTCACCATCGGCGACGCGATCAAACAGCTGATGGAAACCTATGTAAAGTATCCGCCGCGCAAGCTGCAGAGCGCGAGCTACTCCGGTCCGATCGAGATCTCGAAATACCAACAATTCCAGTGGCTACGCGATGAGTTGTCAAAGGACGGTTTTAGTATCCCGATGCCAACAGGCAACTGATCACCTATCCCGAAGGTGGTCGCCCGCATAGCCGCGCCGTCGACCGCGGCGCGTCTTGACGACGACACTTCCGCACCAAACGACAAAGCCGCCGAGAATGGCGGCTTTGTCCTGCAAGTCTGAATTTTACACATCGTTATCCGGTGGTGCGATCGCCCGCCGGAACTCAAATAGCCTCGGCAGCATTCTCGATGCGCTGCCAGCTGTCGTCGAGCTGGTTGCGAAACCAGGTCATCTGCCGCTTGGCATATTGCCGGGTTGCGGCGGCGCCGGTCTCGATCACCTCGGCCTCATCGATCTCGCCGCGCAGGAGCGCGGCAATCTGGCTGACGCCGATCGCCTTCATCACGGGCATGGCCGGATCGAGGTTCAGCGCCAAGAGCGCACGCACCTCGTCGATCGCCCCACCGGAGAGCATCATACCGAAGCGGCGGTTGATGCGATCGTGCAGCACCTTGCGATCCGGCAGCACGACAAGCTTTCGCGCCCGTTGCGGATCGATGATCTCAGGGCCGCTCTTCTGCTGGTAGAGGCGGATCGACTGGCCGGTCGCCTCCACCACTTCGAGCGCGCGCACGATACGCTGGCCGTCGCCGGGCTTCAGCGTCTCTGCCGTCTGCGGGTCGCGCGCGGCAAGCTCGGCATGCAGCCCATCCGGCCCCTCTTGCATCAGCCGCTCGCGCAGCCGCTCGCGAATGGCGGCCGGAATTTCGGGCATGTCGGCAAGCCCGCCGGTCAACGCCTTGAAGTAGAGCCCGGTGCCGCCGACGAAGACCGGCAACCGGCCGGTCTTGCGCAGCGTGGCGACGAGCGCTTGCGCCTCGCGCAGCCACGCCCCGGTCGAATAGGCCTGACCGGCAGGCATATGGCCGTAGAGACGGTGTTCGACGCCACCCATATCGGCCTCGTCAGGGCGCGCGGTCAGCACCCGCAAAGTGTCATAGACCTGCATGCTGTCGGCGTTGATGACCACGCCGTCATGCCGGCGCGCCAATTCGACCGCAAGCGCGGACTTGCCGCTGGCGGTCGGCCCGGTTATCAGGATCGCGTCCGTATCGGTTTCAAGGTTGTTGTCCATGGCTCTCGTTGCCACGCTTATCGCCAATCCGTCAAATCCTGTTCTGACGCCAGCGCTCGCGGAAGCCGCCGCTGACGCCGTTAGGGCATCCGGTCTCTACTGGCTCGCCGACGGCGTCGCCTGCGACCTGGCGCTCACCGACGGCACGGACCCCTTTGCCGCCGAGGCGGCGCTGCGCGGCGCGCTGAACGGAACGCCTGTCGATGTCGCCGTCCAGGACGCCGACACCAGGCGCAAGAAGCTTCTGATCGCCGACATGGACTCCACCATGATCGGCCAGGAATGCATCGACGAACTTGCCGCCGAAGTCGGCCTCAAGGACAAGGTTGCCGCCATCACCGCCCGCGCCATGAACGGCGAGATCGCCTTCGAGCCGGCGCTGATCGAGCGCGTCGCGCTGCTGAAGGGCCTGCCTTCGAGCGTCGTAGGCGATGTCATCGCCAGGCGCATCACGCTGACGCCGGGCGGCCCTGAGCTGATCGCCACGATGAAGGCGAAGGGCTACTACACCGCCCTCATCTCCGGCGGCTTCACCGTGTTTACCGGCCCGGTCGCCGACATGCTCGGCTTCCAGGAAAACCGCGCCAATACGCTGATCGAGAAGGACGGCACGCTGACCGGCGAGGTCGCCGAACCGATCCTCGGCAAACAGGCCAAGGTCGATGCGCTCATCGACATTGCCGGCCGCCTCGGCATTTCGACCGACGAGGCGCTTGCCGTCGGCGACGGCGCCAACGATCTCGGCATGCTGCAGCTCGCCGGCACCGGCGTTGCGCTGCACGCCAAGCCCGTGGTCGCCGAACAGGCGAAGGTCCGCATCGACCATGGCGACCTCACGGCCCTTCTCTATCTGCAGGGCTATCGAAAGACCGATTTCGTCAGATGATCGTTTCCGAGACCGAACGCCTGCGCATCCGCGCCTGGAAGGAGGCCGACCGCGATCTCTTCTTCGAGATCAACAATGATGCCGAGGTGATGGCGTTCTTCCCCCATCGCCGCAACCGGGAGGAAACCGACGCGCTGTTCGACCGCGTCGGCCAGGGCATCGCCGAAACGGGGCTCGGCTTCTTCGCTGTCGCGCTGAAAAAAGACGACCGGCCGATCGGCTTCTGCGGCCTCGCCTATACCGACCTCGAGCCCCACCTGCCGAAAGGCACCGTCGAGATCGGCTGGCGGCTCGCCGCCCCCTTCTGGGGCAAGGGCTATATCACCGAGGCAGCGTCCGACCTCCTGCGCTACGGCTTCGACGAAAAAGGCCTTCGCGAAATCGTCTCCTTCGCCGTCCCCGACAACACCCGCTCGACGGCGGTGATGGCGCGCCTTGGAATGCACCGCGACCCCGCACGCGACTTCAACCACCCGCGCATCCCCGCCGACAAACCGCAGCTCGTTCGCCACGTGCTCTACGCAATCACCCGGGCGGAATGGCAGGCACAGCGGGCGAAGGACGTGGCGTGAAAGCGCCGCGGCGCCGGTAAACGGCGGCTTGCGGGTTCATCCGTCAGCCGCTTGCAGTTCATGACGCTGCGCTTGCCCCTCACTGTCCTGCCGGACATCTCTCCCCGCCAGCGGGGAGAGATGCGCAAGCCGAACCCTCTTCGCCAATCCGCAACGTTTGCGCGTTGTCAGTCCGGTCACATCCGAGCCTGCTCCCCGCAGGCGGCGAGAAGGTGCCAGCAGGCGGATGAGGGGCGACCCACCCGGAACATCTCGCAACGCCATCCGAGACGTCACCCCCCGCGCCCTGCCCCCGGATAACTCCGTTCGACCCAAGTGACGAACGCCTGCGCCGCCTCTGACAAAGCGTCGAACCGCCGCGCCACGAGAAAGAAGGCGCCATAGGGCACCGAGACATCGAACGGCTGCAGCAGGCGCCCGGCCGCAAGCTCGTCGCGCACATGGTCGCGATCGACCAACCCGACGCCGTTGCCGCGCAACGCCGCCTGCAGCACCATGGCGCCATCGGTAAAGATCGCGCCCCGCTCGATGCGAACCGGTCCCGCCCCGGCAGCAGTGAACCATTGCTGCCATGCTTCGCGATTGTCCTCGTGCAGGAGCGCATGCTGCATGAGATCGACAGGCATCAACAAGGGCCTGCCGGACCGGGCAAGCTCCGGCGCGATCACCGGGATCATCTCCACCTGCGCAAGCCGTCGCGCCTCGACGCGCGGCCAGGAGGAGAGCTTCAAGCTGTGACGCATGGCGATATCAGCGTCCCCGCTGCGAAACTCCACAAGCCGCGGGTCGGCGTCGATCAACAGGTCGATCTCGGGATGCTCGCTCTGGAACTCCGCCAGATGCGGAACCAGCCAGCAGCCGGTAAGGGACGGTTCGGCACTGACCCTCAGCGTATGGCCAGGCTTGTGCCCGGAGAGCGCCTCCAGGCTGTCTCCCACCATGTCGAAGGCGGAGGTCAGCACCGAAAGCAGCGACCGGCCCTCGACCGTCAGGCTGATGCTGCGGTGGCGCCGCTCAAACAGCGGCCGGCCGATGAGGTTTTCCAGCTCGCGGATCTGTCGGCTGATTGCGGCTTGGGAAACGAAAAGCTCGCCGGCAGCCAGCGTGAAGCTTTCGAGCCGGCCCGCAGCCTCGAAACTCCGCAACGCTGTCAGGGGCAGACGGCCGCGCTTCATGCATAACCTCAAGTCATCCGAAGACAACTGTAAACTCGTTTGAGCCTTTGCGACAAGTGCGTTGAAATGAGGAACCAGAAAGGAGGATCCGGCCATGTACGCCATCCTCGAGACCCTGATCGACGCGCTGCGCCTGATGACCTTTCAGCCCCTGCGGCACGACATACACCGCACCCGACCGGAACGGACCGCCAGCCACGGCGTGCCCTGCGCCAAAGACTGAGGGGGGGGCCGCCGCACCGCTTTCCCCAACGGCGCTGCAGGCGGTACCTCCAAGACAGCGGCCACCGCCCGTCACCACAGTGCCGGACGTAAGACAGGACCTACCAAACATGCAGCAATTCAAAGTGCGACAGCGACCTTTGCGCGTCCAATAAGACGCGCGACGCTGTAGATCGCCCGAAGCGCCACCGCATAATACTGAGCTTCGACCGCTGCCGGTTCAAGGAAGACACCGCCTTGAATCGAAATCTCAGGGATCGGAATCAAGCCGGGAGAGAACGGCGCGATCATCCTGAAAGGATTCAGGAAAAGGCCATCGCGCCACGCCGTCCTATTCCATGCGCACGGTGACGAAGCGCAATTCGCCGGTCTTGTTGGAAAGCATCAGCAGCGCATTGCGCCGGCCGTCGGACTTCAGCTCTTCAACGCGCTCGGAGACGTCGTCAGGCGTATCCATCGCTTCCTGGCCGACCTCGACGATAACGTCACCCGGCTCCACCCGCCGCTCGGCGGCGGCAGAGCCTGCCTGGACCTCGGCGATCACCACGCCTTCGACATCGTCGGCAATGCCGAACTTCTTGCGGCTTTCGGCATTGAGCGTGGTCAGCTTCATGCCGAGCACCGTGTCGGTGGCGGGCAGCTCGGCTGCCGGCGGCTGATCCGTCTTCTTGTCCTCGCCGCCTTCTTCATTGGTGGTTACCGCGGCATTGGCGATGCCCTCGCCATCCTCGAGCCGTCCGAGCGTGACCTTGACCGTCTGCTCCCTGCCGTCGCGGATGATCACCACGTCGACGGCCTTGCCGACGGCACTTTCGGCGACCGCCCGCGGCAGGTCGCGCATCTCGGAGACGTCCTTGCCATCGAACTTGATGATGACGTCGCCGGCCTTGATCTCGCCCTTGGCGATCGGCCCGCCCTCGATAATGCCCGAGACCAGAGCGCCGCGCGGCGAGGCCATCTTCAGGCTTTCAGCGATATCGTCCGTCACCGGCTGGATGCGCACGCCAAGCCAGCCGCGCCGCGTCTCGCCGAAATCCTTCAGCTGCAGCACGACATTGGCGGCAAGCTCGGTCGGAACCGAGAAGCCGATACCGATCGAGCCGCCCGTCGGCGAAATGATCGCCGTGTTGATGCCGATCACCTCGCCCTGCATGTTGAACAGCGGGCCGCCCGAGTTGCCGCGGTTGATGGCGGCGTCCGTTTGGATGAAATTGTCGTAGGGGCCGGCATTGATGTTCCGGCCGCGCGCCGAGATGATGCCGACGGAGACAGAGCCGCCAAAGCCGAACGGGTTGCCGATCGCCATGACCCAATCGCCGATCCGCATCTTGCGGGAATCGCCGAAGGGTACTGCCTTCAGCGGCGTCTTCGGCTCGACCTTGAGCACCGCGAGGTCGGTCTTGGTATCCTTGCCGACGAGCTTGGCCTTCAGCTTGCTGCCATTGGCGAAGATCACTTCGATATCGTCGGCACCCTCGATCACGTGATTGTTGGTGACGATGACGCCGGCGGGATCGATGACGAAGCCGGAGCCGAGCGAATTGACGGTGCGCTGGCGGTTGCCGCCCTTGTCGCCCTGCCCCTTGAAGAACTCGTCGAAGAAGTCCTGATAGGGCGAGCCCTCCGGCACCTGCGGCGTCGGCGCATCGTCGTCGTTCTTGACGCGCTGGGACGTCGAAATGTTCACGACCGCATCAAGCAGGCCGGCCGCAAGGTCGGCGACGGATGCGGGGCCATTGCTCGGCGGGCGAACGGCGGCCGTCTGCGCCATGGCCGCATTGGACAGAAGCAGCGTGGCGGCCAGCGCCAGAGCGCCGAAGGATTTCGATCGAGTGGACAATTCGCGGAGCTCCTCACATTGTCTCGGCGGTGCGGCGCCCTTGAAGGTAGCCGCGTCATGCGATGCTCTGCAGCCCCATGCGCCCGACAAAGAGCAAGGGTCGCTGCAGCGACTTTGATTTGCCGCATAATTTATCCCACGATCGATCCCGATCGGAAGACTTATGCAGCCGGTGACAGCGACGCGATCCGGGGATCACGTTGCACCCGATCTTCCAGTGAAGATACGGCGGAATTCAGAAGCGTCCAGACACGATTTTCTGATCCGCTCGAAAGTGCGGATACGGAGCCTACAGCGCCGCGCGTCAAATATGACGCGCTAAGGACGCTGTAGCACTTCAGGCTCACTGCATAATTTCTCCTTAAATCGAATCCGATTTAAGGAATTATGCAGTAGATCAGATGGTGATCTCGTGCCCGTGCTCTTTCAGCGCCTGCACCGCTTTGTCGAGATCGGAGCCCGGCACGAAGATATAGTCGGTGCTGAAGGTCGAATTGGCAAAGACGCCGATGCCCGCGGCCGACAGCGGCCTGAGCACGGAAGAAAGCACGCCGGGCACGTCGACGCTGAAATGCTGTTCGATACGGAAGCAGCGCCAGCCGAGCGAACTCTGGGTGCTGGAAGGGACGCGCGCGGCGCGACAGACGAGGGTCATTTCCTCTCGCGAGCTGGACACGGTCCAGAAACCCGGCCCCGGCAGCCATTCCGGCATCTGGGAACCGACATTGAGACGGGTGATCGCATATTCGGCATCGACCAGCCGGATCAGCAGTTTATGTGGCATTCGCATTATCCTCGAAGCAACCAGACAAGTCCGACACCGGCGGCAACGGAAAATACCCCGGCCAGTCGAAGCTGATGCTCCGGGACATACGGCAAACGCTTCGCCAATTCCACTAAAACCAAAGGGGCCAGTGCGTACACCAGCCCCTCGATGATCAGGAAAAAAGCAATCCCGGTCAGAAAGTCGGACATTGTCCGCTTAGTTCCCGGTCGCCGGTTGCGTCTCTGTCGCAGCCGGTGCTTTGCCTTCCGAGTCATTGAAATAACGGAAGAACTCCGAATGCGGCGACAGCACGAGCGTCGTGTCCGAGCTACCGATGGACTCCGTATAGGCGGTCATCGAACGGTAGAATTCGAAGAACTTCGGATCGCGCGCAAATGCGTCGGCAAAGGTCTTCGTCCGTTCGGCTTCGCCTTCACCGCGCAGGATTTCCGATTCGCGCTGGGCGTCGGCGACGATCTCGACGACCTGACGGTCGGCGATGGCGCGGCGACGCTGGCCGGCTTCGTTACCGCGGGCACGGATCAGTTCGGCTTCCGCCAGACGCTCGGCCTTCATGCGGTCGAAGGTCTGCTGCGAGACTTCCTGCGTAAGGTCTGTGCGACGGATGCGAACGTCCTCGATGTTGAGGCCGAGCGATTCGGCATCGGTTTTGAGGTCGGCGCGAACTTCGCGCATCATCGATGCACGCTCGTCGGACAGCGCTGCCTCGAAGCCACGCAGACCGTAGACGCGACGCAGCGATGCGTCGAGACGGGTGCGCAGACGTGCCTCGGCAGAATCGCGGTCGCCCGAAACGGTTTCGCGGAAGCGACGGGGATCGGCGATCTTGTAGATGACGAAGGCGTCGACTTCATAGAACTTGCCGCCCGAAACCTGGACGCGGATGTTGTCGAGATCGAAGCGCAGGGCCTGGTCTTCGACATACTGCACGCGATCGGCATCCATGAAGGCGAAGGGCAGCTTGAAGTAGAGGCCCGGCTGGGTCTTGACGTCCTGGATCTGACCGAAGCGAACGACGATCGCCTGCTGGCGTTCGTTGACCACGAAGATCGACGAATAGAGACCGACCAGGACGACGGCGAGCAGGATCAGGATGATTGAAGTACGATTGTTGATCACTGTGCGCCTCCCGACTGTGCCGGCCGACCGATTTCATTCAGCGGCAGATAGGGCACGACGCCCTGCCCGTTCTTCTCGTCGATGATGACCTTCTTCGACTTGCCGAGAACGCCTTGCATCGTTTCGAGATAGAGACGCTTGCGGGTTACATCAGGCGCCTTTGAATATTCGTCATAAACAGAGATGAAGCGCTGGGCCTCACCTTGCGCTTCCTTGACGACGCGGCCCTTGTAGGCGGCTGCCTCTTCGCGGATCTGCGCGCCCTGACCGCGGGCCTTGCCGAGGATCTGGTTGGCGTACTGGTTGGCTTCTTCGACGAAGCGGTCTTCGTCCTGCTCGGCACGCTGCACTTCGTCGAACGCATCGGCGACTTCGCGCGGCGGGGCCGCATCCTCGATCGCCACGGTGTTGACGGAAACGCCGGCGCCGTAGCTGTCCATCGTTGCCTGGATCGTGCTCTTCACGTCGGCGGCGATCGCCTGACGGTTATCGCGGAAAATGTCCTGGGCCGGACGACGGCCGACCACTTCGCGCATCGCGCTTTCGGCGACCTGCTGCAGCGTGTCAGCCGGATTTTCGACGTTGAAGAGGTAGGCCTTCGGATCCGTGACCGAGAACAGCACCGAGAACTGAACGTTGACGATGTTCTGGTCGCCGGTGAGCATCAGGCCGGCATTGGACTGACCGCTGTTGCGGCCGCCGATGTTCTGCTGCTGCTCGGTGATCTTGACGAACTCGACGGTTTCGAGCGGCCAGAAGTGATAGTGCAGGCCCGGCATCGAGATCTCGTCCTTCGGCTTGCCGAAGCGCATTTCGACGCCGCGTTCATCCGGCTGGACGGTGTAGATCGAGTTGATCAGGATGAAGCCGACGATCAGCAGGCCGACGATGGCGAAGATGCCGCCGTTGAAACCGCCGGGAACGACGTTCTTCAGCTGATCCTGGCCACGGCGAATGATCTCTTCGAGATCCGGCGGTCCGCCCTTGCCGCCGCCACGCGGCCGGTTCGGCCCCTGGCCCCATGGCCCCTGATTGCCTCCGCCGCCGCCGCCGCCCCAAGGGCCGCCGCCGCCATTCTGATTGCTCCAGGGCATCAAAACCTCTCTTTTGAATACTGCTCACGCTGAACTGCCGCGCGAATGCACGGACGTCCACGATGTGAACCCGTTATAGGTATGACATGCACCGCTTTCAACGCGATACGCCAGAGTTCACCGTAAATGGTTCAAAATAGTTGACGAATGGCCCATTACGCGCGGCGCGCCAAACATGACGCGCCAAGGACAGCGCTTCAAACTCGCTGCATAACTTTCTCCTTAGATCGATGCCGATTTTAGGAGGCATGCATTAGCGCGTGGCCCGGCGCCGCCACGTCACGAAATGCATGGCATGGCTGTCTTTCTCGCCCTGCGGCAGGTCCTCTTCGAACACCTTGTCGAAAACGTCAGGGTCGATATCCGGAAAGCGAGTATCGCCTTCGACTTCCGCCTGAACCTCTGTGATGTGCAGGATATCGGCGACGCCGATCGATTGCCGGTAGATCTCGCCGCCGCCAATAACGCAGATCTCGTCTGCCCCTGATGCCGACGCTTCGCGCCGCGCTGCGCCCAGCGCCTCCTCCAGCGAATGCGCGACGGTCGCGCCCTCAGCAGTAAAATCTGCGCTGCGGCTGATGACGATGTTCGCTCGGCCGGGCAGCGGACGTCCGATCGAGGCCCAGGTCTTGCGCCCCATGATCACGGGCTTGCCGATCGTCAGCGCCTTGAAGCGCTTGAGATCGGTGGAAAGCCGCCACGGCAGATCGCCGTCGCGGCCGATGACGCCGTTGGCGGCAACCGCGACGACGATGGAGATTTTCGGCTCGTTGGTGCTGGTATCAGTCATGGAACCCATTCGGTTTGCTGTCGATTTCACTTGCCCTGACATAGGCTGCCCGGTCCGTGACCACCCGGATATAGCGGTCGACGACCTCACTCTCGGGCAGGATCTTGCGCATCCATTGCAGTGCGCTGGCCAAAAGCAGGTCGGCGGCGCTCATCGTCGCGCCGAGCAGATAGGTCTGTCGGTTGAGCACGTCGATCACATGGGCGCACATTTCGCTGTAGAGCCGCGCCTGCGCCGGATTGTTGATCGTCGCGCCGGTGATGTGGGCCAGCGCCGTCGGCTCGATCACGCCGGCATAATAGGCAAGCCAGGAGAGATAGGCGCCGCGCTCGGGATGGCCGGGCGCCCGGCCGAGACTGCATTCGGGGTGAAGGTCGGTGAGATATTGTACCACGGCCGCCGATTCCCAGATCAGCGCACCCTTGTGCAAGAGCGCCGGCACCTGCTTGTGCGGATGCGGATTGTTGTCGTCGGGTGCGCCGGTGCCATCCCAGCGGCGGATCGAGACATAGCGGATCTCGTATTCCGCGCCGATCTCCTCGAGCAGCCAGACGATACGCGACGAGCGCGACAAGGGTGCGTGGACGAGCGTCAGCATCGAAACCTCCCGACAGCGCCTCGCCGAACATGATGCGCAAAGGCCGCTGTAACATCTGAACTCCGTAAGAAACGGCAAACCCTCCCGGTCTGCCGCCGTTACGCGAATGCCCGTATCGACCGCCTGCCCGCACCCCCGAGGCGACGACGCCTCAGACGGCGATCGGCGCCTTGATGGTTGAATCAGCTTCGTAGCCGACCAGGGTAAAGTCTTCAAAACGGAACGAAAACAGATCCTTGACGTCTGGCTTGATCTGCATGGTCGGCAGCGTCTTCGGCGTGCGGGCAAGCTGCAGCCGTGCCTGGTCGAAATGGTTGTGGTAGATATGCGCGTCGCCGAAGGTATGGACGAAATCGCCCGGCTTCAGCCCGGTCACCTGCGCCACCATCATCGTCAGAAGCGCGTAGGAGGCGATGTTGAACGGCACGCCGAGGAAGATGTCGGCCGAACGCTGATAGAGCTGGCAGGAAAGCTTGCCGTCGGCGACATAGAACTGGAACAGGCAATGGCACGGCGGCAGGGCCATCTCGTCGACCAGCGCCGGGTTCCAGGCGGAAACGATATGACGGCGCGAGTTCGGATTGGTCTTCAGGCTTTCGACAAGACCGGCGATCTGGTCGATATGCCGCCCGTCCGGCGCCGGCCAGGAGCGCCACTGGTAGCCGTAGACGGGCCCGAGATCGCCGTTTTCGTCCGCCCATTCGTCCCAAATGCTGACGCCGTTTTCCTTGAGATAGGCGATATTGGTCTCGCCCTTCAGGAACCACAGCAGTTCGTGGATGATCGAGCGCAGGTGCAGCTTCTTGGTGGTCAGCACCGGGAAGCCTTGCGAAAGATCGAAACGCATCTGGTAGCCGAAGACCGAGCGCGTCCCCGTTCCCGTCCGGTCACCCCGGTCGGTTCCGCTGGTCATCACATGGTCGAGGAAGTCGAGATATTGCTGCATGGTCTGGCGCCGCCGATTCGTGTTGTCCCAAATTTAGGGTGAAGCCGGCGGCAAACCAATGTCCCGGGGGTGTTTATCCCGCATATTCAGCCGCGCTCAAAGCGGGATCAAGGAAAGTGCGCGCGGTTTTCCGCCTGCATCCCGCCTTCACAATGAACGTGATCTACAGCGTTTGCAGCTTACCGAGGTTCTTGGCCACCAGATAATAGAAGGTCACGCGTGACTTGGATCGATCTGCCGACATCGCCTTCGTCGTCGCCGAAATGGCCGCATCCGCTTCCGCACCCACGACGCCGAGCTTCTTCTCGCACCATTTTTCCCTAACGCGATCGAGTTCCTTGGGGTCCGTGGCCGACACGAGCGAGGAATCCTTGTTGCGCAGTGCAATGCCGAGATGGCGCACGATCTTGTTCACAACAGCTTCGTCGGCGCCGCTGTCATACTTCTGCACATCTGCGAGATAGTCAGTCATGATGCCTCCAGATTGATCTTGCTCGATAAACCGCAGCGCCCTTGCAGGCCGCGTGCAGCAGCCGGAGTTTTTCACGGCTGCCATTCATGTCAAGGCGTTTGGCATGTCAGGGGTTTTGGAAAAGCTGCGATATATCCGTGCTTTCCCCTTTTCTTCAGCGCCGAAAAGACCTATATGACAGATGCCGTCTTCGGGCGGCTATGGCAATAAACGGGCGGTGAAATAAACCCATTGGACCCGGGGGCGGTACCCGGCGCCTCCACCAAAAACCGGTCGAGATTTCGATGACCGGCTTTTGATGGGGGCGAAATAGGATCGACAAGGGCGTAAAGATCGACTTTTTGCTCGGCATTGTACCACCGTTATCGGGCTAAACTTATAGTTGCAAACGACAACTATGCTGAAGCACGTCTCGCTGCCTAACGGCGGTGCGACACTTCAAATCAAGTCCTTCCGGGTAGCACCGTAAGGCGGGGTCCGAAGGCACCTGGCAACAGAAGCCTTCACCTTCTCCCCCGCTTCGAAATGGTCTATAGATGCTTGAATAATTGACTCGTCATATCGAGACGGGCAATGGAAAGCCGACAGTAGAATTGAGTTCGAGAAAGACGGGAATCTCATGGGCCAGGACCACATTCGCTACGACATTCTGGCGCAGGACGCGCTTCGCGGCGTCATCCGCAAGGTGCTGACCGAGGTTGCGGCCACCGGCCACCTGCCCGGCGAGCACCATTTCTTCATCACCTTCCTGACCGGCGCGCCGGGTGTTCGCATCTCGCAGCACCTGAAATCCAAGTATCCCGAGCAGATGACCATTGTCGTGCAGCACCAGTTCTGGGAACTCAAGGTTTCCGAGGCCGGCTTCGAAATCGGCCTGTCCTTCTCCGATACGCCGGAGCGGCTGGTCATTCCGTTCAATGCCATTCGCGGCTTCTACGACCCCTCGGTCAATTTCGAACTCGAATTCGACGTGGCGACGGCCGAAGAGGAAGAGGCCGAATCGGCGGAGATCACCGCCTATCCCGTTCCTGAAACCGATGGCGAAGTGCCGCCCAAGGACCCGGAAAAATCCGGCGACGCCAAGAACGGCGGCGGCTCGGTGGTTTCGCTCGACTCCTTCCGCAAGAAGAACTGAGGCAAGCGAAAGGACGCGGCATGAGTGGTGACGTCGTCAATCTACGCCAGTTCCGCAAGCGCAATGCCCGCGCCGAAAAAGAAAAGCAGGCCGAACAGAACCGCATCTCGTTCGGCCGCACCAAGGCCGAGAAATCGCTGACCGACGCCTTGAATGCGAAGGCGGCAAAGGCCCTCGACCAGGGGCGCC
Source organism: Ensifer sp. Root31 (assembly GCF_001424825.1). Taxonomy (NCBI): domain Bacteria; kingdom Pseudomonadati; phylum Pseudomonadota; class Alphaproteobacteria; order Hyphomicrobiales; family Rhizobiaceae; genus Ensifer; species Ensifer sp. Root31. The sequence continues at coordinate 212,580 of NZ_LMCO01000056.1, read as the reverse complement.
GCGAACCTTCCGGCGATCGACCTGACGAGGCCGAGGACTGAAGCGCCGCGCGCACGAACGGCTGCGGAACGTTTAAAGCGTTACAGCGACCTTTGCGCGTCTAATAAGACGCGCGGCGCTGTAGAGATCGCGACGCGCTTTAGAACGTCGAACCCGGCGCACGACCTGCAAAAAAGCGATTCCGCTTCAATGACTTGCAGCAACGTCCCGAATCAAACCGCCAACGACTTGAATCAATTTGCGAGCTCCGGCGATGATCCGAAAACACTCCGCCACCTTGCACGGCCACCGCACCAGCTTCTCGCTGGAAGATCCGTTCTGGTTGGAGCTGAAGACGATCGCGGCCGCCCGCGCCATGCCGATCGCCCAACTGATCGTCGAGATCGACGATGCGCGTGGCGCCGACAGCAACCTGTCTTCGGCGCTCCGCGTCTACGTTCTCGACTGGATCAAGGCGAATATAGAGCTGTCAGCGGCCAGCGACACTTGACGGCTCTTCGCCTGGCTCATCGCGGCCGCTTCCGAATGTCTCGGTGAAGACGCCTGCAAGCCCCTCGCGCAGCTGGTTTGCCATCGCCCCGATGCCGCCCGGCCGACGCAAATACTCGACCAGGCAAACCCGGTTGCGCCCGGTATTCTTGGCGAGATAGAGCTGGTCGTCGGCGATCTTGAAGACATCCTCATAGTGGGCGGGATAGCTGAACAGCGCCACACCGACGCTGACAGTGACTGGCTCTGCGCCCGGCGCGATCGCCTGCCCGCGCTCGGCCACCGCCAACCGAATTCGCTCCGCCATCGCCCCTATCGTTTCGGGACGGGCATAGGGAACGAAAACGCCGAATTCCTCTCCGCCGAGGCGCCCCGTCAGGCCGCTACCGTCCACTGCCTGGCGCATCTCGGTTGCTATCGCCACCAATGCCTGATCGCCGGCCAGATGGCCGTGGCAATCGTTGATGCGTTTGAAGTGGTCGGCGTCCAGCACCATCAGCGCCGACGTCGGCGGAAACGGCTCGAGGTCCTGATCGGCAAAGAATGCGGTGACATCCGATGTGAAGGCGGCACGGTTGAGACAGCCCGTCAGGCCGTCATAGCGACTGGCCAGCGTCAGAAGATCGTTGGCAAGTGCCAACTGTTGGAGCTTGATGCCGATGAAGGCGAAAAGCGGGATGGCCAGCAGCAGCGGAATGAACAGCGCAAGGCGCATTGAGGTCGCCATCAGCTCGCCGCCGAACGGGACGATGTAGTAATAAGTGATGAGAAGGGCAACGGCCGTGCAGCCGGCAGTGCCTGAAAACGTCCAGTTCATGATCCAGATGATCGCGCGGCGATCAAGGCCCTGCTCCAGCGACTTCATGCCACCCCCCGTTGCAGGCCTCACTGTGAAGGCAGGATGCTAACTCCTGCTCAATCAATCCATTAGGATTTTAGGGGTCTCCCCATTTCAGCGCGCAAAAGCAGGCATTCGGCGCAGGAGCGGGATTGCCTTCACAAACCAGATGCATGCCTCAGCACCCGTCCCTGAACACACCAATCCGGGAAAATTTGAAGCACACGCCGACAGAAACATAGACTTGAGATTGCAACTGTGGCCCATCCCACCGGTTTCTGTGTGCTTGGCGCCACAGCTCGGGCATTTCGGTAACGCTTGATCCGGCAATAAACGCGAATGGGCTTGTTTAGACTGCACTAATTTCAAACAATCATACAGTTGCCAGCGCACGAGAGTCGCTGGCTGGACAGGAGAGGGAGGAACCCATGAAGCTCTATGCTCGTATCGGTCTGGCCACGTGTTTGACTTTGTCATCGGCCGCCATCGCCAGCGCCGCCGATATCGCACCCCTTCTTGCACCCACAGCCCAACAGCAGGAGACGGAGAGCGGCTGGAAGTTCACCGTTGCACCCTACTTCTGGATGGCGGGCCTGACGGGCGACACCGCCCAGTTCGGTCTCCCTGAGGTGCACATCGATTCAAGCTTCGGAGATATCTGGGACCATCTCGATTTCGCTTTCATGGCGACGGGCGAAGCCCGCAACGGGCCCTACAGCATCTTCGGCGACGTGATCTATACCGACCTTTCCGCCGACGGCCACACGCCGAACGGCATTCTTGCCAATAGCGTCGATGTGAAATCGAAGACCTTTGCCGGATTGCTTGGCGTCGGTTATGCGATCTACGAAGATCAATCGTCCAACCTGGATTTCGTCGGCGGCCTGAAAGTCTGGTCGGTTGATTCGACGCTTTCGTTCTCAGGCGGCCTGCTCAACGGTAGGAAACGCGAAGACAGTGCGACATGGGTCGATGCGGTCGCGGGCTTGCGCGGCGCCTATTACTTCACGCCCGAGTTCTATATGACCGGCTGGGGGCTGGTCGGTGCGGGCGGCGCGGATCTCGACTGGGATGCAGCGCTCGGTCTCGGCTACAAGTTCACGGATACGATCTCAGTCGTCGCCGGCTACCGCGCACTCGGCGTCGACTACAGCGACGACGGCTTCAAGTTCGACGCCGTGCAACACGGACCGATCCTCGGCGTTGCCATCCACTTCTGAACCGGGACGCGGCGACGCTTCGCAATCCTGGCCGAAAGATTCTATGCTCCAATGCGAGCTGGAGACCCAAGCATTTCCAGGAAAAGTGCGAGGCGGTTTTCCGTCAGGAAATGCGTAAGAACAAAGAGACAGAGCATTTCTGCGACTCCGCTTAAACTGGAAACGATCCAAGCGTGATCGTCCGGTGTGAGCACGCGGGCGACAAACCGCACAGCTGCACGCCCGACGGCACGCACAGCTACAGCGACCTTTGCGCGTCTTATTAGACGGGCAAAGGTCGCTGTAGCACTTTGAATTGCTGCCTGTTGTTATCCTTAAATCGAATAGGATTTAAGGAACCCATGCAGTAGGCCAACGCCTATGCGGCGCGCAACCGCGATGCCGGCAAGACTATTGCACGGTAATGTCGGGCAAGACGTCGAAATTCAGCCCCTGGCCGCCCGGTTTCTGCGGGCCTTCGACGGTACCTGTATTCGGCTGCGCCTGCGCTGGCGCGCCCAGCTGCTGTTGCTGCTGGCGTTCGCGTTCGGCCTGAGCAGCCTCTTCCGCCGCCTTGCGGGCCGCCTCGGCGCGGGCGGCGAGATCCGCCTTCACCCGCTCCGCCTCGACTGCCGCAGCGGCGCGGCGCCGTTCTTCGGCGATCGCCCGCAGGCGCTCGACTTCACGCTGCTGCGCCTTTGCCTTGTAGAGCTGCACCTCGCGGCGCAGCCGCTGCTTCTCAAGCACGTTGGCCTGCAGCGTCTCGACGCGCCGGCGCTCGCGCTCGAAGGCCCGAAGCGAGAGGAAATTCGAGAGATCGGCAACATCGAGGCTGACGCCTGGCGATGCCAGCAGTCCCGCGAAGCCGAGCCGCACGCGCGGCTCAGCGCCAGCAAGCGCCTCGTCACCCGGACGGAAAGTCATGTCGATGCCGGCATCGATGCGTTCTGCCGCAAGGTCGAGCGACGCCTCGCCGGCAAAAGCTGCGTTGCCGTCGGCGGCCGTCACGTTCTGTGCCCGCAGCACGCCGCCGGCGATGCTGAAGGGCACCTTGACCACACCGACGACCGACTGGCCCGAAAACACCGTCGCCTCCGCCGCCTGGCGGATCGCGTCAGCTGAAATCTCCATCTTCAGCGCATCGGCAGTCGCCATCAACTGCGGCAGGGCGGCGCTGTTGATGCCGTTGAGTGTCACGCCGTTGAAGGTCGCAGTGCCCGAGCCGCTTGCCGAATGCGCCATGGCTTGCGCGTTCGCGCCCGATGCCTCCAGCGCCACGGACAGGTCGAAGGTGCCGGTGGCAACCGGCGCGCCTGCCCGCATCCAGCCCGCCTGCGCCAGATCGCCGCCCTTGACGTCGAGACGCGAGCGCAGGAAGCCGGAACCGTTGGCATTGCCGATCTGCACCCGGCCCTCAAGTTTGCCGCCGAGCCAGTCGCCGGTCGCGTCGGTGAAGGCGATCTCGTCGCCCTTCCATTCCATCTTGCCGACAAAATTTCCAACGGCGCCGTAGAAGCCCGGCCAGAAATTGGCCGCCTGCACATCCAGGGCCACGTTGAGGCCGGTCCAGGCCGCCTGGGCGACCGGCGTTTTCGACAGCGCGCCGGTCGACATGTCCTGAACCTGGCCGAGGATGCCCTCGGCGAGCCAGGCGAGATCGAGCGTTGCAAGGTTGATCTGGCCCTCCGCCTTGCCCGGCACCTTGCGGTCGATCGTCAGCGCGCCTGCAAAGCCGTTGTTATCCGCCTTGCCTTCGACCGTTGTAAGGGCGATCGCCTCCGGTGTCGTCGCCACGTCGGCCGAAACAGAGATCGGCAGGCCACTGCCCGTCTGTGGCAGGGCGATGCCCTGCTGCAGCAGATAAGGTTCGAGGTCTTCCGTCTGCAGCGTCAGCTTGGCCTGGCCCTCGAGGAAATGGTCGCGCGAAAGATCGAAGCTGCCCTTGGCGGCAAGCGCCGTCTTCTCAGTGGTAAAGGTCACCGTGCCATTGGCGTTGGAGCCATCGGTGCTCTGCAGCTTGACCGAGAGGATGCCGTTGGCGTCCGCATCGAATGGCAGCGGATCGAACCCGGCCTGGCCGAGCAGCAACAGCGTCTGCGGGTTTTCGAGCGTCGCTTCGAGCAGCATGCCCTTGCCGGCAAGCGCCTGGGCCATGTCGGGCGCCTGATAGCTGGCGGCGATCTTGGTGCCGTTGGCCGTGCCGAAGATGCCGAAGGTCGCGGGCGCGTTGCCTTCCTTGTTGCCGGCGGTCAGCGTCACGTCGAAGGCGGCGTCCGTGTAGTACGGGCCAGCCTTGGTCAGCCGACGAAGGGCCGGATGATCGACGGCGTGCCGGCCGATCATTTCCAGGAACGGCGTCAGATCGTTGGCCGCGAGCTTCATCTTGGCCGAAATGACGGGCTTTGCGAGATCGCCGCTGGCGCGGCCGGAAAAGGCAAGCTGCGCGCCGGCAAGCGAGCCGATCGCCACGCGCTCGGCCTGTAGCTGGCCGTTCTTGAGCGTCACCACCGCCTGAACGTCGCGGGCATCTTCGCCGAAGGCGGAGAACTCGTCGGCCGAAAGGTCGGCAGCGATCGCGTGCTGCATCAATGTCGAGGTCGAGGCATCGCCGGCGACGAGGCCAGCCAGCGCCTGCAAGGCTTCGAGATCGATGCGGTTGCCGTTCAGCTGCAGCGAAAGGTTCGGCTGCTGCTCGGCGAAGGACTGGCGCTCGAGCCGCCCCTTGAGGCTGGCATCGCCGGCCGCGACTTCAAGGTTTTCGAACTGCTGCAGCGTGTCGGTCAGGTTGACGGTTGCCGAAAAACCCGCGGTCTTCAGCTTGCGGATGGCCGGGTCGACAGAGCCGGCCAGCCAGCTCGCCAGCCCCGACGGCTGGTTGGACGCGAGCAGCAGGTCGCCGCGGAAGGAGCGCTGACCCTTGAGGTTGAGCCGTCCCTTGGCCTCGAGCTGGGTGCGACCGGGCAGAAGCGCCACGACATTGTCGATTACCCATCCGGCGCCATCAGGCTGTACGTCGATGCGCACGTCGCGCACCGTCGTATCGCCGATGACGATCGCCGGCAGCTTCAAACTGGCCCTGCCCGGCACCTGCGGAATGGGAATGTCGGCAGCGATCGCCAGCATCGCTTCCAGCCGCTGGCGCATGGAGATCGCCGGGTCGCGCCCGGTCTTGCCGTTGCTGCCGGAATTGCCGATGCGGGCGACGTCGATCTGCTGGCCGTCGGCAATTAGCAGGAACTTCTGCTCCTTGCCGGTGTCGAGCGTCGCCTCGCCGGTCACCACGTAAGGATCATCCGAAGGACCGACCTCGAAGCGATACTCCGGCACACGGATGCTCTCATTGGTCAGCTGGAAATCGCCGTTGATGCGCAGCGGCGCATGGTCGTCGACTTCTTTGGCCTCGCCCTGCGGGCGGTTTTCGGTCAGCGTGAAGCGGCCGCCGTAAAGCGGCTTGAAGTCGACGATCTTCAGCGCGCCATCGAGCTCGACGCCGAATGGACGCTTGTCCGGCGTCACCCGCGCCTTGAGGCTGAGCGCGCCCGCCTCGTCCACCTTGTTACTGGCAAAGGCAAAACTGCCGGCCTCGCCGTCCAATGCCGCACGACCTTCGACCTTCCAGGGGCCGGCCAGCGACCGGGCCGAAAGATCGGCGGCAAGGTCGGTCACGCGCCGGGTGCGGCCGGTCTGCTCGTCGATGAATTCGATCTCGCCCTGGGTGATCTCTACGTTTTCAAGCACCACCGTCTTGGCGGGGATCGCCGTGCGCGTACCACGCGCCCAGTCGAGCGTACCGTCGGAAAGCAGCCGGACCTTGGCCTTGGGCCGGTCGAGGCGCATGTCGAAGATTAGCGCTTCGCCACTCAGGAACGGCGCAAGCTCCGCGCTCATCGAGAATTGTTCGACCTGGATCAGCGGTTCGCGCGCATCGCTGCCGCCGACACGCACGTCGTTGAGCGTCACGGTCGGGAACGGGATCAGGCGTGCGTCGACGCGGCCGTGCACGACGACGGGTTTGCCCATGATGCGGCTAGCCTCGCGCTCGAATTCCTTGCGGAAACCCGTCCAGTCGATGAACCACGGGGCGATCAGCGCCGCAAAGAGCGCAACAACCACAAGACCGCCGATGGCAACCAGAATTCGCGAAAGCACCGTGCCTACATTCCCATCAAGTTCTCGGGGCGCCTGTCGACGCCGTCTGCGTCCATATGAACGCCAAAGGGACGTTTCCGTCCATTACAATTGCGCGGGCGCGCCCGCCTTTGCCCCAAAGGGGTAGTGGCCGCGCGGCCGCGTGTCCCCTCGCCCGTCGTCTCGCGTCAGGCGAAGATCTTGCCGGGGTTGAAGATATTCTGCGGGTCGAGAGAACGCTTGACCTGCCGCATCAGATCCAGCGCGTCGCCGAGTTCGGCTTCGAGGAACGGCATCTTGCCCTGACCGATGCCGTGTTCGCCGGTGCAGGTCCCGTCCATCGACAGCGCCCGCGCATTCAGCCGCTCGACGAAGGCCTCGGCCCGCGCCACGTCGGCGGCGTCCTTGTCGTCAAACAGCAGGCCGACGTGGAAGTTGCCGTCGCCCGCGTGGCCGACGATCGGTGCCGTCAGACCGTGCTGGGCGATGTCGTCATGGGTCGCCGCAACGCAATCGGCCAGCCGCGAGATCGGCACACAGACATCGGTGGAGAGAATTGCAGCCCCGGGGATCAGGCTCTTCTGGGCCCAGTAGGCGTTGTGCCGCGCCTTCCACAGCCGCGCCCGCTCTTCCGGGTTGGTCGTCCAGATGAAGCCGCTAGAGCCGAATTCCGACGCAATTTCGGCAAAGTGCCGCGATTGCATCTCGACGCTCTCGCTGTTCCCATGGAATTCGACAAAAAGCGTCGGCGTTTCCTCATAGGAAAGGCCGGAGTAGCCGTTGCACGCCTTCATCTGCAAAGCGTCCAACAGCTCGATGCGGGCGACCGGAATGCCGGACTGGATCGTCAGGATCACCGCGTTGCAGGCATCGGCAATCGTCGGGAACGGGCAGACGCCGCCGGAGATGACCTCGGGAATGCCCTGCAGCCGGAGCGTGATCGAGGTGATGATGCCGAGCGTGCCCTCGGCCCCGACGAAGAGCCGGGTCAGGTCATAGCCGGCAGACGACTTGCGTGCCCGATGCGCGGTGCGCACCTCGCGCCCGTCTGATGTCACCACCGTCAGCGCCAGCACATTGTCCTTCATCGTGCCGTAGCGCACCGCGTTGGTGCCGGACGCCCGCGTCGAGGCCATGCCGCCGATCGAGGCGTTGGCGCCGGGATCGATCGGGAAGAACAGGCCGGTGTCGCGCAGATAGGTGTTCAGCTCCTCGCGGGTGATGCCGGGCTCGACCCGGCAATCCAAGTCTTCCGCGTTGACCTCGAGCACCCGGTTCATCCGCATCATGTCGACGGAAATGCCACCGTTCGGCGCGTTGACGTGGCCCTCGAGCGAGGATCCGGTGCCAAAGGGAATGAGCGGCACGGCATTTGCGGCTGCGATCGCAACGATCTCGCGCACCTCGTCGGCACTCTCGGGGAAGACGACGCCATCGGGAAGCTGCGCCGGGATGTAGGTGGTGGTGTGGGCATGCTGGGCACGGATCGCTTCGCCCGTCTGGAACCGATCGCCGAATCGGGCAGCAAGCTGCCCCTTTGCGGTTTCGATCCCGGTTTCGTTTCTCGAGCCAGCTCTGATCGCCTTCAATGCCACGGAAAACGTCCCTTCTTCATGCCATTCGCGCTGCCCCATTCCGACATAGGGGAAGCGCTTTCATTTCAAGGCGCTACTGTGCAAATCGGAATCACTTTGTCCAGACGTTCACGCAGTCTCCGGCAGACTATCGCGTGAAAACGCCGCTGGTGAGACCTGAGTGTCACAAAGCTTTCGCATTGCGACGGATAACGTCGATCAGAATTCCCTCCCGGATCTGCCCTTGAGCCGGCAGCTCTGCGCCCAACGACGACACCTATCGTTGTGCAGCCCCTGACGGTATATACTGAAGGGAGAGAGGAGAAGGTCAAATGCTCGGTCTGCTCGCTTTGTTTACCGCAGCGGTATTCTTCGGCGCCGCCGTCTACATCAACGTCGCCGAACACCCGGCAAGGCTTCACCTCGATGAGCGGCCCTCGCCCAATGGGTGCCGGCCTACCGGCGAGGTTTCGAGATGCAAGCCTCGCTCGCAATCATCTCGGGCCTGCTCGGCGCTGCCGCATGGTGGCAGAGTGACAATGCACTTTGGGGCCTAGGGGCAGCAATCATCATTCTGAACTGGCCCTACACGATCCTCGTCATCATGCCGATCAACCGACGCCTCGAGGCAACGCGGCCGGATGAGGCGAGCGAGGAAACCCGCGCGCTTCTCCGCCGCTGGGCGAGGCTCCACGCCGGCAGGAGTGCGCTGGGCGCGATCGCAGCGGTGGTCTTTCTGATCGCCGCCTGGCTTGAACTTCAGGGTTAGCGCTTTTTAGAGCCAGGGAGCAGCGCGACAGGCGGTCAGCGTTGACATCTTCGCTGCCGACGCTGAGAGCCCGCCGCTATTTCGTTTCGAGCGCGGCCGCCGCTTCCATTTCCTCGTGCAGCTTGCGCTCCTCGTCCGCATGCGGCTTCGTGAGCCCAGCAATGACGAGATAGGCGACCGGCGTGAGATAGAGCGTCACGACCACGGCAAGGCCGAGCCCGCCGACCAGCACCCAGCCGAGCGCAATGCGCGCCTCGGCACCGGCACCGCTTGCCAGCACCAGCGGCACCGCGCCGACGATGGTGGCGATCATCGTCATCATCACCGGCCTGAGGCGAATGTTGGCGGCGTTCTCGATCGCCGTGCGCACATCCTGGCCGCGATCACGCAGCTGGTTGGCGAATTCGACGATCAGGATGCCGTTCTTCGCCATGATGCCGACAAGCATGACCAGGCCGATCTGGCTGTAGATGTTAAGCGTGTTGCCGGTCATGATCATCGCAAAGATCGCGCAGGCAAGCCCGAGCGGCACCGTCGCCATGATGATGAAGCCGCTGATGAAGCTTTCGAACTGCGCCGCCAGCACCAGGAAGATGATGACGAGGGCAAAGCCGAAGGTGATGACGAGGCCGTTGGCGTTCTCGTTGAGGGTGGCAGCCTCGGCCAGCGGCATGATGCGCGAGCCCGGCGGCAGCAGCGGCTCGGCCATCTGCTCGACCATGGTCAGCGCCTCACCGAGCGCCAGGTCGGACTTGAGCCCGGCCGACAGCGACACGGCGCGAAGCTGCGATTCGCGCGAGAGCTGCGGCGCCACGGCGGTTTCCTCGACGCTGGCGATCGTCGACATCGGCACGATCTTGCCGTCGCCGGCTTTCAGAAAGATGTTCTGCAGGTCGGTCGGGTCGTTGACCGGATTGGTCGAGGACAGGAGCTTGACCGGGTAGGATTCGCCGTCGACATAGACATCGACGACGCTGTTGCCGTCGAGCATCGCCTGCAGCGCCCAGGCAAGGCCGCCGATATCGACGCCCATGTCGGATGCCCGCTCGCGGTCGATGGTGATCGAAAGCTGCGCCTGGTTGGCCTCATAGTTCAGCCGCACATTCTCGAAGCGCCCGGTGTCTTCCATCTGGCGCACCAGCTTTGCCGCGGCATCGCCGAGCTTGGTGTAGTCGTTACCAACAAGCGCCACCTGCAGGCCGCTGCCGGCGCCGCGAATGCCGAGGCTGTTGGGCTGCATCGCAAACACCCGCACCGAGGGGATGCGCGCCGTCACCTTGTTGATGTCGGAGACGATCTGCTGCTGGCTGCGGTCGCGCTTGTCCCAGGGGGCAAGCGTCAGCACCATGAAGCCGCTATTGGCCGAACCACCCTGGCCGGAGATCGAGAAGATGTTGTCGATCTCGCCGGATTTGACCAGCGGCTGCAGCCCGTCCTCGATCCGGCGCATCTGCGCCTGCGCATATTCCAGCGACACGCCCTGCGGCGCGTTGATGCGCATCATCACCTGCGAGCGGTCCTCGCTCGGTGTCAGTTCCGATTTCAGCGTCATGAAGCCGATGCCGCCCATGGCGGTGAAGAAGGCGGCAACGACGAAGACGATCAGCGGCGCATTGAGGCAACCGCGCAACGTGACCCGGTAGAATTCCGAAGCCCGTGCCCCGAACCGGCGCATCGGCCCCGGCTTCTCGTTGTGGGCCTCCTTTGTCAGCATGCGCGATGCCAGCATCGGGCAGAGCGTCAGCGACACGAAGGACGAAAGCAGGATCGAGAAGGCGAGCACGAAGCCGAACTCGCGGAAGAGCCCGCCTGTCTGGCCCGGCAGGAAGGACAGCGGCACGAACACGGCCGCAAGCGTCGCGGTCGTCGCCAGCACCGCGAAGAACACTTCGAGCGTGCCGTGCACGGCCGCGGCCCTTGGGCCCAGCCCTTCGGCCCGCCGTCGCACGATGTTTTCCAGAACCACGATCGCATCATCGACCACGAGCCCCGTGGCGAGCACGATCGCCAGCAGCGTCAGGATGTTGATCGAGAAGCCGGCCATGTAGATCGCCGCCACCGTCCCGATCAGCGCGATCGGCATGGTGATGGTCGGGATCAGCGTTGCGCGCCAGTCGAGCAGGAACATGTAGATGACGAGCGTGACGATGAAGATCGCCACGCCCAGCGCAATCTCGACCTCGTGGATGGCGCCGTTGATGAAGACGGCGTCGTCGCTGGTGATCCTGAGCTGCGTGCCCTCGGGAAGAATCTGCGTCTGGATCGTCTCGACGACCTTGCGCACGCCCTCGGAAATATCGACGGTATTGGATTGCGCCTGGCGGATGATGCCGAGGCCGATGCCCTGGCGGCCGTTGGAGCGCAGCGCCGTGGTGCCTGAATCGGGTCCGAGCGTCACCGTGCCGATGTCGCGCAGCCGCACATTGTTGACGAGGATGAGGTTTTCGAATTGCTCCGGCGTCTGCAGGTCGGCGGTGGCGCGCACCGAAATGTCCTGGCTGGCGCTCGTGAGCTTGCCGGCCGGCACGTCATAGGAGGCGTTGGCAAGGGCCGTCCTGAGGTCTGCCACCGTCACGCCGCGCCCGGCAAGCTTGGCTTGGTCGAGGTCGATGCGAAAGATTTTTTCCTGGTCGCCATAGACGGCAACGTCGGCGACGCCCTCGACGGCGGCCAGCCGGTCGCTGATCTCGTTTTCGACGAGCAGCGTCATGTCTTCCATCGACATGGTATCGGAGGTCAGCGCCAGGCGCATGATCGGTTGGCTGTCGGCGTCCGCCTTGACGATGCTCGGCTCGTCCGCCTGGTCGGGCAGCTGGTTGCGAACGCGCCCCAGCGCATCGCGGATATCGTTGGCCGCCTGGCCGATGTCGGTGGTGTCGGAGAATTGCAGCGTCACGCGGCTGCGGCCGAAGGACGAGGTCGAGGAGATGTCGCGGATGCCCTGCACGCGCGAGACCGCACCTTCGACGACCGATGTCACCTCGCGGTCCATGGTCTCGGGTGCTGCACCGTCGAGCGTCGTCGTCACGGAGACGACCGGCTGGTCGACCTGCGGCAGTTCGCGGATCTCGATGCCGTTCCAGGCCGCAAGGCCGGCGACGACGATCAGCGTGTTGACGACCAGGGCGAAGATCGGCCGGCGGATGAAAAGCGCGGTGAAGCCGGTCTTGCCGGCCTCGCGCGCGGTCTGGTGGCCGGGTTCCTTCGCGCCGCTCACTTCCCGTCCTCCGCGACCTTCTGCGCGGCATCGCGGCGCTCGCGCCCGGCAATGCGCACGTCGCCGCCGTCGCGCAGCCGCTGCACACCTTCGGTGACGACTTCGTCGCCTTCGCTCAAGGCCGCATCAACCAGCACCTTGTCGGGGTTGCGCTGGATGATCTTGACCGGAACCCGCTCGCTCTTGTCGGCGCTGACACGCCAGACATAGGAGCCTTCGGAGCTCCACTGGATCGCGAGCGGATCGACGGTCGGATAGGTGTCGCCATCGAATGCCATGGTCACCGAGAAGGACATGCCCGCCCGCAACGTGTCGTCAGGATTTTCCAGCCGCGCCCGCACGCGCAGCGTCCGGCTTGCCTGGTCCAGGCGGTTGTCGATGGCGTGAATGACGCCCTCGAGTTGGCTGCCCGGCTGGGCAATGGCGTGCGCTGTCACCGGCTGGCCGACGACGATCTTGCTCGCAAAACGCTCCGGCACCCAGAAGTCGACGAGGATTTCCGAGCGGTCGTCGACCACGGCGATCGGCGTCGTCGTGGTGACGTAGTCGCCGACATTGACGGTGATGATGCCGACAACGCCCTGCGACGGCGCAACGATATCGCGGCGCTTGAGGTCGAGCTCGGCGGTCTTGAGCGCAAGCTCCGCGGCCTGCATGGCGATTTCGGCGTCGCGCACGTCGACGGCGGTCACCGCGCGCGCTGTGCTGAGGTTGCGATAGCGCTCCAGTTTTTCGCGGGCACTGTCGCGCGTCAGCCGCGCCTGGTCGGCAGCAATCTTCTGGTCGTCGCTATCGAGCTTGGCGATCACCTGCCCCTGCGCCACCTTTTCGCCGGAGCGCACGAGAATTTCGGTGAGGTTGCCGGTGGCCGTCGGCGTCACGGTGACGGAGTGGATCGCCTCGCCGTTGCCGATCGCGTTCAGCCGGTCATTGACGACAGACGTTGCCGAAGGGCGAACCATGACGAGGATGGCGTCGTTGCCGCCCTGCCTGCGTCCGCCGCTGCCTTGGCCGCCCTCGCCCCCAGCGGCACCGCTCTGCTTGGAGATGGCATCGATCAGCGGATGCGAGACACCGATCGCGGCCAGCGTTTCGCCTGCTCCGGGCACGAACCGCACCCAGACGCCGGCACCCACCAAAAGCACAACGGCGCTCACCGCCAGCTGTTTCCAAACCCGCATTCATGTCTCCAAATATGCAAAACGCGCTCCTGCGCGGCACGCGCCGGCGGAACGTTCCGATTTGCCCAGAGTATCGTTGTTCGCACCTTTGTGGGCAACGGCGGAATGCCATCATTACGCAATTGTAATAAAAGCGTATTTGTTGGCGGCATGATGACATCAGCGCCATCGTGCGCCGGCAATCGCGATCGCCGTGTCATTCCATCAAAACGCACGGGACAAAGACCGTTTACAGCGATTTCCTCTGAGGTATCCTGCAACCGCTGGCAGCCATTGCCATCAGGTTTCGACCGGTTCTTGAGAGGGAAGCAAAGACATGTGCGATGCGTGCGTCATGGAATCCGTAAAGCAGAAAATGTTGTCCCGCCGCAGCTTCTTCAAGGCAGCAGCCGTCGGCACAGCGGGCATCGCCGCCGCGAGCGCCGGTATCGCCCCGCCGGCGCTCGCCCAGGGACACACCGGCGTCACCGACCTCACCCACGAACTCTACGAGGAGTTCCCGACCTTCTTCGGCCAGCAGCAGTTCTTCCGCGAGCAAAAGTTCAGCTACGCCAAGGACAAGTTCAACCTGTTCGAGCTCCGGGTGAACGAACACACCGGCACCCATGTCGACGCGCCGCTGCATTTCTCCGCCGATGGTCTGTCGGTCGCCGAGCTGCCGGTTGAAAAGCTCGTCGTGCCACTCTGCGTCGTCGACATCCGCGAGAAGGCGTCCGCCGATGCCGATGCGCAAATAACACCCGACGACATCAAGGCCTGGGTCGCCGCCAATGGCGACATTCCGGAAAACGCCTGCGTCGCCATGCTTTCCGGTTGGGGAGCGCACCTTGGCACTGACAAGTTCCGCAATGCCGATGCAAACGGCAAGATGCACTTTCCCGGTTTCCACGCCGAGGCGGCGAAATACCTGCTCGACGAGACCAAGGCGGCCGGCATCGCCGTCGACACGCTTTCGCTCGACCATGGCCCCTCGCCTGATTTCGCCACCCACTATGCCTGGCTGCCGGAAGGCCGCTGGGGACTGGAGGCGGCCGCCAACCTCGACAAGGTGCCCGTCAAGGGCGCGACCCTCGTGCTTGGCGCGCCCAAACACCGCGGCGGCACCGGCGGTCCGGCGCGCGTGTTTGCGCTCGTCTAGAGCATACCCAGGAAAAATGCGAAGCGGTTTTCCGTGAGGAAATGCGTACAAGCAAAGAGGGATACCAACCTGCCGATCCGGCGGCGTCCGCCGCCGGACGCCCCCCAGTTGACCCTATGACCAGGAGACGTCATGAGCACCATCGCCCCGCCTGCCGATCCGGAATCCGACGCGCGCGTAAAAGCCGTGTTCGACGACATTCGCGCCACCCGCAAATCGGATTTCATCAACAATATGTGGCTGTGGCTCGCCTTCGATGCCGACCTGCTGGAGCAGACCTGGCGCGACGTCAAGGCGGTGATGGCAACGCCCTCCGCGCTCGATCCGCTGGTCAAGGAAATGCTCTACATCGCCGTTTCCGTCAGCAATGGCTGCGGCTACTGCGCCCATTCGCATACGGCTGCCGCGAGAGCCAAGGGCATGAGCGACGCCGAACATGCCGATCTCTTGCGCGTGATCTCACTTGCCGCCAGAACCAACCAGCTGGCGACCGCCTTGCAGGTGCCGGTGGACGCTGCCTTCGACAGGACGGCCTGACGGCGGTGAGCGCGAGAATAAGCGGCTTCGAAATCGCCTGTCTTTCCACAGGCTTGGTGCGGGTGGCGCAGAAAACGGAATAAAAGAAGAACATCCTTTCTGGCCTTTCGCCTCCGAATCACTACATTGAGCCGCATGATGAGTGGTTTCGACGACATTCCCTTCTTCGACGAAGAGCCGGCCCCGCGCAAGCAGCCGCCAGCAACGGGCGGCATCGCCGCGCGCGCCATGGCTGCCCGCGACCGCCAGCAGCGCCCGGATTATCTCTCCGGCCTCAATCCGGAACAGGCCGAAGCGGTCGAATCTCTGGATGGCCCGGTGCTGGTTCTCGCCGGCGCCGGCACCGGCAAGACCCGGGTTCTCACCACCCGCATCGCCCATATTCTTTCCACCGGCCGCGCCTTCCCCTCGCAGATCCTTGCGGTGACCTTCACCAACAAGGCGGCGCGCGAGATGAAGGAGCGCGTCGGCGTGCTCGTCGGCCATGCGGTCGAGGGCATGCCCTGGCTCGGCACCTTCCACTCGATCGGCGTCAAGCTGTTGCGCCGCCACGCCGAGCTGGTGGGCCTGCGCTCCGACTTCACCATTCTCGACACCGACGACGTCGTCAGATTGATCAAGCAGATCATCCAGGCCGAGGGCCTCGACGACAAGCGCTGGCCGGCCAAGCAGTTCGCCGGCATGATCGACGGCTGGAAGAACAAGGGCCTCGACCCGGCGCAGATCCCCGAGGGCGATGCCCGCGCCTTTGCCAACGGCAAGGGCCGCGAGCTCTACGCCGCCTACCAGAACCGGCTGCGCACGCTGAACGCCTGCGACTTCGGCGATCTGCTGCTGCACCCGATCCGCATGTTCCGCAGCAATCCGGATGTGCTGAAGGAATACCACGACAAGTTCCGCTACATCCTCGTCGACGAATATCAGGACACCAACACCGCGCAGTACATGTGGCTGCGGCTTCTGGCGCAGCGCGCCAAGGGCGTGCCGCAGAACGTTTGCTGCGTCGGCGACGACGACCAGTCGATCTATGGCTGGCGCGGCGCGGAAGTGGACAACATCCTGCGCTTCGAAAAGGATTTCCCCGGCGCCAAGGTCATCAAGCTCGAGCGCAACTACCGCTCGACCGAGCATATTCTCGGCGCCGCCGCGCATCTGATCGCCCACAACGAGGGGCGCCTCGGCAAGACGCTGTTTACCGAACGCACCGACCCGGATGACGAGAAGGTGCAGGTGCACGCCGCCTGGGACTCCGAAGAGGAAGCCCGCGCCGTCGGCGAGGAAATCGAACAACTGCAGCGCAAGAGCCACAAGCTCAACGACATGGCGATCCTGGTGCGCGCCTCGTTCCAGATGCGCGAATTCGAAGACCGCTTCGTCACGCTCGGCCTGAACTACCGCGTCATCGGCGGCCCGCGCTTTTACGAGCGGCTCGAGATCCGCGACGCCATGGCCTATTTCCGGCTCGTCTGCCAGCCGGCCGACGACCTTGCCTTCGAGCGCATCGTCAACACGCCGAAGCGCGGCCTTGGCGACACCACCATTCGCACCCTGCACGACTATGCCCGCGCCCGCGACGTGCCGATGCTTGCGGCTGCGACTGACATCATCGAGACCGACGAACTGAAGGCCAAGGCCCGCAAGGGGCTGTTCGATGTCGTCGCCGATTTCCGCCGCTGGCAGAGCCTGCTCGAAACCACGCCGCACACCGAACTTGCCGAGCAGATCCTCGACGAGAGCGGCTACACGGCTATGTGGCAGAACGACAAATCGGCCGAAGCGCCGGGCCGGCTCGAAAACCTCAAGGAACTGATCCGCTCGATGGAAGCCTTCGAGAGCCTGCGCGGCTTCCTCGAACACGTCGCGCTGGTGATGGACGCCGAGCAGAACGAAAACCTCGATGCCGTCTCGATCATGACGCTGCATTCGGCCAAGGGGCTGGAGTTCGACACCGTGTTCCTGCCCGGCTGGGAGGAAGGCCTGTTTCCGCACCAGCGCGCGCTTGACGAGGGCGGCCGCTCCGGCCTCGAGGAAGAACGCCGTCTTGCCTATGTCGGCATCACCCGGGCAAAGCACCGCTGCCACATCTGGTTCGTCTCCAACCGCCGCATCCACGGGCTGTGGCAGTCCACCCTGCCCTCGCGCTTCCTCGACGAGTTGCCGAATACCCATGTGGAGGTGGCCGAGACCGAGCAGTCCTATGGCGGGTACGGCCGCGGCGGCTATGGCCAGTCGCGCTTCGACAAGGCCGATCCCTTCCAGAACAACTACTCCACCCCCGGCTGGAAGCGCGCCCAGCAGAACCGCTCGGATGCGACGCGCGACAACTGGGGCTCGCGCTCCGGCCACGCCGTCGAGCGCATCGGCTACGGCGAAAGCGGCCCGCGCAGCCGCACCATCGATGGCGAACTGGTGGCGAAATCCACCAGCACCGAGCCCTCGCGCTTCACCGTCGGCGACCGCGTCTTCCACATGAAGTTCGGCAACGGCAACATTTCAGCGATCGAAGGCAACAAGCTGACGATCGACTTCGACAAGGCCGGGCAGAAGCGCGTGCTGGATGGATTTGTCGAGAAAGCGTGAGCGCAACGAGTCTGCTAGGCTGGCACATCAGGTGGCAACCAGTTGGGACAACGGACGATTTGGATTGCCGGCATCGGATTCTAAATCGCCCAGGCGGAACGGCCAATATGATTGACACCTCCCGCACCGTCGAAGTCAAAAAATCCTGGCCCCAATTGATAGGAATCCTCGCCGCCGCCGCAGCACTGTCGGCGGCTTCCCTAACAACTGTACTGAACTGGGTGTAGAAGCAGGTTCTGGTCGCTTGTTGTTCGCCCGCTATCTCGGCTCGATAGCTTGGCCCGCTGCATTCCTGGGTGTACTCGTCCTCTACGTTCCGATGCGACGCAGCGTTATCATGTTGTCCCCTCAGGGGTTTAGCGATGCTCGACTGGCTCCGAGCATGATCCCCTGGCCCGCGATCGTCGGCCTCAATCCGATCGAGTATCACAAACAAAAAATGATTGTGTTGACACTCGATCCGAACACGATCGGCCGCCTACATAAGAAAATTGGCGCGAAGATTCGGCGAAGCGGCATGTTTGGAACACCCAAAGGGCTCCTAGTGGTCTCGCACGGCCTTGCCATTACTTTTGCCGAGCTACATTCACTACTCCTTGCCTACCATCGCGACCATGGCCACAAGGCTGATGTTGTTCAAACAGCTTGCGAGTACGGGAGCGTTCATCAAGAGCGTGACGGTTGAAGGAGACGGCACAGCTGCTGGCGACTGTCAGGTCCTACAGATGCTCGACGCGAAGGCGGCCTCCCCAACGATCGTTGAGATATTCGCAGACGAGGGTGCGGTGGCAGCGGTGCGGTTTGTCCTCGGCGCAGAGCAGGCAGGCGCCCTGCAGCGCCTCCGGCTTCACGTGCTGCTCGACCTTGCGCTCCGCCATCAGGTCGAGAAAGTCCCGCGAAAAGGTCTTCCAGTCGCCCTTGTCGGTCTTGTAGGCCTTCATGATCGCCTCGGTGGGCGCAAAAAGCGGCTGGTGCACATAGTCGATACCGCCGATCTTCTTCAGGAAGAACGCAAGGTCATTGGCCTTGGCGAAGCCGGCAAGCTGCGAGGTATTGTGCAGCCGGACATCGACGATCGTCTTGACGCCGGCCTTCTGCAGGCGATCGAAAAAATCTTCCGCCGATGATTTTGTGAAGCCGATCGTAGAAACCTGCACGTTGTCCATCGCGTCCACCCCAGTTGCCCGCTGTCACACAGCCTTCAGCCAAGCTAAAGCCTAGATCATCTTGCGGTAGACGAGAAAGCCTGAACGCTCCGCCACCTTGTCGTAAAGTGCCATCGCTGTGGCATTGGTCTCATGTGTCTGCCAGTAAACCCGCGGCGAGCCGGCCGTGCGGGCGGCCTCGTAGACGCCTTCGATCAATGCCGCGCCAACGCCCTTGCCGCGCGCAGCTTCGCTGGTGAAGAGATCCTGGAGATAGCAGTTCGGCCCGATGGACGTCGTGCTGCGGTGAAAGAGGTAGTGGGTGAGCCCGACCAGCCGTCCCTCGTTTTCGGCCACCAGCGCGTGCATCGGCTCGTAAGCATCGAAGAATCGCGACCAGGTCATTGCGGTGATATCAGGATCGAGCGCCGTTGCACCCGACCTTCCATAAAAGGCGTTGTAACCATCCCAGAGCGGCAGCCATTGCTGGTAATCGCTGCGGACAATCGGGCGGATGCGAACTGCGTCGGTCATATCTCTATCCTGCTGGATCGATGCGAATGAACTATGGGGATGATGGCGTGATGTCTTTCCATTCATAGCCTGCCTGCGCAAGGCGTGCTCAGCCCTCAAGGGGCGAAGGCGCCACGGTCTTCGCGATTGCGAGGACCGTGCACCCACTGAAACAGCCCGAGCTGGAGCGGACCAGCGACAAAGACTGCCGCTACATTCGGCCCTTGGCCATCGCCCCGATGATCTCGTCCACGCCGGTCAGGATCGCGTCGCCCATGAAGGCGATGTTGTCCATCGAGCGCTCGCCGGCCTCGTGGTGGCCGGCGCCGCAGGCATCGCGGATGACGATCGGCACCAGCCCAAGATCGGCGCCATGGCGCACCGTCGGATCGATACCGATTTCGGTTGCAATGCCGCAGATGGCAAACGAGGTCAGTCCGAGATCGCGCAGGATGATGGCAAGGGGCGTGCCCTCGAAGGCCGAGAACGTGATCTTGTCGAGAATGGCCTCATCGTCGCGCGGCGCCAGTTCCGCCACCAGCTCGAAGCCCGGCGTGCCGCGCAGGAACCAGGGCTTGACGGCATCGGGATCCGTCCGTGCGCTGCCAGGCCATCGCCTGGCGCATCTGGAACGCGCCCATCAGCGGCTTCGGCATCGACAGATGCCGCAGAAAGATGATGGGATAGCCGCCGGCGCGCGCGGCCTCCAGAACCTTCAGCACCTCAGCCAGGATCGCCGGGCCATTCTTGACCTGATTGGTGATCCCCGCCTGCATGTCATAAACCACCAGCGCCATCCGGTCCGGTCGGCAAAAATCGGCAAGCGTTTTCCCAATGTCCAGTGAAACTGCCATCATTCCCCTCTTCCGGCCCACCTCCTCCGGCGGCCGTCCTCACGCTTCAATCAAGCACCGGGAATGTGGCGCGGCGGTTCCAAGGTTTCAATACGGCCGGAGGCAGATGTTGGCGGTAACAACCTCCGTCTCAAGCGTCATCGCACCCGCCTGCCCTCGCCCTGCTGATCAAGGTCATGACCTCGGCATCCGAGGTCTGCTCGAAGTCGCGGTAATGCAGGCCGACGGCGCGGAAGAAGGCGGGGGTGGAGAGACAGACGATGCCGTCGACCGACGGCCGCAGGCTTGCGAGCGCGCTCGCCGGCGCAACGGGAACCGCCAACAGCAGGCTACGCACACCGGTCCGGCGCAGCGCCTGGATCGCCGCGCGGATCGTGCCGCCGGTGGCAATGCCGTCGTCGACGAGCACCACATTGCGATCCCTCGGCGAATGCGGCTCGCGATCGCCGAGATAGAGCACCCGCCGTCTTGCGATTTCCGCGCGTTGGCGCTCGGCTTCGGCGGCGATGTAGCCGCGCGGCGGCCGCACCAGGCGCACGGCCTCGCGGTTCAGCACCAGTTCCGCCTCTTCGCCATCGACCAGTGCGCCAAGCCCGAATTCCTGATGACCCGGCGCGCCGATCTTGCGCACGATCAGCACCTCAAGCGGTGCGCGGAGATACGTGGCAATCTCGAAGGCAACCGGAACGCCGCCGCGCGGCAGCGCCATGACCAGGGGCTCCGGCGGCGCCTCGACGGCCACCGCCTGCGCCAGCCTGCGGCCGGCGTCGGCCCTGTTTTCGAAGAACACCGGTCCCGTGAACATGTCGCCTCTCCCGGCCCGCAGAAGGCCGCTTGAACCGCCTGGCATCGCGTCACCGCCGACGAAACGCCTGACCATCCGGCAGTTGTCACTCCGCATCGGTGGACAACCGTGTCAATTTCGGCAGTCGCTAAAATTGCAGCGATTTCCGCCGGGTTTCGTTAAGGCGCCAAAGCTACCAATTGACCCCTGCATATTTGGCATTGACGTAAGCCGCCTTCCTCGATTTTAGCACGACAGGCCGTTTCGAAATGAGCTTTCTCCCCGCCCTATCGATCATATGCCTACTGGTGATGCTGCCGGTACTGCTTTCGCTGCAGAAATCATCGATGCCAGGCGCTGCGGAGTTCGCTTCCGGCTGTGCCATGACAGCCATTGCCATGACACTGGTGATGCTGGCCGAGATCCAGTCTCTCCGGCCGCTGCTGCTTGTCGGCTTTGCGTTTCTTGCCATCGCCTGTCTCTTCGTACTCGCCGGGTTCCGCTCGTTCTTCGCTCTACCCAGCTGGAGGCCGGCAATCCTGCCGCTCGGCGCAACGATGGTTGCAACCATCTCGGTTCTGGCTGCGTTCGGCGCTGAGAGTACCGCGGCTCGGGCGCCGATCACGCTCGGCATCGCCGCCGCCGTCTTCGTGGTCGCCTCCATTTCCGTCCTGAGGCTGCGCACAGCGAGCGACCCGACAACACGGAAGGCAATCGTCATCGGTGCCGCCATTGCCAGCGTCACGCTCCTGCAGATCGCCGCGATCTCGCCCCCTTCCCCCGTGAACGAGGCGGGCCCGGCTCCCCTTGTTGCTTGGAACTTTCTGCTGGCTGCGATGTGGCTGCTCTACATGCCCATCCTGTTTCTCGGCGTCATCCTGATGACTCATGACCGCGTCATCGCCGATCTCAAGACCACGATTGCCCGCGACGAGTTGACAGGAGCGCTGTCGCGGCGCGCCTTCATCGAACTTGGCGAACGCATCTTTGCCTCGTGCACGGCGCACGCGCGCCCCGCCGCCTTCCTGCTGCTCGACCTCGACTATTTCAAGCAGATCAACGACCGCTATGGCCATGCGGCCGGCGATGCCGCGCTCGGCCATTTCGCCGACACGGTCACCGCCTGCCTTGCCGGACGCGGCACATTCGGCCGCATCGGCGGCGAGGAATTCGGCGTGGTGCTGTCTGACCATACCGAAGGCGAAGCGTTTCTGCTGGCCGAGGAGATCGGCCGTACGGTCCGCGTCACCCCCGTCGGACGTTTCGGCCAGCCGATCCGATTGACTGTCAGCATCGGCATTGCCAGCGCGGGCCTTGGCGATACCATGACCGACGTGATGATCCGGGCGGACATGGCACTCTACGCCTCCAAGGCCGACGGACGCGACCGCTGCACCATCGCCGGGAGGCTGCAGCCAGACGCCAGCGGTCGCGTGCTTGCCGCTGCCGCCGCACAGCTTCGCGCTGCCGAGGCCTATTCGCTCGCACCGCAACTGCTGCGCGACACCGGCTGATCCGGGAACCTCCGCTCAGCCCGGTTCACGTGTCCACCTTGCGCTGGCCATCTTGCATTGATTGGGGCAGAACCTATGTGAACGGTGCAAACCACCGGAGGAAATTCATGTCCCGTTCGTTCCGCGTCTTGATGCTAGCCAGCCTTGCCGCTTTCGTAACGACAGTCTCTCCCGCCCGGGCCGAAACCGTCGGCGAAGTCGGCGTCGACTGGCTCGGCAACGACATCATCGTCGACGCGGTCAGCGATCCCAAGGTCAAGGGTGTGACCTGTCACGTCACCTATTTCGATCGCGGCGTCATCGATAGGCTGAAAAACGGCAACTGGTTCGAGGATCCATCCAACAACTCGATCGCCTGCCGCCAGACCGGCCCGATCGAGATCGGCGACATCGACCTTTCGAAAGAAGGCGAGGAAGTGTTCCGCTCCGGCTTGTCCTTGATCTGGAAAGACCTGCTCGTCACCCGGATCTATGACCGCAAGAACGACACGCTGATCTATCTTGCCCACTCGCGCGAACTGACCGACGGCTCGGCCAAGATGTCGATCACGACGATCCCGCTCTACGGGCAGACCGTCAACTGGCAGGAAGGCAAGCCGAAGCCCTGACAAAACGAACCCTCCCGGAAGAGTGTTCCAGGAGGGCTTTGTCACCGGCCAGTCCCCACAACTGGCGCCAGGCCATCGATGCTCAATAGGTAGGCGGGACGATACCCTGGTAGTAGTCGCCGTCACCACCCTGATAGCGATCAGTTAACGGCTGCTGGTAGGCACGCGGAACGGTTCTGTAGATACTGCCTGTCGACATCCTATCGACTGGAGCAACGGTGGTGCGCATCGGGGCGACCCTGGCGCGATACTGTGTTCCGGGAGGATTGTTCGCGTCGATGCCCTGATAGTAGCTGTCAGCCAGAACTGGCCCGGCGGCGCCGGCAATGAGCGTTGTTACGGAGAGCGCGGCAATGAGTTTCCTTACAGACATGGTCATAGGTTCAACTCCTGTTTCAAAAATACGGTACCCGGCCTCCGAACAGGTACGCTGCGACAACGCTAAAGTAGTACAACTGTTCCGTCAGCGCTCATGACGTTTTGTCACGATAGCCTCGCCCAAGCGTGAAAATCATGACGCAAGTTTAACTTGACCTGCGGGCTTTCTGACCAACGTGCCACGCGCAAAACGCGAAACGCCCCGGGAAAGCCCCAGGGCGCATCGCCAATCCGCGGCTCGAAGGTGGTCAGGCGGCCTGCGCCAGCTCGTCGGCAATCACCGTGTCGAGGTTGAGGAAGCAGACCATGGTCTTTTCCAGCGCGACAATGCCGCGGCAGAAGGCACGTTGCGCTTCCGGAATGATCTCCGGCGCCGGCTGCAGATCTTCGCTCTTGATGGTCATCATGTCGGATACCTGCTCGACGAGCAGGCCGACCAGCTTGCCGGCAATGTCGGTGACGATGATCGCCGAACGTTCCGACGGTTCGGTCATCTTCATGCCGAGACGGCAGGCCATGTCGATGACCGGGATCACCGCGCCGCGCAGGTTGATGAGGCCGAGCACGTAGGGCGGCGTGTGCGGCATCGGCGTCACCGGCGCCCAGCCGCGGATTTCGCGGATCGCCATGATGTCGATGCAGAATTCCTGGTCGCCCAGATGAAACGAAACGATTTCGAGATAGGCACCGGACTGCTTGATTGCGTTGGACATGATCAGAATTCTTCCCAATTCTCACCGGAGGCCGACGTCGATGGCACGGAGCCCGGTTGGTTGCCGAATGCGCCCGCTAGCTTGCCCATCAGGGCCTTGGCGGGGGATGGAGCTGGACGCGAGGTCGATTTTGCCGAGGCAAGGTTGTGCAAAGGCACCGCCTTGTGCGTGCCCCTGGGTACGAGCCTTGCAGCTGCAGGCGTCGTTGCGGCTGCGATCTGCGTTGAAGCCCGCGTCTGGACAGGCGCTGCCGGCTTCACGGTCGTAACTGGCTTCACGCTCGCGGTCGTCTGCGACGGTGCGTTGGAGCGCATCAATGCTTGGACGGTCCGGCCCTCGTGGAACTGGCCGACGAGTTGCGTCAGCTTTTCCGCGTCCTGCGCCAGCGTGTGGCTGGAGGCGTTGGTCTGTTCGACCATCGCGGCGTTCTGCTGCGTCATCTGGTCGAGCTGGCCGACCGCCGTGCTGATTTCGTTGAGCCCGGTCGACTGCTCACGCGCCGCCATGACGATGGAACTCATGTGCTCGTTGATCCGCGCGACATCGGCGCCGATGCGACCGAGCGCCTCGCCCGTCGCCTGCACCAGCCGGACACCGGTGCCGACCTCGTTGCCCGAGCGGCCGACGAGCGTCTTGATATCCTTGGCGGCGCCTGCGGCGCGCTGCGCCAGCGCGCGCACTTCCTGCGCCACGACGGCAAAACCCTTGCCGGCTTCCCCTGCCCGCGCTGCCTCGACGCCGGCGTTCAGCGCCAGAAGGTTGGTCTGAAAGGCAATCTCGTCGATGACGTTGATGATCGTGCCGATCTCGTTCGAGGCATCCTCGATGCGGGCCATGGCGCTGATCGCCTCGCCGACGATGCGGCCGGATTCCTGCGCATTGGTGCGGGTCTCGTCGACCATGCGGCTCGCCTCTTCGGCGCGCTGGGTCGCGGTGCGCACGGTCACCGTGATCTCGTCGAGGGCGGCGGATGTCTGCTCCAGCGATGCGGCCTGCTTTTCGGTGCGGCGCGCCAGGTCGTCGGCGGCGGTGCGCATCTGGCGGCCATTCGTCTCGATCGAGAGCGCGTTTTCCTTGACGTTGAAGAGCACGTCACGCAGGCGCTCGACCGTCTGGTTGAAATTGCGGCGCAGCGTATCGAGCTTGCCATCGAAGGGGCGGTCGATGGTGACGGCGAGATCGCCTTCGGCAAGCTGCGTCAGTGCCAGGCCGAGGCTGTCGACCGCAGCCTGGATGCGGCGAACCGCTTCGTCGCGCTCGCTTTGCTGCTGTTCGCGTTCCTTCTCGATTTCGCGGCGGCTTGCCGCCGCATTCTGCTCGAGCGATTGCTTTTCTATGGCCGAGGCACGGAAGAGATCGACGGAGCGGGCCATGACGCCGATCTCGTCGCCACGGTCAAGCGCCTCGACCTTGGAGCCGAGCTCGCCCTTCTGGATGCGCTGCATGCTGTCGCGAAGCCCGAGGATGCCGCGGCGCAACGTCGCCCCGTGAAACCAGAGCAGGCCGAGCAAGGTCGCCATGGCGACGAGACCGGCTATAGTCTGCAGCAGAAGCGCATCGGCCGAAACGGCGCGCGCTTCGTCGACCCGCGTCTGAACCAGTTGTGTCGCAGCCTCGGAGAGCTGCGAAAGTGCTTTACCAAGCCGTTCGCCGGCACCGTCGATCGCGTCGTCGATCTTGCCGAATTCTTCCGTCGAAGCCTTGCCTTCGACCAGCGTCTTCAGGTCGACGCCGATTGCCTGGCGAAGTTCGGTGAGATCCGCGTCGAAGGTCGAAAGCGCGTCAGTCCGGCCGAGCAGCGTCGCCAGCGTCTTGATATCCGCCTTGCTGGCTTCGAGAAGGCTAAGCGTGGTTGCGATGCCTGCGGCGCGCTCCGGATGGATCACGCCTTCGTTACGGTCGACGATGGTATCCATGGCGTTGAGCACGAGGTTGGTGGTGGCAAGCCGCATCTCGTCGACGGCGGTCAGGCCGCGCTGCGCGGTGATCGCCCCGTTCAGCGCCTCGTTCGAGCGCATGTCCTCATACCAGCCGACGCCGAGCACGGAGCCGAAGCCAACGAAGGCGGCACCGGCGAGCGTGGCAAGCCGCTGGCTGACGGTGAGGTTCTTTTTCAGGGGCGCAGACGTTGCGGTCATAGGGCAGTCCATGGTCACGGACCTGCCAAAACCAGGCGAAGTCCTCCGTTAAAATCGATGCGGAAAGCCGGGCTCGATCAAACCGGATGACGTCATGTCATGTAGAGGTGAAGCACTTCACCCGCGTTGGCAAAACACTGGCAAACAGACCTTAAGCATTCGCTAAGCCGACCCCCGAATCATGGGGAGAAACGCAGCGCGGCGAGATGCTTTTGCTGGAGCGCGGTCGCCCCTTCGAGAAAGCGCAGCAGAACCGCCTGCTCCGCGGCTGAAAAGGTCGCGAGGAAGCCGGCACCTTCCTCGGCGATCGGCCGGTAATAGGGCGCCGTCAGCATCTCCACTGCATCGGTGTTTTCCACCATCACCTTGCGCCGGTCTTCGGCGCTGCGCGTCCGCTGCAAGAGGCCGCGTGCCTCCATCCGGTCGATCAGCGCCGTCACCGCCGCTGGCGTCAGTCCCGTCTCCTCGGCAATCGCGCCGGCCGGTCGCGGGCCGGCATGCAAGAACGCGAGGCAGCGGCGCTCGGCGGCATTGAGCTGCAGCCGCTCGCCCACCGCCTCGTCATAGGCTTGGGTCGCATCCTGCCAGCGCATCACGGCGCCGCCAATTGCTCGGACGAGTCCGTCCGGCGCCGGGCTTGACGAATTTACTTCGATCATCTAAATATTAATCCATCGTACTTTTCATTCATCGCAACAATATGAACTTCGCTTGCAGCGGACGCAAGCCTTGGAGACGCATATGCCAAAGCAGAATTCCATCGCGATAACAGGCGCCGGCATTGCCGGCCTGTCCCTCGCCATTCGCCTGCGCCAGACCGGCCACTCAGTCCAGATCTTCGAGGCGCGGCCGCGGGAGGCGTCCGGCGAAGGCGCCTTCCTGACGCTGGCGCCGAACGGCATCAATGCGCTGCGCGCGCTCGGCCTTGCCGAGCGTGTCTCTTCCCTCGGCATCCCGACGACCGGCATTGAAATCCTCAACGCCGCTGGCCGACGGCTGGCATTGCTCGATGAGCGGGAAGCCCAACGGCAGGCGGGCGCCGCGAGCATCACCCTGCGTCGCGCCGACCTGCTGGAGGCGCTACGCCAGACAGCGTCGGCGCAGGGCGTCGACATTCGCTATGACCACGCGCTCATCGACATCGAGCGGAAAGCGGACGGCGTGACCTTGCGCTTCGGCAACGGCGAGAGTGCGCATGCGCATTGGCTCGCCGGCTGCGACGGGGTCTGGTCGCGCACGCGGCGCCTCGCATTGCCCGCCTCGCCCGAGCCGCTCTATACCGGGTTGACAGGCACCGGCGGCTTTCTCGATTGTCCTCACGTGCCGTCGAGCGGCGGCGTGCTGCGCCTGATGTTCGGCGAAAGCGCCTTCTTCGGCTACATCAAGGCGCAGGAAGGGCCGGTGTTCTGGTTCGATTCCTTCACGCTCGACGAGGAGACGGCGATCGGCCGGCCGGATCCGGCAGCCCTTGCCGCCCGCACCCGCGCCCAGCACGCCGGCGACGCCGCCCCGGTCCGCGACATCGCCGCGGCCGTCACCTCGGTGCCGCGCGCCTATCCGGTCTTCGACATGGGCCACCTGCCGCGCTGGTTCGACGATCGCGTCGTGCTGCTTGGCGATGCCGCCCATGCGGTCTCTCCCCATGCCGGCCAGGGCGCCTCGATCGCGATCGAGGATGCCGTCGTGCTCGCCGCCTGCCTCACCGCCTATGGCGCGCCGAGCCGGGCCTTCAGGGCCTATGAGACGCTCCGGCGCGACCGGGTGGAACACATCGTCCGCATCAGCCGCCGCCGTGGCGCCAAGAAGCAGGCAAAGGGCCCGGTCGCACTGTTCCTGCGCGATCTTCTCCTGCCGCTTCTGTTGCCCTTCGACGCGAAAACGACCCAGGCCGTCCAGCGCTACCGCGCCGATCTCGACCCGCTGGTGTTGCCGGCCGCCTGAACGCCGATCTCCGGCCCGGCCGGAGATCCCTTCCCCTTGGCGCTCCGGATGCTATGATAGGGTCATGAACACGAGAACGCAGAGATCGATCCGGCTTCCGCTGCTTGCGGGTCTTGCGATGGCGCTTGCCGTCGTGACGCTTCTCGCCTTCCGCGGCTGGATGGCGAACGGCGCCGATATCTTCCTGGCGCTCGCCCAGTCCGGCCTTGCCTGGTGCATCTGAGCTGACGGGCATTACTGCCGGAGGATTTCCAGGAAAAGTGCGAAGCGGTTTTCCGTCCGGAAATGCTTCAACACAAAGAGATTGCCTGCGGCAATTGTCCCATTTGCGTGGCTGCGGCGGAGACGGTATCAAAAGCCGATCAACCTGATATGGCCGGCCAAGGCCCCAACTAAATCGGTAGCACGCATGAAAACCATTCGCATCGCCCTTTGGGCCGCCGTCGTCGTCATGGCCGGCGTTCTCGGCTGGCTGACCTACGAGATGACCCAGTCGAAGCAGCAGGGCGCCTCCGGCCCCTTCGGCGTGCCCTTCACGCTGGTGGCGCAGGATGGCAAGGAGATCACCGAGAAGGCTTTCTCCGGCAAACCGACCGCGCTGTTCTTCGGCTTCACCCATTGCCCGGAGGTCTGCCCGACGACGTTGTTCGAGCTGAACGGCTGGCTGGAAAAGGTCGACCCGGAAGGCAACAAGCTGCAGGCCTATTTCATCACCGTCGACCCTGAGCGCGACACGCCTGAAATTCTCGGCCAGTACGTCTCCAACGTGTCCAAGCGCATCACCGGCATTTCCGGTCCGGCCGACAAGGTGCTGGAGATGGTCAAGGGCTACCGCGTTTACGCCAAAAAGGTGCCGCTCGACGCCGAAAAGCCTGACGGCGACTACACCATGGACCATACCGCCTCGGTGTTCCTGCTCGACGCCGACGGCAGCTTCTCCGGCACCATCGCCTACGGGGAAAACCCCGAAACCGCGATCAAGAAGCTCGAGAACCTCACCAAGGGTTGAGGACCGCTCCTGCCCCAATCGAACATCTTTGCTAGCGCCGGCATCGCCCGGCGCTTTGCGTTTGCCAAGCTTTCATGCTAGCGGCGGGGGCTTGCAGCGGCGCACGTCGGATAGGGCGTGCGGCGATTATGCAGAGCCAGCCGAAGGACAGAGCCTTGAGCGAGATCAGACTTTTCGTCACCACCACCGAGAAGCAGGCGGAAGCCGTGCTCGACCGCATGAGCGAGGTCTTCGGCGAAGAGGATTTTGCCATCGGCACGACGGAAGTCGACGAAAAGCGCGACGTCTGGGAAGCCTCGATCTACATGATGGCGGCCGACGAGGAGAGCGTCAACGAGCGGCTGACGGAGGCGCTTGCCGACGACTTTTCCCATCTTGCCATCGAACGCGAAGTGCTGCCGGATATCGACTGGATCGCCAAGTCGCTCGAGGGGCTGGCGCCCGTGCGCGCCGGCCGTTTCGTCGTGCATGGCTCCCATGACCGCGACAAGGTCCGCACCGGTGAGATCGCCATCGAGATCGAGGCCGGCCAGGCCTTCGGCACCGGCCACCATGGCACGACCGCCGGCTGCCTCGAAGTGCTGGCGACCGTGGCGCGCACCCGCACGGTGCGCAACGTGCTCGACCTCGGCACCGGCAGCGGCGTGCTGGCGATCGCTGCCTGGAAGCTCCTGCATGTGACGGTGCTCGCCACCGACATCGACCCGATCGCCACCCGCGTTGCCGAGGAAAATGCCCGCCGCAACGGCGTCGTCACCGGCATGACCTTTGCGACGGCCCCCGGCTTTCACTCCACCGCCTTCAGCGGCAACGGCCCCTTCGACCTGATCATCGCCAACATCCTCGCCCGTCCGCTGATGAAGATGGCAGCGCAACTGACCGCCAACCTCGCCCCCGGCGGCTCGGTGATCCTCTCGGGCATTCTTGCCGAGCAGCGCTGGAAGGTGCTTGCCGCCTATAACGGGCAGCACCTGCGCCATGTCCGCACCATCTGGCGCAACGGCTGGGTGACGATCCACCTGGAGAAGTGAGGCACGCGTCCGGAGCGACAGCCGCAGGGTTTCTTCGCAAAGCCTGACCTGGTCTCGGTTTGCAGCCTATCCCTTCGCCGGACGGCGGTGGGAGAACTGAGCGATGGATATGCCGGCTTTGCGGAAGCCGTTCAGCCAGAGCTCCGCATCCTCTGACAAGGAGCAAATCTTCGCGGTGTTTCGGGCGTAGACGTCTGCATCGAACGCCGCGGGCATCGCGCGCGTTATGATTGCCGCCTCCTCCGCCCTGCCGAGCTGGGCGAGACAGGCCGCCTGGCCTGCCGAGCTGGGCGAGACAGGCCGCCTGGTTCAATCGGAAGAAATACGGCGGATCGATCAGGGTTCCGTAGGCGGTCAATGCCGCATCGAACCTGCGCGCGAGATAGTAGCAGTCCCCGAGACTGGAGAGGAACGCCGGCGGCAGGAGCGGCTCGAACTTGCAGCCCCGTTCGACAAGCGCCAAGCCTTCTTCATGCATTCCCGCATAGGAAAGGATCATGCCTCGGGCGACAAGGACGTTCATGTCGCGCGGGCTCATCGAGATCGCAATGTCGGAGTAGCGCAGGGCCTCGTCAATTTTCCCGACCAACAGAAAGCATGCAGCAACGCTGGTGAGGACGAATGGATCGTTTCTGTCGGCAGCGATCGCCCGCGCGGCATATTCCTGGCACTCAACCTCAAGCCCGGCATCTGTCGCAGCATCAGGCTCACTGAACCGCCAGTATGCGTAGAGCAATCCTAGCGAGGCGAGAGCGGGCGCATAGGTCGGGTCGACGCGGATCGCCTCCTGCATGTGCCCGCGTGCACCCTGTTCGTCACCGTTGCGCCAGGCAGCCCCTGCCCGGAGCCAGGACCTATAGGCGGAGATATCCGTCGTCGAACTCCTTGCGCGAACGGCCCCGGCCACCTCTTGAAGATTGAAAAACAGGCGACCTATGATCGCATCGACGATTTGATCCTGGACCGCGAAGATGTCCGCCATTTCGCGATCGAATCTCTCGGCAAAGACATGCGCCCCTGTCTGTGTGTCGATCAATTGCACCGAGGCGCGCAGGCGCTGGCCAGCCAGCCGGACACTGCCTTCGAGGACGAATTCCGCACCGAGCTGCCGGCCCACCTCCGCCACGTTCACCGATTGGGCCCTGTAGCTGAACGTGGTGTTTCTGGCGACGACGGAGAGATTCCGGAAGCGGCTCAGCTCGGTGATGATGTCCTCGGTGAGGCCGTCGGCGAAGTAGTCCTGCTCTGTGCTTCCCGACATGTTCGTGAGAGGCAGAACGGCGATGGTGGTAAATTCCCTGCCGCGAGAAAGTGTCGTTTGGAGCAGTGCCCGGGCCGTCTCCATTCCGAAGATCCTGACCGGCGCAGCAATGTTCTTGAGCTGCACCAGTCCGAGGTCTTTCATCACGACGGGGATCTTGCCTCGGACTTCATTGTGCACCTTCTCGGACATGCAGATGCCACCCGGCTCGGCCAGCGCTTCCAGTCGCGCTGCGATGTTGACCCCCTCGCCATAAATGTCTGAACCCTCGCCGATGACATCGCCGATGTTGATGCCGATGCGGAGCAGGATCTCGCTGGGTTCTGGAACACCGGCATTCGCCTCCGCCATCTTCCGCTGAAGCTCGAGCGCGGCCTCGACGACGTCAATCGCGCTGGCGAATTCGACCAGCACGCCGTCGCCCATCAGCTTGACGATGCGTCCTCCATGGGCGCGCACCACCGGGTAGAGCACATGACTTCGCCGCTCCTTCAGCGTCTCATACGTCCCGGCTTCATCGGCTTCCATCATGCGGGAATAGCCGACCACATCGGCGACGAGGATCGCAACAAGGCGGCGGTGGATTGATTTCTCGACCACGCTCCCACGTCTCCTTCGGGTGGCGCACTCTGTTGGGAAACCGAACTCGTCCACAATATCGGGATTGTGACCTTGTGCAAAATCATCTTGTGGCACGTGCTCCATAACGGCGCACGAAAGAGCCGTTGATGTCAGGGTGCCAGCGCCAAAAAGCCAAGCCGAAGAAAAACGAAAAGGCCGCCACGTCTTTCATGACGGGCGGCCCTTCGAAACAAAGGCGATGCCAGGGGCATCGCCTGCTGGTTCGGCTTGAGACCGAACCATGCCCGCGAGCCTGAGGAGGAGGAGCGCTCGAGCGGGCGTCTACCGTTCCGAAATTGACCACCCTTGAGGGAGGAGGAGAACAGAGTGATCAACTATTCTCGGAACTGCAGGCTTTTGAACCACCGGATGTTCGTCCGTGTTCGTTGAGGCGGCTTATAAACTATTATTCCGATAGAGATAGCAGCTTCTTGGCATAGGAGCCATGCAGAAAGCGCATATGTATGGTAAATGAGCAATCGCCCTCTAAAGCATTTCCGATTTATGCGGAATCGCAAAAACGCTCTATCTCTTTGTTTTTACACATTTCCTGACGGAAAACCGCTTCGCACTTTTCCTGGAAATGCTCTGATTCTGTGCACGTCCTGCCGCCGGCATGCCCGGCAGGATCTCGCCTCTTTCCTCCCCATGGACGTTTCCGCTAAGATCGCGCATCTTTCCCGCGGTTCTCCGCCCAATTTACCGGAAATCCCTCATGTTTCAGTCCTTTGAAGTCACCTCCACGCCCCAGTTCGGCAAGGAGCGCACAGAAGCCTTGCGCGCCACCTTCGCCGCCCTCGGCATCGACGGGTTTCTCGTACCCCGTGCCGACGAGTTCCAGGGCGAGTATGTGCCGGCATCGTCGGAGCGGCTTTCCTGGCTCACCGGCTTTACCGGTTCCGCCGGCGTCGCCCTCATTACGCAGCGTCAGGCTGTCGTTTTCGTCGATGGACGTTACGTGACCCAGCTGAAGGAACAGGTCGACGGCCAGGTCTTTATCGGCGGCGATCTCATCGGCGAGCCGCCGCATCTCTGGCTGGAAAATAACGGCACCAAGGGCTTCAGGCTCGGCATCGACCCGTGGCTGCACACAGGCGCTGAAGTGCGCCGGCTGGAAAAGGCGCTTGCCGTCCTCGGCGGCTCGCTCGTCTTCCTCGACCACAACCCGCTCGACCGCATCTGGACCGGTCGCCCGGCAGCCCCGCTCGGCCGCGTCTCCATCCAGCCGATCGAGCAGGCCGGCGAGCTTGCCAAGGACAAGATCGCGACCATCGCTGGCGGCCTCGAAAAGGCCGGTGCCAGCGCCGTGGTTTTGACCGACCCCTCCTCCGTCGCCTGGACCTTCAATATCCGCGGTACCGACGTGCCGCACACGCCGCATCCGCTCGCCCGCGCCATCATCCATGCCGACGGCCGCGCCGAGATCTTCCTCGACAAGCGCAAGACCGGCATCGAGCAGGAAGCCTATCTCACCCAGATCGCCGAGATCGCAGCACCCTCGACCTTCGACGACCGCCTGTCGACGCTCAGTACTGCGGGTGCTGCCGTCATGCTCGACCCGGACCTTGCCTCCTTCGCCATTTCCGAGCTGATCCGCTCCAAGGGCGGCAAGGTCGTCGAGGCCGTCGACCCAGCCCGCCTGCCCCGCGCCCAGAAGAACAGGGCCGAGATCGAGGGCTCGACCCGCGCGCATCTGCAGGATGGCGCCGCGATGGTCGAATTCCTCGCCTGGCTCGACAAGGCCGAGCCCGGCACCGTCACCGAGATCGGCGCTGCCAACCAGCTGGAAGCCGCCCGTGCCACCGTCGGCGAGCGCATGCAAAACCCACTCAAGGACATTTCCTTCGACACCATCTCCGGTGCCGGCTCGCATGCGGCGATCATGCACTACCGCGTGACGACCGAAACCGACCGCGCGATCGAAGCAGGCACCATGTTCCTGATCGATTCCGGCGCGCAATACATCAACGGCACCACCGACATCACCCGCACGGTGGCGGTCGGCGCGGTTCCGGAAGAGCAGAAGCGCTTCTTCACGCTGGTGCTGAAGGGCATGATCGCCATCAGCACCGCGCGTTTCCCCAAGGGCTCGCGCGGTGTCGACCTTGACCCCTTGGCCCGCATCGCGCTGTGGAAGGCTGGCGCCGACTACGCCCATGGCACCGGCCACGGCGTCGGCTCCTACCTCTCGGTGCATGAGGGACCGCAGCGCATCGCCCGGCTTTCAACCCAGGAACTGCTGCCCGGCATGATCCTGTCGAACGAGCCCGGCTATTACCGCCCCGGCGCCTTCGGCATCCGCATCGAAAACCTCATCGTGGTGCAACCGGCCGAAGAGATCGCCGGCGGCGACCTGGCGATGCTCGGCTTCGACACGATCACCTATTGCCCGATCGACAGCCGCCTGGTGCTGCCGGCGTTGCTGACCGACGAGGAACTGGGCTGGTTCAACGCCTACCACGCCGAGACGCGCGAAAAGCTGATGCCGCTGTTGGTGGGCGACGAGACCCGCAACTGGCTGAAGACCGCGACGAAAGCCATCACACGCTGAGTGGGGCATTGCGAAGGGGCTGAAGCGCGTTTCCAGTCCCCAAAGCATGTCGCGCAAAGGTGCGCAGTGGTTTTGCGATAACGACATGCGCAAAAACAAGAGCTTAAAGCGCAACAAGCGAATCCGGGAGAGCGCCCGGCGCTGTAGCAAATTGGGGCGAGATGCGGCCGGAAAACCGCACGCAGTTTTCCTCATCCCGCTCTGACGCCGGCTTTCAAGAAGAAGCACAAAGGCTTGGGGGAAGCCCCGGCTTTTCCTTTCAGATTCCCAACAGTTTCTTGGCCTGGCCGAGCGTTGCCTCCGACGCGGCGTGATCGCCGGCCT
Source organism: Ensifer sp. Root31 (assembly GCF_001424825.1). NCBI lineage: Bacteria > Pseudomonadati > Pseudomonadota > Alphaproteobacteria > Hyphomicrobiales > Rhizobiaceae > Ensifer > Ensifer sp. Root31. Next base: position 177,545 of record NZ_LMCO01000056.1, on the reverse strand, counting down.
TGTGCTGGTCTTCGCCCTGCTTGCGCAGCGCCGTGACCTTCGCCATGTCGGCCTCGGAAAGAGAGGCCGTCGGGATGGCCGCATCGATCGCAGCCATCATGGTGGGGCACTGGTTGGCAAAGGCCGTCGCAGGCGCAAGCGCGAGCAAAAGGGCAATCGAGATCCTGGTAATCATGGTCGCTCCTCCACCACCGGGAGGCTGCAGCAAGTCAAAGTGCAACCGCGACCTTTGCGCGTCAGACAGGGCGCGCGGCGCAGCCGTACCTCTCCGGCAATCAGAGGATGATAATCCAGGACGCGCCCGAAGCCAACGCCGGAGCGTTCAGCGCACCCTGCCCTGCCCGCGCCGTCTTCGACGACACGACCAGCGACAGGGATTGCCCGCACAAAGGCGGTGAGGAACCTACAGGACGAGATGCCGGATCAGCATCACCACCACCCAGCCGATGACGAGCATGCGCAAGGTGGAGAGATTAAGCCCGAGCGCAATGGCGAAGGCGACGAACATCGAGACCGCGACGTCGAAGCCGCCATAGACGAAGGCCGGCGCCACCAGCGTCGTCAGCACCGCCGCCGGAACGGCGTTCAATGCCGATTCGAGCCGCGGCGGGATCTGCTTCATCTGGGTGATGAGCACATAGCCACCGATGCGGGTGATGAAGGTCGCAGCGGCCGCCGCGATGATCAGATAGATGAGATTGAGGTGTTGCGGGTCCATGGCTCAGGCCTCCTTCTCGATGGCGACGGGCGGTGCCGAAACCGTCTCGGTCGGCGGCAGGCAGGCGGCGAGCAGCACGCCCGCCAGCGCCCCGATGCTGACATGCCAGGGCGAGCCGACGAGATGCATGCCGGCAACCGACGCCACGGCAGAAACCGCAACGATCGGCAAAAAGCGGTCACGCTTGCGAAAACCCATCACCAGGCCGAGGAAGTAGATCGGCAAGAGCACGTCGAGGCCGATGGCCTTGGGATCGCCGATCAACTGACCGAAGATCGCGCCAAGCAGCGTGTTGAAGATCCAGGGGAAATAGATCACCAGGCCGAAGCCGAGATACCAGGGGAAGGTCACCGGCAGGCCACGCTCGCCGCGCTTCTCGGTCTCGGCATATTGCGGATCGACCAGCAGGAAGAAGGCAAAGAACTTCTGGACCGGGGTGAAATGCCGGATGTATTTGGCGATCGAGGCGGAATAGAGCACGTGGCGGAAGTTGACGGCGAAGACCGAAAGCACCACCAGCCATGGCTGGACATGGTTGCCGAACAGCTCGATGCCGACCATCTGGCTGGCGCCGGCATAAACCGTCGCGCTCATGAACACGGTATCGGCGATGGTAAAACCATTGTCGACCGCAAGCGCACCGAACAGCGCGCCAAAGGGTGACGCCGCTAGCATGATCGGGAAGCCGCCGCGCACGCCTTCCCAGAATTCGTCTTTTCTCATGGAATCCTCCCGCGGCGCCGGCAATGGGCGCCCGCGGCATGCCGTCTTTAATCGGGATCGATCAAGGCCACATGCAGCATTTCAAAACTGCGACAGCGACTGTGCACCTCAAGGCGCGCGCGGCTGTCGTCCTGTGCCGGACAGATAGGCGTTCCCGCCCCGACCAACAATTCAATTGCGCTTATACAATGATTGAATTTTATGATGCCTGACCGCGGCAGGCTTGAACGAAATGCGCACGGGTCGATAAGCGATCGCCGTTTTTTCACCGCCGCCTCGCCACCGACCACCTGGCGGTGGGGCATTTATCCGAAGATCGCTCCCCCAGTGGGATAGGGCGCAAGCCGCATGACCTGCGCCCTCCTGTTCAAAGTCGCCGTGTGCTCGTTGGCGCGGCCAGGTCGTGCAAAGAGATGTGTCAGCGCTTGACCTGGAACGTATGCTCGACACCCGGGAACGTGCGCGCCTTGACCTCGTTGGCGTATTCCTCCGCAGCCTTCGAGATCGCCGGCGCCAGTTCGGCAAAATGTTTGACGAAGCGGGGCTTGAAGTCGTTGAACAGGCCCAGCATATCGTCAGAGACGAGGATCTGGCCGTCGCAGGCCGGCGATGCGCCGATGCCGATGGTCGGCGAGCGCAATTCCCCGGTGATCTCGCGCGCAACCGGCTCGACGGTGCCTTCGACGACGATCGCAAAAGCGCCGGCATCGTCGATCGCCTTGGCGTCGCGGCGGATCTTGGCCACTTCCTTCTCGTTGCGACCGACCGAGCGATAGCCGCCGGTGGTGTTGACGAGCTGCGGCATCAGCCCGACATGGCCGAGAACCGGAATGCCGCGGCTGACGAGGAACTCGACCGTCTCGGCCATCTCGGCGCCACCCTCGAGCTTCACGGCGCTACAGCCGGTTTCCTTCAAAACGCGTGCAGCACTTCGGAAGGCCTGTTCCTTGGATTCCTGGTAGGAGCCGAACGGCAGGTCGATGACAATGCAGGAGCGCTCCGAGCCGCGCATGACCGCCTGGCCATGGGCGATCATCATCTCGAGCGTGACGCCGACGGTGGTGTCGAGACCGTAGAGCACCATGCCGAGCGAATCGCCGACCAACAGGAAATCGACATGCGGATCGAGCAGCCGGGCAATCGGTGTCGTATAGGCCGTCAGGCTGACGATCGGGCGCTCGCCCTTCAGCGCCTCGATATTGGCAGGGCTCAGGCGGCGTCTGGCAGATTGTACGCTCATTCTCAGGCAACCTTTGCAAAATGGGCGGATTTGGCGGCAATCACGCGGTTGTCGAGCAGCTTCGTCGTGCCGAAGCGCACGAAGAGCAGCAGCAGCACCGGCTTGTCACCGATCTCTTGAATTGTTTCGAGCGTGCCAGGATCGCGCAGCGCCACGACTTCGGGTCGAGCCAGCGGTTCGGCGGAAAGAAAAGCCGTCACGGCCCTTTCCACTTCGACGGCATCGGTGATCCCGGACGCGACCAGCCGCTCGGCCTCGGCAAGTGCCTTCGGCACGATGGCAGCCGCTTCACGCTCAGCGGCGCTGAGGTAGACATTGCGCGACGAACAGGCGAGCCCATCGGCCTCGCGCACCGTCGGCACGCCGATGATCTCCACCGGCTGGGCGAGATCATCGACCATACGGCGAATGATCTGCAGCTGCTGGAAATCCTTCTCGCCGAAATAGGCGCGGTCCGGCTGCACGATGTTGAACAGCTTGGTGACGACAGTCGCAACGCCGGCAAAGTGGCCGGGACGCACGGAACCTTCAAGCTCGGAGCCGAGCTTCGGCACGTCGACCACCGTTTCCATCGGTCGCGGATACATGTCGGACACCCCTGGCGAAAACAGGAAGTCGACGCCGCCCTCTTCCAGCATCGCCTGATCGCGGGCGAGATCGCGCGGATATTTGCTCAAGTCTTCGTTGGGGCCGAACTGCAGCGGATTGACGAAGATGCTGGCAACGACGACGTCATTTTGCCCGCGCGCACGGCGCACAAGCTCCATATGGCCGACATGCAGATAGCCCATGGTCGGCACGAGCCCGACCGTCTTGCCTGCCCGCCGGTATTCGGCAAGGGCTGCGCGCAGCTCGGTGATGGTGGTGATGGTCTTCAAATCCGGACCCTCCAATCCGCGAAGGCGCCGCTAGCGCCCCGCCCCGCGGCCTGTGGCTCTTGGCCCGCTCCGCGAAAAGGCAATTGCACAAAATTTGGCTGCAAACCTCTATCTTGTGCAGCGCAAAAAGACAAACGGAATTGGTGCCGCTGCGAATAGAGCCAAGCCAATTATCGCACGGTCCGGGCGGGCAAGCTCAGCTGTGGGCGGAACTCGGCACCCGCCAGGGCGGATCGAGCCTGTTGGCGCCTGCGAAATAAAGTACGATGCGGTTGCCGGCGGGATCAAAGATTTCGGCTTCCCGCCACAGCCAGCTCTTGTCGGCGGGACTGCTCGCAAACAGGATACCGGCCTCGATCAGCCGGCTGACGGTCAGATCCAGATCGTCGCACTCGAAGTAGACGGTTGTGCCGCTGCCGCCCGCCTCGCCCTGATGCAGCGAAAACGAACTGCCGCCATCCGGGCAGACGAAGCGCACATAATGCGGCCGCGCATCGACGATCGGCTGCAGCCAGAGCGTGCGGTAGAACTCCCACCCCGCATCGAGATCGGGCATCGTCACCGTCACCTGGTTCAAACGCATCGTGTCTCCTCACATCCCGGGCGCCGACAGTCATCGTTGCTCGCCGCACCTCTTCACGAGGTCCGGAGACCATGGAACATCCGCCAGAAATGTGCGAGGTGCAAACGATGCGGATTCAGCATGGACCGCCAAACTCTGATCGGCCTCGTGTGGCACTCGCCGCCGTTCCAGATGTGCTCGCCCATTTCGAGCGCGCCGCCGGCACCTTGCCGAGCGAATTGCCAGTAATCTCGGGTGAACCGGAAATGCTTGAAAACCTATGATTGCACACCACATCAGCGGGGACACTTCGCATTTCTCAAAAAATGTCTGAACGGCTGTCGGCTGCGTGTCACGCCGAACGTCCTAGTTATGTTCAATCAAGAAAATCCCTACGAGGAGCATTCCATGCGCATGATTTTTGTAAACCTGCCCGTCAAGGACCTGAAGGCGTCCCGGGCCTTTTTCGCGGCACTCGGCTATACCTTCAACGAGCAGTTCTCCGACGACACGGCCGCCTGCACGGTGATCTCGGACAATATTTTCGTCATGCTTTTGACCGAACCGAAGTTCCGCGGTTTCATCACCGGCGAGATCAGCGATGCCAGCAAGGGCACCGAGGTCATCACCGCCCTTTCCGCCTCGAGCCGCGCCGAATGCGACGACATGCTCGCCAAGGCACTCGCTGCCGGTGCCAAGCCCTGGAAGCCGGCACTCGACTACGGCTTCATGTACGGCATCAGCTTCCAGGATCTCGACGGCCACGTCTGGGAATTCATGTGGATGGACATGGAAGCCGCCCAGCAGCAGGCCTCCTGATCTGACGCAATCCCCTTGCCTTGCGCCCGCCGCGTTTCGCGGCGGGCGCTTTTTTTTGTCTGATCCGGTGCACGCAACTATGAGCGAGGCTATCGGCCGCAGAGGTTTTGGGGAGAAATTGCCCGAAAAACCGGATAGTTGGGGAACCCATACGTCGAGAAGGCGAGTGAGCCGTCGCTGACGCTTGCAATGAGCAGAATGAGGAAGCCCCATGTCCATGAATGTCGAAGCCAAGCATTGGTCCAAGGTCGAGCTTTTGCACGAGACCGTGCGCAACCCGAATATCCATGTGCGCGGCACCAACAGCTACTACAGCAACGCTTGGACGGGTTCCTTCGAGGAGAGCGTCGTTCGCTACCTCTATGGCGACGACTACAGCCTCAAGGCCTGGGAGCCGCAATGGCCGATCGACCAGTTGCGGATCGGAGACTACGTCGCGATCGGTGCCGAGGCGGTAATCCTGATGGGTGGCAACCACACCCACCGCACCGATTGGGTCAGCCTCTATCCGTTCATCGATATGATTGGCGAAGCCTATATCGGCAAGGGCGACACGATCATCGGCGACGGCGCCTGGATCGGCATGCGCGCCATGATCATGCCGGGAGTCACCCTTGGTGAAGGCGCCGTCATCGCTTCGGGCGCGATCGTCACCAGAGACGTGTCGGCTTACACCATCGTTGCCGGCAATCCGGCCCGCCCCGTTCGCCAGCGCTTTCCCGAAGCAGACATCGAGACGTTGCTCTCACTCGGCATCTACCGATGGGAGAGGTCGAAGTTCGACGCGCTGCGCAATGTCATCTGCGCCGACGACATCGCCGCGCTGAAGGCAGCATCCGAAGCCTACGACGCGGAACAGGCATAACGACAACGCCTGCCAGCGCCCCTGATCGTGGGCATCAGCCCCCGATCAGCGCCAGCCACTCGTCCTCGTCCATCGTCTGCACGCCGAGTTCGCGCGCCTTGTCGAGCTTGGAGCCCGCTCCCGGGCCGGCGACGACGATATCGGTCTTCTTCGACACGGAACCTGCCACCTTGGCGCCGAGGCTTTCCGCCTTGGCCTTGGCCTCATCGCGCGTCATCTTTTCGAGCGAACCGGTGAAGACCACGGTCTTGCCGGCGACCGGGCTGTCGCTCGCAACCGGTATCTCCGCCCCTTCGGGCGTCACTTCGGCAAGCAGTCGCGTCACCACTTCAAGGTTCCTCGGCTCCTTGTAGAACTCGACGATGGCGCGGGCGACGACTTCGCCGATGCCGTCGATACTGTTGAGTTCGTTCCAGGCATCACCCGTAAAGGTGCCGGCTTCGCTCATGGCTGCGCCGAAGGCCTCGTAGGTGCCGTAGGAGCGCGCGAGCAGCTTGGCCGTGGTCTCCCCGACATGGCGGATGCCAAGCGCGTAGATGAAGCGATGCAGCGCGATCGAGCGGCGGGTGTTGATCGCGTCATAGAGCTTGCGCACGCTGACGCGGCCGAAGCCGTCGATGTTTTCGAGCTTTGTCAGCGACGTCTCCTGGCGCTTTTCCAGCGTGAAGATGTCGGCCGCCGTGCGGATCGACAGCGTCGGATCCTCGCTCTCGAAGAAGAACTCGATCTGCTTGGAGCCGAGGCCTTCGATGTCATAGGCATTGCGCGAGACGAAATGCTTGAGATGCTCGACCGCCTGCGCCCGGCAGACGAAGCCGCCGGTGCAGCGGCGCACTGCATCCACCTTGCCGGACTTCTCGTTGATGTCGCGCACCGCATGGCTGCCGCAGACCGGGCATGTCGTCGGAAAACGATAGGGCTCGCTCCCCTCCTTGCGCTCGTCCATCACCACGTCGACGATCTGCGGGATGACGTCGCCCGCCCGCTGGACGATCACCATGTCGCCGATACGGATGTCGCGACCCTCGCGGATCGGTTCGCCGCTGTTGCCGAGCCCCTTGATGTAATCCTCGTTGTGCAGCGTCGCATTGGTCACGACGACGCCGCCGACGGTGATCGGCTCCAGCCGTGCCACCGGCGTCAGCGCGCCGGTGCGCCCCACCTGGATGTCTATGGCCGTCAGCCGCGTAAATGCCTGCTCGGCCGGGAACTTGTGCGCCGTCGCCCAGCGGGGCGAGCGCGAGCGGAAACCGAGCCGCGCCTGCAGGTCGAGCCGGTCGACCTTGTAGACGACGCCGTCGATATCATAGTCGAGATCAGGCCGTTCGCGCTCGATATGGTGGTAATGCGTCAGCAGCTCGTCGGCCGACGAAATCCGCTGCATCAGTGGATTGACCGGGAAACCCCAGGCCTTGAATGCCTCGACCATGCCGAATTGGGTATCGGCAGGCATTTCCGACATTTCGCCCCAGGCATAGGCAAAGAAGCGCAGCTTGCGGCTGGCAGTCACCTTGGCGTCGAGCTGGCGGAGCGACCCGGAAGCGGTGTTGCGCGGGTTGACGTAGAGCGGCTTGCCGAGCGCTGCCATCTCGGCGTTGAGTGCGGCAAAGTCGGACTTCGCCATGTAGATTTCGCCGCGCACCTCGACGATCTCAGGAGCGCCGGCCGGCAGCGTCTGCGGGATCATGCCGATGGTGCGGATATTGGCGGTGACGTTTTCACCTGTTGTGCCGTCGCCACGGGTCGCCGCCGTCACCAGCCGCCGGTTCTCGTAGCGCAGCGACATCGAGAGGCCGTCGATCTTCGGCTCGGCGGTAAAGGCGATCGAATTATCCGGCAGCTGCCCGAGGAAGCGGTAGACCGAGGCGACGAAATCGCGGGCGTCCTCGTCGGAAAACGTGTTGTCGAGCGACAGCATCGGCCGGGCATGAACGACCGGCTGGAAGGTAACGGATGGCGCTGCCCCCACCTTCTTCGATGGGCTGTCCTCGCGCGCAAGCGCCGGAAACTGCGCCTCGATCGCATCGTTGCGCCGCTTCAGCGCGTCATAGTCCGCATCCGTGATCTCCGGCGCGTCGTTGCCATGATAGAGCGCGTCGTGCCGGGCAAGCTCGGAGGCGAGAAAGGCCAGCTCCTCGGCGGCTTCCGTTTCGTTCAGCTTCTCGACGGGTTTCAGTTCACTGGACATGCGCGACGACTCCGGATTGGGAGTCGTTTTTTAGAGCAACTGTCGGGAAAGAAAAGAGCGGCCGTTATCGGTCTCCCCTGATCATCCGGCCGGAGCGACACTTGGCTCGACGTCGGCGCAGCGGCGGATCTCCAACTCACACCAGCGCTCGTATCGCTTCTGGTAGCGCGCGCGTATCCCTTCCAAATCCTGCCGGTGGACGCCGCGTCTGGTGTAGATCCATTTGCCTTCCGCAAGGCCGCGCATGACGCGACCAACCGGATCGAGGCCGAACATTTTCAGGATGGCGGCGCCGCCCTTGTCCCAGCCGATGCCATAGAGGTCGATACCTTCGGGCGGAAACTCCTGGTACTCCAGGATCGCCGACACCGTCGCCCAGACGAGGATGCCGTTCTGCCGCCGGCGTTCGCTGCGCATGGAATCGAGCAGGTAGCTGAGATTGAGGATGGTAGCGAGATAGACCACCTTGGCCTTGCGCGCCTTCGGATGGACAAGCAACCCGTTGGCAAGCAGGTCGTCGAAGCCATAGTCACCTTGCAGGAACAGCTTGAAGTGCTTCTTCTCGAAGGCGTAGTAGTCGGTGAAACCGTAGATATTGTCGTCGGAGTCCTGCAGGCAGATCAGGCTGTAGGGATCGGAGAAGAAGGCTTTCATATCCTCCTCCGGATCGATCGCGTCGCTCTGAAAGACGTCCTGCGCCTTGCGGATGACATCATAGGCAACCGCCGTCGATGGCGGGACACGCACCAGGTACGGGCGGTCATCCTCAGCGCTGGAGCGCAGAAACCCGAGCGGTGCGGCGCCATCGTCCTTCTCGTCCGGCAGTTCGATGCTGCGCGCGCCGCGAAGTCGCGCGACCAGATAGGGGATGAGCGCCGTGCCGGCCACCACCGCCAGGATGCCGATCACCCCCAGCTGTTTGTTGGCTTCCTTCATCGTCAGGATGTAGCCGACGAAGGCGAGAGAATAGAGCAGGATCAGTTCCGGATGCTTGCGCATCTGGTCCAGTCGAAGCTGAATTCGCTGCTGGAGCTGTTCCCACATGCCAAAGCTCGCATATCCGCGCAACGCCTAATAAAGACACGCGCTCGACCGGGAGACAACTTGGCGAGAAGGCGTAGCGGGCACTAACCGTTGCCGGAAAGCAATCGGGCGGCGGCCGCCCTCGCCTCTTCGGTGATCGAGGCACCGGCGAGCATGCGGGCGATTTCCTCGGTGCGGGCCTTGTCGTCCATTCGGGCGACGCGGGTCGAGATCATCTCGGCCTTTTCGGTCGATGGTCCCTTGGAGATCAGCAGATGCGTCGCCGCGCGTGCGGCAACCTGCGGCGCATGGGTGACCGAAAGCACCTGCACCGTGCCGGAAAGGCGCTTCAGTCGCTGGCCGATGGCATCCGCGACCGCGCCACCGACTCCGGTGTCGATTTCGTCGAAGACGAGGGTCGGCGCCGAGCCGCGGTCGGCAAGCGCCACCTTCAGCGCCAGCAGGAAGCGCGAAAGTTCGCCGCCCGAAGCCACCTTCATGATCGGCCCCGGCCGGGTGCCCGGATTGGTCTGGACATGGAATTCGACCAGATCGATGCCGTCGACGGTCGGCTGGGCCGCATCGCTCTGCACTTCGACCATGAAGCGGGCACGTTCGAGCTTCAGCGCCGGCAGCTCGGCCATGACTGCAGCAGACAGCGCCGACGCCGTGTTCTGTCGCTTGTCGGACAAGGTGCGCGCCGCAGCGTCGAAAGCCACCCGTGCCGCAACAACCTGCATGTCGAGTTGCTTCAGCTTCTCCTCGCCGGCATCGAGGTCGGCCAGGTCGGAAATCATCCGCACCGCCAGCGCCGGAAGCTCGGCGACCGGCACGGAATATTTTCGGCTGGCGCCACGAAGCGCAAACAGGCGCTCCTCCACCCGCTCCAATTCCTTCGGGTCGAATTCGGTGTTGCGCAGCGCTCGCTCGACGGCCATTTGCGCATCCGAAAGCTGGTTCAGCGCGGCATCCAAGAGCTCGACGGTTTCTTCCAGCAGCCCCGGCGCCTCATGGCTCTTGCGCTCCAGCCGGCGCACCAGCGAGGCAATCAATGGAACCGGCGAGCCGTTGCCGTTGAGAAATTCGGAGGCTTCGTTGATGTCGCCGGCGATCCGCTCGGACTTCATCATCCGCGCGCGCTTTTCGGCAAGCTCGTCCTCTTCGCCATCGCGCGGGCTGAGCTTTTCCAGTTCTTCGACAGAGGAGCGCAGATAGTCCGCTTCGCGTGCTGCCGCCTCGACGCGCTCGCGATGCTTCTTCAGTCCGCGTTCGGCATCTTTCCAGGCGCGGTAGAGGCCGGAGACCTGCTCTGCCTCGTCGGTCGTGCCGCCAAAGGCGTCGAGAAGCGTGCGGTGCGCGTCGATATCGACAAGCGCGCGGTCGTCATGCTGCCCGTGGATTTCGACCAGTGTCTGGCCAAGTTGCCGCATCAATTGAACGCTGACCGGCTGATCGTTGACGAAAGCCTTGGTGCGGCCATCGGCCGACTGCACGCGACGGAAAATCAGATCGCCATCATCGTCGACGCCGTTGTCACGCAGCATCAGCCGTGCCGAGTGCCCCATCGGCACGTCGAAGACCGCCGTCACCTGGCCCTTGTCCGAGCCGTGACGCACGAGCGAGCCGTCGCCGCGCCCGCCAAGGGCCAGCGACAGGCTGTCGAGCAGGATCGATTTTCCGGCACCTGTCTCACCGGTCAACACGGACAGGCCGGCCTCGAACGCCAGATCAAGCCGTTCAATCAGGACGATATCGCGGATCGAGATCTGGGCGAGCATCCGGGGTCAAATCTTCCGTGTCAGGCGCCGATCAGCTTCTTGCCTGCGCGCGCAATCCAGGAATTGCCGCTTTCGCGAGGCTCGAGGCCACCCGACTGCAACAGCTTGAAGGAATCACCATACCACTGGCTGTCCGGATAGTTGTGTCCGAGAACGGCGGCAGCGGTCTGCGCTTCGGAGGCCACGCCCATTGCGTAATAGGCTTCGACCAGACGGGCCAGTGCTTCTTCGACCTGGTTGGTATTGGGATACTTCTCGACGACGGTGCGGAAACGCGACACGGCGGCGAGGTATTCCTTGCGCTCGAGATAATAGCGGCCGACCTGCATTTCCTTGCCGGCGAGCTGGTCGCGGGCAAAGCGGATCTTCGCCTGGGCATCCTCGACATATTGCGAGTCCGGATACTTGTCGACGACGGCCTGCATCGCCTCGATCGCCTTAAAGGCCGGCTTCTGGTCCTGCGTCACGCCCGGGATCTGCTTGGTATAGGCAAGCCCCTGAATGTACTGCGCATAGGCCGCATCTTCCGACTGCGGATAGAGGTTCAGGTAGCGCCCGGTGGAATTGATCGCCTCCTGGTACTGGCCGTTGCGATAGCTGACGAAGGCGTTCATCACGAGCGCCTTGCGCGCGTATTCGGAGAAAGGATGCTGCCGGTCGAGCGCTTCGAACTTGCGCGCCGCTTCCGTGGTCTTGCCGGCATTGAGGTTGGCGAGACCCTGGTTGTACAGCACCTCCGGCGGATCGGTCTCGGCCGTCAGCTTGGTGATGTCGATATCGGGATCGTTCTGGCAGGCGGTAATCAGGGCGCTGCCGGCAACGGCCGCGACTACCACGGCGAACACACGCGCTGACTTTTTCAAATCAACAGAAACTGCAAGAACCATCGGATATTCCCGTTCCATTCTGCGGGCATCGACCCCGCCAGACATGCGCTTTTAGAGCAAGTTGCCTCAATGCCGCAACGTCATGATCGGTGATTCATGCAAATTTATGGCGGCGCCGACATGAAAATGCCGGCCTTTCGGCCGGCGACTGGAGGAGAGTGTCTTTTTGTTGTTATGCGGACCAGGGCGCGAAGCCCGGAACTGCAACCGCAACCATGTCGCGCGCACGGGTGCGCTGACGTGGCGTGGCGGTTTCGACGACCTCGTAGGCCGAGGGATCACTGAGCAGAGCCTTGAGCACATTTGCGTTCATCTTGTGACCACCGCGATAAGAACGGTAGCAGCCGATAAACGGTGCGCCGGCAAGCGAAAGGTCGCCAACGGCGTCGAGCGTCTTGTGGCGCACGAATTCGTCCGTATAGCGAAGGCCTTCGACATTGATGACCGAATCGTCATCGGAGATCACGACCGAGTTTTCCAGCGACGAGCCCAGCGCGTAGCCGGCAGCCCAGAGGCGCTCGACGTCGCGCATGAAGCCGAAGGTGCGGGCACGCGACAGTTCGCGCTTGAACACCGAAGGCGTCATGTCGCCCTTCCAGGCCTGGCGACCGATCAGCGGGCAGTCGAAATCGATCTCGACCTCGAAGCGCATACCGTCATAGGGCGTGAATTCCGACCAGGACGCACCTGATTCGATCCGCACCGGCTTGATCACGCGGATGTAACGACGCTTGACCGCCAGCGCGCGAACGCCCACCTGCTCGATCGCATCGATGAAGGGTTCGGAGCTGCCGTCCATGATCGGCATCTCGGCGCCATGAACCTCGATGGTGAGGTTGTCGAGGCCGAGCGCGTAGATGGCGGCCATCACATGCTCGATGGTTGCGATCGAGGTGGCCGGCGACATGCCGAGAACGGTGCAGAGATCGGTGTTGCCGACCTGCGAGGAAACCGCCTTGAACTCGCTCAGGCGGCCGTTGGCGAGAACGCGCTGGAAAACGATGCCCGCATCGGCTTCGGCCGGATGAAAGGTGATTTCCACCTCGGCGCCCGAATGAACGCCAATTCCCTTGAGCGTTACCGGGCTAGCAATCGTGGTCTGAAATCCGAGCAGTTCGATTCCCATTCTCGTCGTCACTTTCAATACCTATGGCCATAAGGCCCAAACATCAGGCGGATGCAGCGGTTTTCAGGGCGCAAGAAAGGCGCCCGAGAGTTTCGGCCCAAAGGCCGGAACTCTGCGTTTCGAACAGACAGCGCGTGATCGAATCGCATGCATCCCCAATTCCGAGCTTGAAAATAGTGGTTCTGAGGCACCATTCCAAATCACTGTTCGTTTCGTTTTGTTACGCATCTGTAACACGCCGTTCGACGCCGGCAACCTATTGAAAGAATGCTAGAAATACAAAAATGCCCGGGCGGTAGCCCGGGCATTCGGCAAGGTGAAGGAACGGGCCTTCAAATCAGTTCGATTGACGGCGCAGGAACGCCGGGATCTCGAGCTGATCATCTTCGTGCGAGCGCGCCTGCGGTGCGGCGCGACCGTGATCGTCAAGCTGGCCGCGACGCGGCGCATAGAGGCTGGCCTCCGGCGAAAGCGGACGGCGCTGCTGGGAAGCCGCACTCGGCGCACCGGCCGTCATGTCGGCGTTGACGCTGGGGCTTTCCCTTTCGCGCAGGCCGAGCGAGCTGGTGATGCGGTTGAGAAGACCCATCGGGCCGCGCTCTTCCTGCAACTGCGGCGCCGGCTGGGCGCGCTGGTCCATCTCGGCCTTTACGACGGGCGGGAAGTCCTCGACCTTCGGCATGCGAACCGGCTCGGCCTGCTGGCGCACCACCGGAGCGATCGGCTCCTGGCGCTGAACCGGCTGCGGCTGGACCTGTGCGTGAACCGGCATTTCGACCGGACGCTGAACTGGAGCCGGCTGGCGCATGACCGGAGCGGCTTCTACCGGTGCGGCACCGGCAAAGAGCTTGCTCTGGGGACGAAAGTCGTCGTGAGCCTGCTGCATCGGAGCCGGAGCCTGGGTGGCGGCGCGGGTTGCGATGTCGAGTTCGCGTTCCATTTCCGCTTCGCGGATCGCAAGCGCGATCTGGTCGACGGAGTTCTGCTGCTGCACCGGCTGGGCGACCGGCTGCTGGACCGGAGCGGGCTGGTGCTGGGGAACCGCCGGCTGCTGTGCCGGAATGGCTGCGGACGGACGGATGATCGGCTTCTGCGCTGCTACCGAACGAAAGTCGGCCGAACGACCGGCTACCTCCGCGGCCGTGCGATCGATACCGGTGGCAACGACCGATACGCGGATCAGGCCTTCAAGTTCTTCGTCGAACGTGGCGCCGAGGATGATGTTGGCGTCCGGATCGACTTCTTCGCGGATGCGGGTCGCAGCTTCGTCGAGTTCGAACAGGGTCAGGTCGCGACCACCGGTGATCGAGATCAAGAGGCCCTGTGCGCCCTTCATCGAGGTTTCGTCGAGCAGCGGGTTGGCGATCGCAGCTTCGGCAGCGGCCATTGCGCGGCCCTCGCCCGAGGCTTCGCCGGTGCCCATCATGGCGCGACCCATTTCGCGCATCACCGAGCGGACGTCGGCGAAGTCGAGGTTGATGAGGCCTTCCTTGACCATGAGGTCGGTGATGCAGGCAACACCCGAATAGAGGACCTGGTCGGCCATCGCGAACGCATCGGCAAACGTCGTGCGGTCATTGGCGATGCGGAAGAGGTTCTGGTTCGGGATGACGATCAGGGTGTCGACCGACTTCTGCAGTTCGGCGATGCCCTGGTCGGCGAGCCGCATGCGGCGCTGGCCTTCGAAATGGAAAGGCTTGGTGACGACGCCGACAGTCAGGATGCCCTTGTTGCGGGCGGCCTGCGCGACGATCGGGGCTGCACCGGTGCCGGTGCCGCCGCCCATGCCGGCGGTGACGAAGCACATGTGGGTGCCATGCAGGTGATCGATGATCTCATCAATGCACTCTTCAGCAGCCGCGCGGCCGACTTCCGGCTGCGAGCCGGCGCCCAGACCCTCGGTCACGGCGACACCCATCTGGATGACCCGTTCTGCCTTGGTCATGGTCAGCGCCTGCGCGTCGGTGTTGGCAACGACGAAGTCGACGCCTTCAAGACCCGCTGTGATCATGTTGTTGACGGCATTGCCGCCGCCGCCGCCAACACCAAAGACGGTGATGCGGGGCTTCAGCTCCGTGATATCCGGCTTCTGCAAGTTGATAGTCATAGTACCCGTTCCTTCTGTTTTCTGGCCGCCTTGCCGAGCCGACCAAATCCTTGAAATTCCAACTTTGTCTTCGTCCAGCATCGTCCCTGTTCGGTGCCGGCCGTACTCCGCGCATAACCCCGAAAATCGTCTGCGATTTTCGGAAAGGCTTATGCACGTCACAAACCTTAGAGCGCGCTTTGCACGTCCATCCGGACGCGCGGCGCTCTAAAAACTTTCCTTCAGCCACTGGCCCATGCGGGCGATGCGGCCGTTGCCGTTGCCGATCGACGAGAACATGCCGCCCTGGGCCGCATGCGTTTCGAGGTCGGCGACCTGCGGATAGATCATCAGACCGACGGCCGTGGAGAACGCCGGTCCCTTGGCAGCAGCCGGCAGCCCGGAAACTCCGAGCGGACGGCCGATACGAACATTGCGCGCCAGGATGCGGCGTGCCGCTTCCGGCAGGCCGGTCAACTGGCTGGCGCCACCCGTCAGCACGATGCGCTTGCCGACGATCGGGCTGAAGCCCGAGCGCTGGATGCGGTCGCGGATGAGCTCCAGCGTTTCCTCGATGCGGGCGCGTACGATCCGCGACACCAGAGCGCGCGGCACGTGGGTCGGCTGGTCGCGGTCGTCCTCGCCGATCGGCGGGACCGAGACGATGTCGCGCTCGTCGGCGCTGTTGGGCAGGGCCGAGCCGTGCACGACCTTCAGCCGTTCGGCGTCTTCGATGCGGGTCGAAAGACCGCGCGCCAGGTCCGTCGTCACATGGTGGCCGCCGAGGCTGACCGCGTCGGCGTGAACCAGCTTGCCCTCGGCAAAGACCGAGATCGTCGTCGTGCCGCCACCCATGTCGATCGCGGCGCAGCCGAGTTCGACTTCGTCATCGACAAGAGCCGCCAGACCGCTGGCATAGGGCGTCGCAACGATGCCCTCGACCGAGAGATGCGCTCGGTTGACGCAAAGTTCGAGATTCTTCAGCGCCGCCCGCTCCGCGGTCAGCACGTGCATGTCGACGCCGAGCACGTCGCCGAACATGGCGAGCGGATCGCGGATGCCGCGCTCGCCGTCGAGCGAGAAGCCAGTCGGCAGCGAATGCAGGATGGCGCGGTCGGAACGCAGCGATTGCTGGCCGGCGGCCGACAGCACTCTCTTCAGGTCGCTGGCATCGACTTCCTGGCCACCGAGGTCGATGGTCGCGGTATAGACGTCGCTCTGCAGGCGGCCTGCGGAAATGTTGACGATGAGGCTGTCGATGGTGAGGCCGGCCATGCGCTCGGCCGCATCGACGGCGAGCCGCACGACGCTTTCGACCGCATCGAGATCGGCGACGACGCCGTTCTTCACGCCGCGGGATTTCTGGTGGCCGATGCCGATGATCTCGACGCTATGCGTGCGGTTCGGCAGGATCTGGCTTTCGGCGCGCGGCGTCAGCCGGCCGATCATGCACACGATCTTCGTCGAGCCGATATCCAGCACCGAGACGACATGAGACCGCTTCGAAGAAAGCGGCTTCAGGCGCGGCAGGCCAAAGCTGGAGGAACCGAACAAACTCATATCCGCCCCTCTTTCTTTCTCTCCGTCTCCTGCGCCTTCAGCATCTTGTCCCTCGCCTTCAAGGCAACTTCGCGCCGGGTGACCGCATCCGGCGTCAATTGAACTGTGGTTCGATCTTCCAGCCGCAGATCGACTGCGGCGATGTCGCGCTCGAGCAGCTGGTGCTCGCTTTCCATCTCCGACAGAACCTTCATCGCACGGGCGACATCGTGTTCCGGCAGCTTGACGACGATGCCGTTGTCGAGGCGCAGATCCCAGCGACGGCCGGCGACGCGCACGAAGGCCCTCACCCGCGAGCGAATCTCCGGCCAGCGGGAAAACTCGTCGTAGAAATCGGCCGCTGCCGTCTCGGCGTCGCGGCCGACGAACAGCGGCAGGGCTGCAAACTTGTTGTCGCGCAGCGGCGCAATCGCGCTGCCGCTGCGCTCGATCAGCGACAGGTCGGAGCCGTGCTGCCAGATGCCAAAGGCCTTGCGCTCGGTGAGCGTGACTTCGATCGTGCTCGGATAGACCTTGCGAACCGTAACGCCCTGCACCCAGGGCAGTTCGGCGATCAGCTTGCGCGCTTCGATGATGTCGAGCGCCACCAGCGACGTCGTGCCGTCAAGGCCGAGCTGCTGCAGGATATCGATCTCGGAGGTCTGCTCGTTGCCGGAGACGCGCACGTCCTCGATGGCAAAGCCGGCCGCCGTCGTCGATGCCTGCGCGACGTTCTGTGTATGGCCGCCGAGCGACATGCCGTAAAAGCCGGTGGCGGCGAAAAACGCGACGGCAGCGATCGTGCCGGTATGGGCTGGAAAGCGGACGCGGCCGCTGCCGAGGCTGACCAGGAAGCGAACGGCCTTGCGAAGCGGCCGCGGCAGAACGCGTGCGCCATCCGCCTCGGCAGCAACTGCGCCCAGCGGGTCACGAACTCTCTTGCCCCTTTTGCCCCTTACCGCAAGCACGAAGCGTCCTCCACCATCCAAGTCAGAAACTCGCCAAAACCAAGGCCAGCATGCTGAGCCATCTCGGGCACCAGGGAGGTTGGGGTCATGCCGGGCTGGGTGTTGATTTCCAGCCAGATCAATTCGCCTTCACCGGAGGTACGGTCGTCGAAGCGAAAGTCGGATCGGCTGACGCCCCGGCAACCGATTGCCTGATGCGCCTTCAATGCGAGTGTTTGTATTTTTTGGTAAATATTTGGTGAAACCTGTGCCGGAATGACGTGTTGCGAGCCACCTTTTACGTATTTGGAATCATAATCGTAGAAGGCGTGGCCCTGCGGGATGATTTCGGTGACGCCAAGCGCCTTATCGCCCATGACGCCGCAGGTGAGTTCGCGGCCGGCGACATAACGTTCGACCATGATTCGGTCGCCATAACGCCACTCGCTCGAGGTAACGACCTGCGGCGGATGCGACTGATCTTCCTTGACGATGACGACGCCGAAGCTCGAGCCTTCGCTGACCGGCTTGACGACGTATGGCGGGCGCATCGGATGTTTCGGACCAAAGCCCCGGCGATCCATCACCAGCGCTTCGGCAACCGGAACACCGGCGGCGGCGGCCACGTGCTTGGCCTGCGCCTTGTCCATGGCGAGTGCGGAGGCCAGAACGCCAGAATGGGTGTAGGGAATTTCCAGATATTCAAGAATGCCCTGGATCGTGCCATCCTCGCCGAACGGACCGTGAAGGGCGTTGAAGGCGACGTCCGGGCGCAGCGCGGCCAGAACCGAAGCGACATCGCGCGCGACGTCTACACGCGTAACGCGGAAACCTTCCGCTTCCAGAGCATCGGCGCATGCAGCCCCGGACGACAGGCTCACCGGTCGCTCCGAAGAAAATCCGCCCATAAGGACAGCTACATGCTTGCCGTTCATTCATACCCCCGAAAATACGTCACTATCGCAACACTTGCTTGCGCCTGGCTGAATCCGGCAACGCGAGTCACCGGTGGCCATCGGAGGCACTAGAACGGCATTATAGTTAATGAACCGTTTACTTTTATTAACCTTAGTCGGGAAACGATCGGCAGCCGTGCTCGAAAACGTTGCGATTACAACGCTTTCTGGCACGAAATCAGCGCGTTGGCGCGGCCTGTTTACACAAAACACAAACCGCTAAAAAATGAAGGCCCCGCACCAATTCGGTGCGAGGCCTTAACGATTGGCGGTATTTTCGGCTTAACGATCAGTCGTTTTTGCCGAAGCGATTAATCGTCTTCACCGACGATTTTCCAGACGATTCCCGCGATCGCGGCGCCGACGATCGGAGCCAGCCAGAAGAGCCAAAGCTGCGAAAGCGCCCAGTCTCCAACGAATAGCGCCTGCCCTGTGGAGCGGGCCGGATTGACCGATGTGTTGGTGACCGGGATCGACACCAGATGGATCAGCGTCAACGCCAGGCCGATGGCGATCGGCGCAAAGCCTGAGGGCACGCGGCCATGGGTGGCACCGAGAATGATGAACAGGAAGAAGAAGGTCATCACCACTTCCATCACCAGCGCGGCCGTCAGCGAATAGCCGCCGGGCGAATGTTCGCCATAGCCATTGGCGGCAAAGTCGCCGAGCTGGAAGTCCGCCTTGCCGCTGGCGACGACGTAGAGCACGGCTGCAGCGACGATCGCGCCCAGCACCTGGGCGATGATGTAGCCGATGAGGCTGGAGGCTGGGAACTTGCCGGCAACGGTCAGACCAACAGAAACGGCCGGGTTGAAATGGCCGCCGGAAATGCCGCCGACGGCATAGGCCATGGTGAGAACGGTGAGGCCGAAGGCGAAGGAAACGCCGAGCAGGCCGATCCCAACAGCCGGAAACGCAGCCGCCAGCACCGCACTGCCGCAGCCGCCGAAAACGAGCCAGAATGTACCGAGAAATTCCGCAGAAAGCTTCTTGAACATGCATTCGCTCCCGAAAACCGAAGCTGATCGCTTCAATCGCCCAGAGTTTGCCACATTTTGATTCCGGTCAACCCCGGTTGTGACAGGGATGTCATCGCCCGCAAAACACGAAACCGCACGCCGGGCCTTCACTTGTCTGCCTATTTTAGGAGCAGCCGTGCCTATGATTCGCGCGAGCCATGCACCCTCGGAATAATGCTGCGCCACCCCTCGGATTCGTTCGCATTTCTTACGAATTCAGGGTTTCAACATGCGGAAACTTGCGTTAAGACGCCCCGACCGCCTCCCAAGACGGCATGACATCCATATCAGGAACGACAACAATGACAGACGCGACAACCTCCCTGTCGCCGAAGGATAGCGCGTTGCAGACGCCGGCAGTGAACTCCCCTGCCCGGGTGCTGTTCGCCAGCCTCGTCGGCACCACCATCGAATTCTTCGACTTCTACGTTTACGCCACCGCAGCGGTGCTCGTATTCCCGCATCTCTTCTTTCCGACGTCCGACCCGACATCGGCCATGCTGCAATCCTTCGCCACCTTCTCCATCGCCTTCTTCGCCCGCCCGTTCGGCGCAGTGATCTTCGGCCATTTCGGCGACAAGGTCGGCCGCAAGGCGACGCTGGTCGCAGCGCTGATGACCATGGGCATTTCCACCGTCGTCATTGGCCTCTTGCCGACCTACGCGTCGATCGGCGTCGCGGCCCCGCTCTTGCTCGCCCTTTGCCGCTTCGGCCAGGGCCTCGGCCTCGGTGGCGAATGGGGCGGCGCCGTGCTGCTCGCAACCGAGAACGCGCCCGAGGGCAAGCGCACATGGTATGCCATGTTCCCGCAGCTCGGCGCCCCGATCGGCTTCATCCTGTCGGCCGGTACCTTCCTCATCCTCGGCGAAGTCATGACAGATGAGGCCTTCCTCGCCTGGGGATGGCGCGTGCCCTTCATTGCCAGCATCCTGCTGGTTATCGTCGGCCTCTATGTCCGCCTGAAGATCACCGAGACGCCGGAATTCCAGAAGGCGATCGACAAGCACGAGCGCGTCCAGGTTCCGATCGCGCAGATCCTCCGGTTCCACAAGCGCAGCCTCGTGCTCGGCACCTTCGTGGCGCTTGCCACCTTCGTCTTGTTCTACCTGATGACGGTGTTCTCTTTGTCCTGGGGCACGGCCAAGCTCGGCTATTCGCGTGAGCAGTTCCTCGTCGTGCAGATGACCGGTGTCGTCTTCTTCGGCCTGATGATCCCGGTCTCGGGCATCCTGTCGGACCGCTACGGCCGCCGCCTGGTGCTGATCATCACCACCATCGGCATCGGCGCCTTCGGCCTGGTCATGGCACCGCTCATGGCCGGCGGTCTCGGCGGCGCCTTCCTGTTCTCCATCCTCGGCCTCGGCCTGATGGGGCTCACCTATGGTCCGATTGGCGCAGCACTCGCCGCCCCCTTCCCGACCTCGGTGCGTTATACCGGCGCGTCGATGACCTTCAACCTCGCCGGCATCTTCGGCGCGTCGCTCGCGCCCTACATCGCCACCTGGCTTGCGACCAACTACAGCCTCGACCATGTCGGCTACTATCTGCTGGGGGCCGCTGCGATCACGCTCGTTTGCCTGGTGCTGTCGACGGAAGAAGAGGTTTCGGCCTGATTTCTGTTGCGCCTCGCCACACACGCGGCCTGTTCCACAAAAAACGAAAGAGCCGCAGCGACAACGCTGCGGCTCTTTCCGTGGGCCAGTTCTGGTAGCCAAGTCTCCGACCAGTTGCCTAGTCCGAACTTGCTCCGATGAAGATAGTTGCAGTTGCATCCGTTCTGAAGAGAAACGCGAAGTCCCAAAACACGGGATAGGCGGGATGCCCGTTGCTAAGCCAGAAGGTCTCGATTGTTGCTGATGTCTTGACCATCGTGTCGACCTGCGCCTTGAGCAGCTCAACTAAGGAAGTGAATTGTCCGGATTTAAGTGCTGTACTTGATGGACCAGCGCTAGAGTCACCAACATACAGCACGGCTTCCATAACCTCCGGCCACACCGACCCACTTTGTACTTCTTCTATTCCGCCCAACACAGCTCCTGTCCCAACACCATCTGAACAATTGCAGTTGAATCTATCTGGCTCCCCAGTTGCACCTCGTACAACTTCAGAAAAACGGAATAATTTGTTGAACCAGCATTCAAAATGGCAGCGATTTTTCCCAGTGTTCCCTGATCCATTGTTAGTCCAGACGTTAGAGTATGCGGAAGTTAGCAGGTGCCAGCTTGGTTGCGGCACGTCATGACAAGTTGGCTTTAGCCCGCGACCCTCGTTGCCAGCAAGCTCTGATCTTGTCTCCCTGAATCCAATTTCCTGGATCCAGCCTCCGCGCAAAGATGCCGACCTGGACCCGTGGATGCGAGGATCAAGCCCAAGCATGACGGCGAGAGAAAGAGACTCCGGCTGAGGACGCCAGAAAAGCGAAAAGGGCCGCAGCGTTGCCGCTGCGGCCCTTCATAAAACTATTCCCATAAGCCTCAGGCGATGCCGCGGCCGAGGAATTCCTTGATCTCGTAGCCCGGCATGAAGGTACCGATGCGCTTGATTTCCCACTCCAGCCGAACACCGGAATGTTCGAGCACGCGGTTCCGCACGGTTTCGCCGAGATATTCGAGCTCGTAGCCCGTCGCCTGACCGGTGTTGATCATGAAGTTGCAATGCAGCGGCGACATCTGCGCGCTGCCAATCATCATGCCGCGGCAACCCGCTTCGTCGATCAGCTTCCAGGCCGAATGTCCCTCCGGGTTCTTGAAGGTCGATCCCCCCGTCTTTTCGCGAATCGGCTGCACGGTTTCGCGGTGCTGGCGCACGGCGTCCATGTCGGTGCGGATCTTGTTCTTGTCCTCGGGATAACCTTCGAAGATGGCGTGCGTGAAGATTAGGTCCTTAGCCGCCGCGGAATGGCGATAGCCATAGCCCATGTCGGCATTCGACAGCACATGCGTATTGCCCTGACGATCGACCGCGTGCACCTCGACGACGCGCTCGCGGGTCTCCGAGCCGTTGGCGCCGGCGTTCATGCGCAATGCGCCGCCGATCGCGCCAGGAATGCCGTAGTAGAAATAGAAGCCGCCGATGCCGTTATCGAGCGCCATCGCCGCAATGTTCTTGTCCGGGCAGATCGCGCCGGCCTTGATGCGGTTCTCGCCGACGAGTTCGAGATCGCCAAAACCCTTGGCCGAAAGCCGGATGACGACACCAGGAATGCCACCGTCACGAACCAAAAGGTTCGAGCCGACACCCATGACCATGACGGGTACATCAGCCGGAACCAGCTTCAGGAAGGTGATGAGATCGTCAGTGTCGTGCGGCTGGAACATCAGCTCGGCAAGACCGCCGGCGCGGAACCAGGTCACGCGATCCATCGGCGCATCGGGCGTGATGCGGCCGCGAACGGCGCTGACTCCGCTTCCGAGTGCTTCGAGTAGTTTCTGACCGTTGACCTGTTTCATGCTCAATTTCCTGAAATGTCTGCGAGTTCCCGTGGCAGGGCAGCGGCCCAGTAGGTGATGCTGCCAGCCCCCAAGAGAACCACAAAATCACCCGGCTGCGCAATCTTGCTGACAACCGGCGCGATTGTTTCGGGTCCGACCACATGCCGGGCGTCGCGATGACCGCCGGCCTTGATGCGGTTGACGAGCTCTTCGGCGTTGACGCCGTCGATCGCTTCCTCCCCGGCCGCATAGACAGGCGCGATCAGAACCGTGTCGGCGTCGTTGAAGCAGGCTGAAAAATCTTCGAACAGGCTCGCAAGGCGCGAGTAGCGGTGCGGCTGGTGCACGGCGATGATGCGGCCCTGGCATGCCTCGCGCGCCGCCTTGAGCACGGCCTTGATCTCGACCGGATGGTGGCCGTAGTCGTCATAGATGCGCACGCCGTTCCAGTCGCCGGTAAAGGTGAAGCGCCGCTTGACGCCGCCGAAGGAGGCAAGCCCCTTGGCGATCGCCTCGGGGCTGACGCCGAGGCGCTGGGCGACCGCGATCGCGGCCGTGGCGTTCGACACATTGTGGCGGCCGGGCATCGGCAGGCGCAGATCCTTCATCGAGATCACCTGGCCGGTGCGGCGACGGCGGATCTCGATATCGAAGACGGAAGTGGCACCGTCCATGCGGATGTTGAGGAAACGAACGTCGGCCTGCGGGTTTTCGCCGTAGGTGATGACCTTGCGGTCCTCGATCTTGCTGACCATGGTCTGCACTTCGGGGTGATCGAGGCAGAGCACGCCGAAACCGTAGAATGGCACGTTCTCGACGAACTGGCGGAACGCGGCGCGCACGGCGTCGAAATTGCCGTAGTGGTCGAGATGCTCAGGGTCGATGTTGGTGACGACGGCGACATCGGCAGGCAGCTTGAGGAAGGTGCCGTCGGACTCGTCGGCCTCGACCACCATCCACTTGCCCTCACCCATGCGGGCATTGGTGCCGTAGGCATTGATGATGCCGCCGTTGATGACGGTCGGGTCGAGCCCACCGGCATCGAGAAGGGCAGCAACCATCGAGGTCGTCGTCGTCTTGCCGTGGGTGCCGCCGATGGCGATCGCATTGCGGAAGCGCATCAGCTCGGCCAGCATCTCGGCGCGGCGCACGACCGGCAGCAGTTTTTCACGGGCGGCGATCAGTTCGGGATTGTCCTTCTTGATCGCGGTCGACACGACGACCACTTCGGCATCGCCGATGTTCTCGGCCTTGTGGCCGACGTAGACCTCGATGCCCTTTTCGCGCAGCCGCTGGACATTGGCGCTATCAGACTGATCGGAGCCCTGCACCCGGTGACCGAGATTGTGCAGCACCTCGGCAATACCGCTCATGCCGATACCGCCGATACCGATAAAATGAACCAGACCGATCGTCTTCGGCATTTTCATGAGCGCTTTTCCTTGAATGTCTCGACTGTCAAACCGCTGGCAATAGCCTCTACCATCGATGCAAGCAAGCGCGCGGCGTCCGGCTTTCCGGTTTCGCGCGCATTGGCGGCCATCTGCGCCAGCGATTGTGGATTGGCCATGGCCTCAGCAAGAATGCCGGCAAGGCGCTCGGCGGTCAGCTCCGCCTGGGCGATCACCTTTGCGCCGCCCTTGGCGGCAATCGCCGCGGCATTGGCCGCCTGATCGTGATCGAGCGCATAAGGATAGGGAACGAGGATCGCCGGCCGGCCGATGACCGCAAGCTCGGAAACCGTCGAGGCGCCCGAGCGGCAGATGACCAGCTGGGCGCCGGCGATGCGCTCGGCCATATCGGTGAAGAACGGCGAGACCTCGGCGGGAACGCCGAGCTTCTCATAGGTGGCGATGACGCCGTCGCGATCTTCCGGACGCGCCTGCTGCGTCACCGTCAGCCGCTGGCGAAGTGCGTCGTCGAGACGGCAGATCGCCTGGGGGATCGCCTTCGAGAAATATTGCGCGCCCTGGCTACCGCCGAAGACGACGAGATGGAACGGCGCTTCGCCCGCCGCCGCGACATAAGGCACCTTGGCAGCATCGAGCACGGCCGGACGCACCGGGTTGCCCGTCGTCACCGTCTTGGCGGCAAAGGTACCGGTGCCCTCGGGCAGGAAGCCGCCGGCGATCGCCTTGACGCGGGAGGCGAGCGCCTTGTTGGCACGACCCATGACAGCGTTCTGTTCATGGATCATCGACGGCACGCCCATGCCGGTTGCCGCCAGCAGCGGCGGCACGGTCGGGTAGCCGCCGAAACCGACGACGGCCTTCGGCCGCAGCCGGGCGATCAGCCGGCGCGCGGCACGCATGCCGGTCCAGAGCGTCCACAGCGAGCGCACGACATGAATGGGGTTCTTCGAGCCGATGGTTGCCGACGGCACCACATGCACCTCGTCTGCCGGGAACTTGCCGGCGAAACGCTCGGCGCGACTGTCGGTCACCAGATGCACCGAATAGCCGTTGGCCTTCAGCTCATGGGCGAGCGCCTCGGCCGGGAACAGATGGCCGCCGGTACCCCCGGCGGCAAGAAGGATAATGCCTTTGGTCATTCTTTACTCCGCCGGCACGCCAATGCCGGACCGAAACAGGCTACGCTCCACGGCGCGCTTCTCTGGGCGATGGCGCGTGAGCGCCAGGATGAAGCCGGCGGTGACGCAGATCGCCACCATGGACGAGCCGCCATAGGAGATCAGCGGCAGGGTCATGCCCTTGGCCGGAAGCAGTTCGAGGTTCACGCCGATGTTGATCATCGACTGGATGCCGATCTGCAGCACGAGGCCGGCAACGGCGAAGCGGTTGAAGTCGTTGCGCTCGCGGAAGGCGTGGTTGAGGCCGCGCAGCACCAGGAAGGCGAAGATCATCACGATCAGCATGCAGAAGACGATGCCGAATTCTTCAGCCGCCACCGAGAACACGAAGTCGGTGTGGCTATCGGGAATGATGCGCTTGACGATGCCTTCGCCCGGACCGCGGCCGAACCAGTCGCCGCGGATGATCGCCTCGCGCGCCGTGTCCATCTGGAAGGTATCGCCCTCCCCGGTCAGGAATTTGTCGATACGGCCGGCCACGTGCGGCAGCATGGTATAGGCGACGAAGAAGCCGCCGAAGGCAGCGCCGGCGAGCACGATGATCCACAGCCACGGCATGCCGGCCATGAAGAACATGCCGCCCCAGACCGCGGTCGTCAGGATCGTCTGGCCAAGGTCGGGCTGGGCGACGAGCAGCGCGCCGACAATGCCGAAGAGCAGGATGGCAAAGAGATTGCCGGGAATTTCCGGCTGGCGCGCATGTTCCGAAAACAACCAGGCGCAGACGACCACGAAGGCTGGCTTCATGAATTCCGAGGGCTGGATGGAAATGCCGGCGATTGAGATCCAGCGCATCGAGCCCTTGACCTCCTGGCCGATGAACAGCACCAGCACCATCATCGCGAGCGACACGCCGAGCAGGATGATCGCGGCGCGGCGCACCTGCCTCGGCGACAGGAAGGAGATGGCGACCATCACCACCAGCGACGGCAAGAGGAAGACGGCGTGGCGCTTGACGAAGTGGAAGCTGTCGAGGCCGATGCGCTCGGCGACCGCCGGGCTTGCCGCAAACGACAGCATGAAGCCCACGCCCATCAACAGGATGAAGGTCGCCAGGAAGAACCTGTCGATCGTCCAGAACCAGTCGGCCACAGGGCCACGTTCGGCTCGGCTTACCATCTGTCAGTCCCCTTTATCAGGCGCGCCTGCGCCAAACGTCCGAAACCCCGGCATCACCGCCACCCGTCGCGCGCCGGATGGGCGCGCGGACGGCGAGCGTCAGATCAGCATCGTCACGCCCTGCAATGCCTTGACGTGCGTCACGAAGGCATCGCCGCGTATTTCAAAGTTCTTATACTGGTCGAAACTTGCGCAAGCCGGGGATAACATCACCGCCGACGCGCCTTTGTCATCGTGCTCGGCATCTGCTGCGGCATGCGCCACGGCCTTTTCCAGCGTGCCTGAAATCTCGAAGGGCACCGCCTCGCCGAGCGTTGCGGCAAAGGCCGGTGCGGCCTCACCGATCAGGTAGGCCTTGACGATCTTCGGGAAGAACGGCGACAGCGAAGTGATGCCGCCCTCCTTCGGAAGGCCGCCGGCGATCCAGTAGATGCGCTCGTAGCTCGACAGCGCCGGGGCCGCTGCATCCGCATTGGTCGCCTTGCTGTCGTTGACGAATACGACAGCACCCTTGCGGCCGACCGGCTGCATGCGATGCTTCAAGCCGGGGAAGCTTTTCAGCCCCTGGCGTATCTCGTCTTCGCTGACATCGACGGCAAGGCATGCGGCGATTGCCGCGGCAGCATTCTGCGCATTATGGCCGCCGCGCAGCGTCTGGATGCCATCGAGATCTACGAAGAGCCGCGACGTTCCGCCGTGCGCCTCAAGGACGCGCGAGCCTTCGGCATAGATCCCGTCGGCCAGAACATGCCGGCGCGAGATGCGAACCACCTTGGTGCCCGCCCGCTCGACGCGATCGGCAATCAGTGCGCAGAAGCTGTCGTCGACACCGACGATCGCCGTGCCGCTGCCGGCCACCAGCCGCTCCTTGATATCGGCATAGTGCTGCATGGTGCCGTGCCGATCGAGATGATCGGGCGTGAGATTGAGCAGGATACCGGCCGTCGGGTTGAGCGTCGGCGCCAGATCGATCTGGTAGGACGAGCACTCGACCACATAGAAGCGGCCGGCCTTCGGGGGCTCAAGCGTCAGTACGGCCGTGCCGATATTGCCGCCGAGCTGGGTGTCACGGCCGCTTTCCCTCAGGATATGGGCGATCAGCGCCGTGGTCGTCGATTTGCCGTTGGTGCCGGTAATGGCGATGAACGGGGCATCGGGCGCCTGCGCCCGGCGCTCGCGCACGAAAAGCTCGACATCGCCGATGATCTCGACGCCAGCGGCATGCGCGAGGTCGACGGTCCAATGCGGCTTCGGATGGGTCAGCGGCACGCCGGGCGAAAGCACGAAGGCGGCAAAGGCACGCCAGTCGATGCCGTGCAGGTTCGCTGTCGGCACACCCGCCTCGCCGGCCTTGGCGACGCTGTCGGGATTGTCGTCCCAGGCCGTCACCTCGGCGCCGCCGGCGACGAGCGCCTGCGCAGTCGCCAGCCCCGAACCACCAAGCCCGAAAAGAGCGACCTTCTTGCCCCTGAATGTGCTGACCGCGATCATCGTCCGCTCACCGCAGCTTGAGGGTGGACAGGCCGACCATCGCAAGGATGACGGCGATGATCCAGAAGCGGATCACGACCTGGCTTTCCGTCCAGCCCTTCTTTTCGAAGTGGTGGTGGATCGGCGCCATCAGGAAGACGCGGCGCCCGGTGCGCTTGAACCAGAACACCTGGATGATCACCGACAGCGTTTCCATGACGAACAGGCCACCGATGATGATCATGACAAATTCATGCTTGACCGCGACGGCAACGGTGCCGATCAGGCCGCCGAGCGCCAGCGAACCGGTATCACCCATGAAGATGGCGGCGGGCGGCGCGTTGAACCAGAGGAAGCCGAGGCCGGCGCCGATGACGGCGCCGAGGATGACGGCGAGCTCGCCCGTGCCGGGCACGAAATGGATCTGCAGGTAATTGGCGAAAACGGCGTTACCGGCGAGATAGGCGATGAGGCCGAAGGCGGCCGCCGCGATCATGACGGGCACGATGGCAAGCCCATCGAGACCATCCGTCAGGTTCACGGCATTGCCGGCGCCGACGATGACGAAGCCACCGAACAGCACGAAGAAATAGCCGAGATTGATCACGAGGTCCTTGAAGAACGGGAAGGTGACCGAGGAGCCGAAGGTCGAGCCGGCAGCACCGCCCGAAAGCGACGCCTGCATCATGAAGAACACGGCAATCGCGGCGATGATGAACTCGAAGCCGAGACGCGCCTTGCCGGAAAAGCCTTTGTCCGACTGCTTGGTGACCTTGAGATAGTCGTCATAAAAGCCGATGGCGCCGAAACCGAGCGTGACGAGAAGGGTCGAGACCACATAGACGCTGGAAAGATCGGCCCACAGAAGCGATGACACGACGATGCCCGCAAGGATCATCAACCCGCCCATCGTCGGCGTGCCGGCCTTCTTGAAATGCGTCTGCGGACCATCGGCGCGGATAGGCTGACCCTTGCCCTGACGGATGCGGAGGGAGGCAATCATGCGCGGACCGAAAAGGAAAACGATCAAGGCCGAAGTGAAAAGCGCTGCACCGGTACGGAACGTGATGTAGCGAAAGAGATTGAAAAACTGAAAGTGGTCCGCCAGTTCCACGAGCCAGATGAGCATAAGGGACCTTTCCCCAAAGGTTTAAAATCGGACACCGTCCAACAGAATCATCTGAAAAACGATACGCGCTTGTATGCGAAAGTGTTAGGCCGCGCTGCCTAACCCAAGGCTGTATCCACCGCCGCCAGCATCGGCGACGACCACTACAACGCAGCGCGCCGCTTGAGGCACGCGAAGATCGTTGTCGTCATTTGGTCGACTGCATCATTGCCGCTGAACCGCTTGCAGTCCGGCAATCACGCAGTTGCTTCGTCCCCCTCGGCCTCGGGCTCCGGATAGGCTTCGATCAGCGCATGCACGATCTTGCCGCAGCCCGTGCCCTTCGAAGACTTGATCATCACCACGTCGCCGGTCGCAACCGCGCCGAGTGCATAGGCCTTCAGTTCGTCCACCGTTTCGCGGTAGACGACGGAGATTTCCGGCGGCAACGCGTCGCGCAGGTGGGCCATCAACGGCCCGGCAAGCCAGACATCGGTGATGCCGGCTTCGACGAGAGGTTTGGCGAGCGCGGCATGAACGCCGGCGGCGTGTTCGCCCATCTCCAGCATGTCGCCGAGCACGGCGATGCGGCGCCCGCCCGGCGCCGGTGCTGAATCCTGCAGCAGCGAAATCGCCGCGCGCATCGAGCTCGGATTGGCGTTGTAGCTCTCGTCGATCAGCGTCAGTGTGCCCGCGCCGATCAACAGTTGGTGCCGGCGGCCCCTGCCCGTTTCGGCCTGCATCGTCGCCAGCGACGAGGCGGCGTAGTCGACATCGGCGCCGACCAGCTTCACCGCCGCGAGCACGGCCAGCGCGTTCTCGGCGATATGACGTCCAGGAGCGCCGATGGTGATTTCCATCGTCCGGCCGCCAAGGGCGGCCCAAAGCACTGAACCGTCCGCCGCACCGGCAAACTCGACGAGGCGGAACTCCGCCTTCGGGTTGACGCCGAAGGAGTGGATATAGCTGACGCCAGCCGTACCCGCGGCCTTTTCGAGCAGCTTGTACTGGGCACTGTCGTGGTTGATGACCGCGTGGCCGCCATTGACGACGCCCTCGAAGATCTCGGCCTTGGCCTCGGCGATCTGGTCCAGGCTGTCGAAGTTTCCGAGATGAGCGGCAGCGATGCTGGTGACGATTGCCACATGCGGGCGGACCATCTTGGTCAGCGGCCGGATCTCGCCCGGATGGTTCATGCCGATTTCGAAGATGCCGAAATCGGTGGCCTCGGGCATGCGCGCAAGCGTCAGCGGCACGCCCCAATGATTGTTGAACGAGGCCACGGAGGCGTGCACGCGCCCTTGCGGCACCAGCACGTGCCGCAGCATCTCCTTGGTGGTGGTCTTGCCGACGGAACCGGTGACGGCGATGATCTTCGCAGCACTGCGGTCGCGCGCCGCGCAACCGAGCCGAATCATCGCTTCAAGCACGTCGTCGACGACGATCAGTGGCGCGCTGAGGCGGCCGAGCGCCGGCAGTTTGCCTTCGCTGACAACGAGGAGTGCGGCGCCATTGGCGAGCGCAAGGCCCGCATAGTCGTGGCCATCGACCCGGTCGCCCTTGATCGCGAAGAAGGCTTCGCCCTTGCCGACCGAGCGGCTGTCGATCGATATGCCGCTTACTCCTTCGGGCAGGTTTCCAACCGGACGGCCGTTCATTGCGGCCAGAAGATCGCTGCTTGTCCAGAGCCAGTTCAAATCACAGACCTCCCAATGCCTTGCGGACTTCCGCATGATCCGAGAACGGCAGCGTGACGGAACCGACCGTCTGGCCTTCCTCATGTCCCTTGCCGGCGACGATCAGCGTGTCGCCGCTTGTCAACATGCCGACGGCGGCACGGATCGCTTCGGCGCGGTCGCCGATTTCGGTTGCACCTGGAGCCGCAGCCATGATTTCCGAGCGGATCACCTCAGGCACTTCCGAGCGCGGATTGTCATCCGTGACGATCACGACGTCGGCAAGCCGCGTGGCGATCTCGCCCATGATCGGTCGCTTGCCCTTGTCGCGGTCGCCGCCGCAGCCGAAGACCACGATAACGCGGCCCGTCGTGAACGGCCGCACCGAGGCCAGCACATTTTCGAGCGCATCGGGCTTGTGGGCATAGTCGACATAGGCAAGCGCGCCGTCCCTGGTCTGGCCGACCAGTTCGAGGCGGCCGGAGGCACCCTGCAGCTTTTCAAGCGCGGAGAACGCCGCCTTGGCGCTGATGCCGGTGGAGATCGCAAGTCCCGCCGCGACAAGCGCGTTGGCAACCTGGAAATCGCCGGCAAGCGGAATATGGATTTCGAAGATGTCGTCGCCGACATGCACTTCGGCCGACTGCTTGTGGCGGAAATGTTCGACCCGCTTCAGCGAGATGAATTCGCCCTTGCGGCCGACGGTGCGCACGTCGAGCTTGGCCTTGCGGGCAGCCGCAATCGCCTGTTCCGACCACTGGTCGTCGGCAAAGACAACCGCGGGCGCGCCCTTCGGCAGTAACGCTTCGAACAGCCGCATCTTGGACGCCATATAGTGCTCGACCGTCGGATGGTAGTCCATGTGGTCGCGGCCGAGATTGGTAAAGGCCGCAGCCGAAAGCTTGACGCCGTCGAGCCGGCTCTGGTCGAGGCCGTGGCTGGAAGCCTCCATCGCCGCATGGGTGACGCCGGCATCTGCGAGTTCGGCAAGAAGCTTGTGCAGGGAAACCGGATCGGGCGTGGTGAGAGAACCGTAGTCGTTGCGGCCGGGCGCCACCACGCCTGTCGTGCCGATCATCGCGGCAGCAAGGCCCGAATGCGCCCAGATCTGCCGGGTGAAGGAGGCGACCGAGGTCTTGCCGGCCGTGCCCGTCACCGCAACCATCGTCTCAGGCTGGCGACCGTAGAACGCGGCGGCGGCGCGCGCGAGAAAGGCGCGCGGGTTGCCGAGCGAAAGAACGGGTGCGGAGGATCCATCAGGCTTGACGCCGGATTCAGCGACGACGGCAACGGCGCCGCGCGCAAGCGCGTCGACGATATAGCTGGTGCCGTTTGCCTTGGTGCCGGAGACGGCGACGAAAAGATCTCCTGGCTGCACATGCCGGCTGTCGGCCGTAATGCCGGCAACCTCGATCTGCGAGGAAGCGCCATCCAGTTGCGCAGAAAGTTCAGGGAAGCTCGTTCCCGCCAGGTCTTTTATCTTCATGAACCGCACGTCTCACATCGCTCTCAATTCGCCGGAATCGCGAATCGTCCGCATTCTCATTTCATGCCTAATAAGACACAAGCATGGCAGAACCATCTTCTCCGAACTTCGGTTCGACGCCGAGAAGCGGTGCGGAGCGGCTGATGATGTCGCGAACCATGGGCGCGGCATTCGAGCCGGCGGTCCGTCCGCCGCCTTCGCCGGTCTTCGGCGCGTCAATGAAAGTCAGCACGATGTACTTCGGATTGTCGATCGGAAACGCTGCGAGAAAGGCGTTGAAGTTCTGGTCGCTGGCATAGCGGCCGTTGACGACCTTGTCGGCCGTGCCGGTCTTGCCGCCGACGTTGAAGCCCGGCACCTGCGCGCGCTTGCCCGAACCGGCGATGCCGTTCCAGCGAAGCAGAAAGCGCATGTCGTCGCTGGTGCTTTTCTTGACGACCGTCGTCGCCAGTTCATCGGCCTGCTCCTGCGAGCGTGGCAGGAAGGTCGGCGGGATCAGCTTGCCGCCGTTGACGAGCGCGGCACCTGCGACAGCCGTCTGCAGCGGCGTCGTCGAAACGCCGTGGCCGAAGGAGATGGTGATCGAGTTGATCTTCTTCCATTCGCGCGGCTGGCTCGGGGATTTGACTTCCGGCAGCTCGGTCGGCAGCTTCGACAGCAGGCCGATCCGGGTCAGAAATTCCTTGTGGCCGGGAATGCCGATCAGGTCGGCGATCTTGGCGGTGCCGATGTTCGACGAATACTGGAAGATTTCCGGAACGGTCAGCACCCGGCGCTTGCCGTGGAAGTCCTTGATGGTGAAGCCGCCGATGCGGATCGGTGCCGAGGCGTCGAAGCTGTCGTTGAGCGTTACCTTGCCGGAATCGAGACCCATGGCGATCGTGAACGTCTTGAAGGTGGAGCCCATCTCGAACGTGCCGTTCGACATGCGGTTCATCCAGCCCTCTTCGGCACCTTCGGCCGGCTTGTTCGGGTCGTAATCGGGGACCGACGCCAACGCCAGCACTTCGCCGGTATTGACGTCGAGCACCACGGCCCCGGCGGCCAGCGCCTGGTAGTTCTTCATGCCGGCATCGATGACGTCGCGCACGATGTTCTGCACCCGAACGTCGATCGACAGCTTGACCGGCTCGAGCTTGGCATCGCTGGTCATGCCGATGGCGGCGAGATCGGCGAGCCCCTGCCCGTCGATGTAGCGCTCCATGCCGGCAACACCGCGGTTGTCGATGTTGACGTGGCCGAGAACATGGGCGGCGGTCGGGCCGCCCGGATAGAAGCGGCGCTTTTCCGGCCGGAAACCGACGCCGGGAATGCCGAGCGCCAGGATTTCGCTCTGCTGCTTCGGGGTCAATTGGCGGCGCAGCCACTGGAAGCGCGATTTCGACTTCAGCTTGTTGTAGATGTCGCGGGCGTTGAGATCGGGCAGCACGGTTGCAAGCCGCTCGACCGCCTCATCCGCATCGACGATCTTGTGCGGCTCGGCATAGAGAGAGACCGTGCGGATGTCGGTGGCGAGGATCTCGCCGTTGCGGTCGAGAATATCCGGGCGCGAGGCCATCAGATTGTCGGCGCGGCCGATACTCGAAACCGTCTCCGGCTGCGCCATGCCGTATTGCACCAGGCGGCCACCGATGACCGCATAGACGATGCCGAAGCTGGCGATGATGATCGCCACGCGGTTCTTCGCCTGATTGGTGGTCTTCTTGCGTGTGCCCTGGAAGGTGACGTTGAGCTTGGCCTCGGCCGGCAGGTTGTTGCCGCCTGCGGAGAAATGCGCCTTGCTCTTCAAGACCATGATGCGGGAGAGAAACGACATCAGCGCGCCACCGAACCTGTTGCGATATTATCGGTCTTTTTCTCCGACGCCTTGGCGGCGGCGAGCTTCTTTTCTTCTTCCGTCGGCGGCACGTCGGCCTTCAGCATCGGCAGCTCCTGCGGGCGCACGAGTTGCGTCGACGGCGTCGGTGCCAGTTGCAGATCAGCGCCGAAGGCGCCAACCAGACGTTCCAGCCGGTTCGGCTGCGTCAGCAGCGCCCAGTCGGCGCGCAGAAGGTCGATCGTGTCTTCTTCCAGCTTGATGGCGGCATCGAGCCTGCGCACCTCTTCCAGCTTGTTTTCGGCACGATGCTTGATCGTGTAGGTGACCGTGGCGGCTGCCGTCATGACGACGATCAGGACTATGTCGAGTGTTCGCAGCATATCTCTCTCAGCCCCCCAACCGTGCAAGGCTCGCCAGTTCCGGCAGATTGAAAATGGATAGATCGTTTCCCGGCGATGGCGCTTCCGTGCGGATACCGGCTCTGAGCTTGGCAGACCGGGCGCGCGGATTGAGGGACGCTTCTTCCTCGCTGGCGGCCACCATAGGCTTTCCAACTGGTGTGAAGGTTGCCGCACGCGCGGTCACCAGTGGCAGATGGCGCGAACCCGCAGCCTTGCCCGAGCGATCCTGGAAGAAAGCCTTGACGATCCGGTCTTCGAGCGAATGGAAGGTGACGACCACGAGACGGCCGCCCGGCTTCAGCGCCCGCTCGGCGGCAAAAAGCGCCTGGGCGAGTTCGCCGAGTTCATCGTTGACGAAGATGCGCAGCGCCTGGAAGACGCGGGTTGCCGGATGGATCTTGTCCTTGGCCTTGCGCGGAGTGACGATTTCGATCAACCCGGCGAGATCGCGGGTGGTTTCGAACGGCGTTTCGGCCCGGCGCTTTTCGATGGCGCGGGCGATGCGGCCCGACTGCTTTTCCTCGCCGAGGAAACCGAAGATGCGGATGAGATCGGAAACCTTGGCCCGGTTGACGACGTCGGCGGCAGAAACGCCGGCTGCCGACATGCGCATGTCGAGCGGGCCCTTCTTCTGGAAGGAGAAGCCGCGCTCGGCCTCGTCGATCTGCATCGACGACACGCCGATATCGAGCACCACGCCGTCGAGACTGCCGGCGGGCGCATGCTCGGCGAGCTGCGAAAAACGGGAGTGAATGAGCTTGAGCTTACCACCCGCGGCCGCAGCCATCGACTGGCCCGCGGCGATCGCCGTCGGATCGCGATCGAGCGCGATCACATCGGCGCCAGCATCGAGGATGGCGGATGCATAACCGCCGGCACCAAACGTGCCGTCGAGAATGACCTTGCCGGGGGCCGGATCGAGCGCCGCGAGAACCTCGCTCAGGAGGACGGGAATGTGACGGACCGGTCCGCCATCGGCTTCAGAAGTTCCTCCGCCTTGTTCCGTCACCATTCCGCCTCTCCATTCTATTCCGGACGCAACCCCCGTGATTTGCGCCCTTCCCGGGCCGCCGCTTGCGCCTTTGCAAAGGCCTGCGGCTCCCAGAGCTGAAAATAATCGCCCCGCCCGACGAACATCACGTCGGTCGAGATACCGGTGAAGTCGCGGATGAAATCCGTCACCATCAACCGACCTTCCGGATCGAGCTTGACGAAGACCCCGCCCCCGTGAACGAGCAGCGACATCTCGTTGGCCGCCGGAGAAAAAGGATCCTCGGCCGCCATCTGCCTCTCGAACCGATCCAGGAGCTCCGGCCCACCGACGCTGATCGCCGGAAAGACGAAATCCTGGAAGCAGTATAGCTCTCGAACGCCTCCATCCGACAGCACGGAACGAAACGCCGAAGGCACGGACACCCGCCCCTTTGCATCGATCCGATTGGTAGCATTTGACAAGAAGCGGTTCATGACGCGAAACGGCCGCCCAAGACTGACGGGCCATTATCATCGACCCGCGGGAACACTCGACCACACCCACAAAACGCCCCCGCCGGACACCAACATGTCCGCCCATCTCCCGAAGCCGGGAGACACTGGAGTTTTGCGATGACGGGCCACGACGCGGCCCTTGCGCAGTACCATTATGGGATATCATGGGACCATATGGGCGTCAATGGGATTGGCTCTTGAACAGCTGGGTAGCTGATCAAATATTGATAGGTTGTTAAGTTTAACGAAGGGTTACGAAAGCACCCCCGATGCCTCGCAATGCGACGGCCAAACGGCTTCAAATCGTTGGGAAATCGGAATATCAGCAAGATTGCAGCCAAGCGGGCGGACGGCGCTGCGGCCATGGTTTTCGCGTCCTAGCTGGCACAAAGAGCAAAGGACGTCAGCCGAACTTGCGCTGCCCAAAGCCTCGCTGCTGCTAAGAGCATCGCCGTCTACTGCATGTATCCTTAAATCGTATTCGATTTAAGGATACATGCAGCAATTCGAAGTGCTACCGCGACCTTTGCGCGTCTAACAAGACGCGCGGCGCTATAGAAGGAAGAAATCGCCAGTTGGCCTGTAAGCCGGGTTCTGTATGGCCCCATTGCCCGAAGACAACGGAACGTGGCAGCCATTCATCTGGGACTACGTTTGCACGCAGCCTCTTGCAACCCACCCGGATGACTGGCCCGGAAACAGGCTGGACGCTTGCGCGCCCGCGTCATCCCTATTCGGTCTTGCTCCCGGTGGGGTTTGCCGTGCCGTCCATGTCGCCATGTCCGCGGTGGGCTCTTACCCCACCCTTTCACCCTTACTCCGCAAGCGGAGCGGTTTGCTTTCTGTGGCACTTTCCCTGAGGTCGCCCTCGCCGGACGTTATCCGGCACCGTATTTCCGTGGAGCCCGGACTTTCCTCCCCCCGCGGCCTTTCGGCACTTGCGGAGCGCGGCTGCCCGGCCAACTGGCAGGCGGTCCTTAACCGACCGGGAAGCCGAGCGCCAGAGAAAAACGGCGATCTCGACGTTTCGGCTTTGGCACGCCGCCACACTTTTACTTCAGTGCTTAGCGGAACGAGACGGCGAAATCCGTTTCATAGGCCGGATCGTCGATCCGACCATCCATCACCAGCTTGGCGCCAAGCCGACCGATCTCGTCGGAGCTTTTCGCCGCCTGGCCGTTACCACCCGTGACGACGGCAATACGATCGCCGCCGGCAAAGCCGATATAGGGAAAGCCGTGGCGGGTGAACGACGTCACGCAGGGGCGGAAATGCGTCGAAGCGGGCTTGAAGCCGGGCATCACCTCGGCGAGCAATCCGCCCATGTGTTCCGCTGCTCCGGCGCCGGCGCTGCCCCGGAACCACGCCCGCACCTCGGGCTCGCTCTTGAGAATGCGGTCGGTCGGATCGCCGCCGATCTTGATGTAATGCTTGCCGTCGGCATAGGCGACCGGCGGCAGCAGGTAGTAGCTCTTCGCCTGCTCCGGCGACGCACCGATCAGCGATGGCATATGGTCATAGGTTGGCAGATCGTCAGCCGCGACCTCCGCGAAGAACACGGTGCGCGCCTTGACGACGAGGTCGATCGGTCGGGGAAGAAGCGTGTCGGAAAGGGAAAACCCGCCGGCGGCAACGATCACGCGTCCCGCAGTGAGTGTTGCGCCCTCTGTCGTCGTGACGACGACGCGGTCGCCGGCCTCGGATACGGACGCCACTTCGCTGCGGACAATCCGGGCGCCGGCCTTTTCCGCACAGATCGTCTGCGCCAGAACGAGCGCATGTGGATTGATGTAGCCGGCCCCTTGCGCCTCGTGGATGCCGGCAAAGCCCTGGGGGAAACGGAACCAGGCAAAGCGTTCGGACAGTGCATCTTCGTCCAGAAGCGGCGCCTCGACGCCGAGCGCGTCGCGAGCCTTGGCGACCTTCTCGATATAGTCGTAGCTTCCGCCCGGCGCCGGGCCGGCGATCAGGCAGCCGACTTCCGCATAGAAATCGATGCCGCTTTGCCCGGCGATCTCTCTGTAACGGTCGATGGAACGCTTGGCGAGACGCGCCCAGACGGGATCGTCGTCGATCGTGCGGGTGATTCGGGCATTGTCGTAATGGCTGGAAAAGACGCCGCCGTGATTGGCCCAGTCGCTGGGCTCGTCCGGCCCGACCAAGGCCACCCGTGCGCCGGAAAGCGCCAGGTACCGTGCTGCGGCCGCCCCCATCATGCCCTTGCCGACAATGATGAAATCAAAGCTTTCCGACATGTCCGTCCCCATCATCTCGATCAGGCGGAGATAGCATGTCAGTGCAGTTATGACACTGCGGGGGCATCACATTTCGAAGTTCGCCGGAACGCGAGACCTGTCCGGCTGGAGCATCTGCCACCGCTCAAGGACGGTCAGCGGATGATGCTCGGTATTCGATAGAATACAATGCCCCTTACTGCATAATTCCTTAAATCGGATCCGATTAAGGACGAAATTATGCAGCAAGTTTAAAGTGCTACAGCGACCTTTGCGCGTCTAATAAGACGCGCGGCGCTGTAAAACATGCTTTGCGCGCACGACCTGGTGCGCGCCATACGGACGGCATCACTTAGTCGATGATGCTCTGGACCTTGCCGCAGTAACGCTTGGAGACCGGGTTCATGCGCTTGGCAGCGTGGCCGGCATTGTACTTCAGGATGGTGCCGCAGGTGGTGCCGCCGGAAAGCTCATGCGCCACAGCAAGATACTTCATGCCGAACTTGATGTTCGTTTCGGGATCGTAGAGACCCTTGGAGGAGCCGGAATAGCCCATCATGCGCGCCGTCGCCGGCTTGATCTGCATCAGGCCGATTTCGCCGGCACTGCCGCGCGCCATGGCATTGAAATTGCTTTCGACCTTGACCACCGCATGGGCCAGGTCCGCCGGAACGCCGTACTGCTTGGCGTAGGACTGGATCAGGATTGTGTACTGCGTGCCTTCTAAGATTTCCGGTTTCGGGTAACCTGTCGTCCGTGTAACTGACTTGAGGGATGAGGTCTTGATGGTCTTGTCGATATTCCCCGCATACGACGTACCAATCCCGGCGAAGAACATGCCAAAGCATGCCGCCACCGCAGCAACAGACGATATTCTCATGTAGTTTGAAGTCTCCGGTCTGGGGAATGGGCGGCACGGCGCACCCCGCCGTTCAAGCCTCACTTCCCGATCGTTTCATTGACAGGAAATGAGCGTTGCGCCCTGACGTTCCCTGCAGTTCCAATCAGCGGCAAATGAATGCCGCATCATGGTAAACATGTGGCAACGCAGCAAATTTGTGCGACAAAAGACCGGGAAAGCTAATTTAGCACGCAAAAATTTTGCGCGTCAGGCACCAAACTGCGGTAGTCCCGCAAGCAGACGGTGCAACGTATCGAGGGTCGAGATATCGGCGATGCCGTCGACCCTTTCCTGGCGAAAATGCCGTTGGAAGGCGGCGACGGCGCCCTCGGTTTTTTCGCAGAATTCGCCAGTGACTTCAATGCCGTAACCATAGAGCGACAGCATGGACTGGATCGCCTCGACCGGTTGGCCGTGATCGCCGCGCTGAAAAAAGCGACCGCCGCCGATCGGCGCCGGCTCCACCCAGTGCCCGACGCCCTCGCGATGCAGGCGATCCCACGGAAATTTTTCACCCGGATCGACCTTGCGAATTGGCGCAATATCGCTGTGTGCGAGGACCCGTTCCGGGGCGATCGACCACCGTTCGCCACAGTCCCGACACAATTCGACGACCGCAGCGATCTGTTTTTCGGGAAAATCCGGTAGCCCGCCGGGGTGACCGGCGTTGGCGATCTCGATGCCGATCGAGCAGGAATTGATGTCCGTCTCGCCCTTCCAGAAGCTTTTGCCCGCATGCCAGGCCCGCAGCGTCTCCGGCACGAGCTGGTCGACGCGACCGTCCTCGTGGACGAAATAGTGGCTCGAAACCTGGCTTTCCTGGCGGCACAGCCATTCGAGCGCAGATTTCGCCGTCGGCATCCCAGTGTAGTGAAGCACGATCATATCGGGCACCCGCGCATCCGCACGGTCGCCGAAGTTGGGCGACGGCATGAAACGTGCACCCGAGTAGTCGCAGTATTTCGACGTCATGCGGCGCGGCGTTCTCTCTCGATCGCCTCATAGGCGGCGTTCAGCGCGGCCATGCGGTCATTGGCGATCGCATGGAACTCTTGCGGCACGCCACGCGCAACCAGCATGTCCGGATGGTTCTCGGACACCAGCACGCGGTAGTGCTTGCGGATCTTAGCAAAGTCGTCCTTGGGCGAAACGCCGAGCACCTGATAGGGATCGCGGCCGTCGCTGTGCACGTGGCGCGCCATGATCCGTTCGAAATGCGCTTCGTCCATGTGGAAGATCTCGGCGACCCGCATCAGGAAGGCCAGTTCCTTTTCATGCACCGCGCCGTCGGACTTGGCGATGTGGAACAACCCGTCGATGATGTCTTCCAGGATCGGGCAATTGCTCTCGCAGGACGAGCAGAGCGACGCCATCTTCTCGGCATAGGCTTCGAAACCGGCGACGTCCTGGCGCGCGAGGTTATAGAGACGGGCAACATTCTGGGCCTGATCGGCGGGAAACTCGAAGATATCGCGAAAGGCCGAGACCTCCGCCTCGGTCACGACGCCGTCGGCCTTCGCCATCTTGGCCGAAAGCGCGATCATCGCCACGGAGAAAGCCACCTTGCGCCGGGTTTCCGGGTCGCCTTCGAACAGTGTGCGCACGGCCTCGACCACACCGGCAAGTGCGTTGCCGGTGGCGGTGACGATTTTGAGGAGGCTATCCCAGAATGACATGCACGATTTTCCTGTCTCTCCAGCCTATAGCATGGACTATTGTGGTGGCAAATTGCAAGCGGTGGCCTGCGGCGAACCACGGGAATGACGAATTTGTGATGGCCCCTCACTATTGTCAATCCGTTGCGGTAACGTTGCGCCAGCGCGAGGGTTCCCATCTGTTCCCTGGGGAACAGGTCAGCACCTTCGGGAAGAGGCTCAACCCCCTGCCCCACAGCGGGTTGGCGCCGAGCCTGCCTCTTGCCGCCGCGGTTTGCGCGGCATCATGTCCACGGTCGTTTTCGAGACCGAGGCGACAAAACCCAAGCACTTGCCGACCGGACATCCACAGACCTGTCATTTAACTTCCATCGGATTTACGCTAGAGAGGCCCCACCAATTGCATGCCGAATCCCGAGGAGGAAACATGGCCAAGAAGAAAGTCGCAATGCTGACGGCCGGCGGGCTGGCGCCTTGCCTGTCATCCGCCGTTGGTGGCCTGATCGAACGCTACACCGACATCGCGCCCGACTACGAGCTGGTGGCCTACCGCTCCGGCTACCAGGGCGTGCTGCTTGGCGACCGCATCGAGATCACCAGGGACATGCGCGAAAATGCGCATATCCTGCACCGCCACGGCGGCTCACCGATCGGCAACAGCCGCGTCAAGCTCACCAACGCTGCCGACTGCGTCAAGCGCGGCCTGGTCAAGGAGGGTGAAAACCCGCTGCGCGTCGCTGCCGAGCGCCTCGCCTCCGACGGCATCGGCATCCTGCACACGATCGGTGGCGACGACACCAACACCACCGCCGCCGACCTTGCCGCCTATCTCGGCGCCAATGGCTACGACCTGACGGTCGTCGGCCTGCCGAAGACGGTCGACAACGACGTGGTGCCGATCCGCCAGTCACTCGGCGCCTGGACGGCCGCCGAACATGGCGCCCGCTTCTTCGATCATGTCAGCAACGAACAGAGCGCTGCCCCGCGCACGCTCGTCGTCCATGAAGTCATGGGCCGTCACTGCGGCTGGCTGACGGCGGCAACCGCCCGCTCCTATGTCCAGATGACTGAGGACAAGCAGTTCGTCGACGGCTTCATGATGAACAAGCAGCTGAAGAACATCGACGGCCTCTACCTGCCCGAGATCAAGTTCGACCTCGAGGCCGAGGCCGAGCGGCTGCGCGCCGTCATGAACCACTCGGGCTTCGTCACGCTGTTCGTCAGCGAAGGCGCCTGCCTCGACGCGATCGTCGCTGAGCGGGAAGCTGCCGGCGAAACCGTCAAGCGCGACGCCTTCGGCCACGTGAAGATCGACACCATCAATGTCGGCAACTGGTTCTCCAAGCAGTTCGCGGCCCTTCTCGGCGCCGAGCGGTCGATGGTGCAGAAGTCGGGCTACTACGCCCGCTCCGCGCCGGCAAACGTCGACGATCTCCGCCTGATCCAGAGCATGGTCGACCTGGCGGTCGAAAGCGCGCTTAACAAGGTCTCCGGCGTCACCGGCCACGACGAGGATCAGGGCGGCAAGCTGCGCACCATCGAGTTCCCGCGCATCAAGGGCGGCAAGCACTTCGACACCTCGACGAAGTGGTTCGGCAACGTCATGGATGTCATTGGCCAGAAGTGGCAGGCGGAAGACTGATCAGAGATCTCTGATTAACAGTTGACGGCTCCGCGCCTTGGTGGCTCCCTCCCGAGATCAGTCTCGGAAAGCCCTCAAGCGCGGAGCCTTTTTCATGTCGTTCGAACACTGGTTTGCCTTTGCCGCTGCCTCTGCAGTGCTGCTCGCCATTCCCAGCCCGACCATATTGCTCGTCATTTCCTATGCGCTCGGCCATGGCCGCAAGACGGCGGGCGCGACGGTTGCCGGCGTGGCGCTCGGTGATTTCACCGCCATGACCGCATCGATGCTCGGGCTCGGCGCACTGCTCGCCACCTCCGCTGCGGTCTTCACCGTGTTGAAATGGGTGGGGGCCGCCTATCTCGTCTGGCTCGGCATCCAGCTCTGGCGGGCACCGGTTGCCGGAAGCGAAGGTACCGGTGAGCATGCGCCCGCCAAGGAACGGCCGCTGCGCATCTTTTTCCATGCCTATGCCGTCACCGCACTCAACCCGAAGAGCATCGTCTTCTTCGTCGCCTTCCTGCCGCAGTTCCTCGATCTGTCGCAGCCGCTCTTTACCCAGATGGCGATTTTCGAGGTAACGTTCCTGACGCTCGCCATCCTCAACGCAAGCCTCTATGCAGCGCTTGCGACCGCCGCCAAAAGCACGATTTCGAAGCCGAATATCAGGCGGATCGTCAACCGCACGGGCGGCTCGCTGCTCATCGGCGCCGGGCTTCTGACGGCAACCATGAAGCGGGCGTCGGCCTGAAATTCGCTCGTGCGCTTGCTGCGCGACGCCCCATGGGTTAATGGAGATTCACGCATGGCGGCTAATCGCCGTTGATTTGCCGGGGCTGCGGGGCCCAGAAGCACGAAAGTGACAGCATGCCGAAATTCCGTATTTCCCTTTCAAAACAGACGTTTGGCGTGGCAGCTATTCTGTCGGCGACACTCGTCTCCGGGTGCTCGACTGTCGAGCATACCTCGGTGGAAGAGCTTACGGCCGTGCAGACGGTCACCCCGCTTGCAAAACCCGGCACCGAAATGACGGCCTATGCCCTTCCGACACCGGATGGCGCGGCAACCGCGGCATCCGCTGCCCTGTCGGCACAAACGGCCGGCATGGCAACCACCTTTCCCGTCGGCACTGATCTCGCGCAGGCCGCCGGTCCGGCACCGACGGTCGTCGCCGTTCCCGGCGGCAAGCCGGGCGCAGCGCAGGCCGTCGCCATGGCGACGCCGGTAGCAGCTTCTGCCAATGCCGCTGTCCTGCCGGAAAGCGCATCCGCCCTCGTCTCGCCGAAGACGAGCCGCGTCCAGGATCTTCCCGTTTCGACGCTTGCCGTTGCTGCCGCGATGGAATCGGACTTCGACACCGGCGAGCCCGTCGGCCTCGAAACGCTCGTCGCCAACCGCATGATCGTGCCCACCGAAAAGCCGAAGATGGGCGTGATCGGTTCGAGCGTCGCCGCCGTTGCCAGCGTCATTCCCGATTCGATGAAGCTGACCAAGGCGCCGACCAGCTCGCGCCCGGAACTCGACAAGCTCATCAAGCATTACGCCGACCTCAACGGCATTCCCGTCGAGCTCGTGCACCGCGTCGTCAAGCGCGAGAGCAACTACAACCCGCGCGCCTACAGCAAGGGCAATTACGGTCTGATGCAGATCCGCTACAACACCGCCAAGGGGCTCGGCTACGAAGGCCCGGCCGAAGGCCTGTTCGATGCGGAAACCAACCTGATGTATGCGACCAAGTACCTGCACGGCGCCTGGATGGTTGCCGACAACAAGCACGACGGCGCGGTCAAGCTCTATGCCAGCGGCTATTACTACCACGCCAAGCGCAAGGGCCTGCTCGAAGAACTCGGCATGAAATAACGACGCCGGATCGTTTTGGTGAACGTTTCAGGAGGCGCTCAATCGAGCGCCTCTATTATTTTGGCGTTGAGCTGCTGCACGTCGTAACCACCGCGTGACGGCGTCAGCCCCAGGCGCACGACCGCAAGGCGAAGCGAAGGCACCAGCAAGATCGCCTGCCCGTCATGCCCGAGCATCCAGAAGGCATCGGCAGGAAAGACGCCTGTGCCGGCGCGAACCCCATTCTCCTGCAG
This sequence comes from Ensifer sp. Root31, assembly GCF_001424825.1. Lineage (NCBI taxonomy): Bacteria > Pseudomonadati > Pseudomonadota > Alphaproteobacteria > Hyphomicrobiales > Rhizobiaceae > Ensifer > Ensifer sp. Root31. Next base: position 133,099 of record NZ_LMCO01000056.1, on the reverse strand, counting down.
CCACACCTGGCCCGCGCCATATTCGCCGCCGGATGCCTTGGTCGGCGTCCGCATGAAAGCGACATAATCCCTAGGCAACAGCCCCCTACCCTTCCAGTTGCCGTCCTGAAGCAGGAATTGCGCAAAACGCGCCCAGTCGCGCGCCGTTGCATACATGTAGGACGATCCGACAAAGGTGCCGCTGGCATCGGTCTCGAGCACCGCACTCGTCATCCCGAGCGGCAGGAACAGGGCATCGCGCGGATAGGCAAGCGCTGCGGCGGGGTCGTCGAAGCTTTGCATCCAGAGCCGCGACAACAGCGTGCTCGTGCCGCTGGAATAGCTGAAGGTCGAGCCCGGCTTCGATGTCGCCGGCTTGGCTGCGGCGAAGCCCGCCATGTCCCTTTCGAGATAGAGCATGCGCGTTACATCGCTGACATTGCCGTAGCCCTCGTTGAACTCGAGGCCGCTCTCCATTCCCATGAGGTCGGCAAGCCTGATCTTGGCGCGCGCGTCGCCGCTCCATTCCGGCAGCAGGCCGGCGCGCGTCACGTCCATGTGCCCTTCGGCGACGCGCATGCCGATCAGCGCTGATGTCACCGATTTGGTCATCGACCAGCCGAGAAGCGGCGTCGAGCGATTAAAGCCCGCGCCGTAGGTCTCGGCAATCAGATGTCCGTCGCGCACCACCGAGATCGCGCGCATGCCAGGACCGGCAAGGTTGCCATCCTCGATCAATGCCTGAACGGCCGGATCGATATCCGCCTTGTCGCCGTCCGGCCAGGAGACATCGGCCGATCGGGCGATGTCAGGCGTCGACGGCTCCACCGCTGGAGCCAGGGCAGCGAGATCGTCGTCGGAAACGTTGGCGCAGCCGAGCCCTGGGCGATAGACCGCATGGGCCGGGGCGGCAAAGCCGAAGATGCGGGCAGACACCAGCCGCTTCTCCCGGTCGACCGAGACGCTGATGAATTTCAACAACGGATGGCCCGGCGCCTGGACGTCGTCGGCAAGCACCGCCTGCCCGTCACGCCCGGCGATGAAGACATTCGAGCAGACGATCTTGGCGGCGTAGCCATCGCCGACCTTCAGCAGCCCCGGCGGCGCCACGGCCAGCCACCCACCGACGCAGGCAATGGCCACGACAACAGCAGCCCCGACAGTTTTCAATACGCGTGCCATCGCATTCTCCCGTCTGACGCGAGAGAGAGAAGCAGCATTTGAACGAAAGGAAAAGCCCTTGCCTTTATGCGAGCCGACGGGCGTCTTCGCCGTCCCTATCGCGCAACAGGGCTGAGAGGTCGCGCGCGGGCAATGCCGGGGATATCCATGGCCCCCAGGCTTCTACAGCGCCTGCGGTGCGGGCGCAGTCCATTTCGCTTTCCCTGGCGATGCCGCGCACCGCCATCGGCAGCCGCAGCACCTGCCCTGTCTTGACGAGGCAGGCGAGCAGCGCGACGCTGCGCTCGCTGCCATGCGACCTGCGGATCGCCGGCAAATCCACAGTCAGTTGGTCCGGCTTAAGCTCCCCGACAAGGTTGAGCGGCAGCGAGGCAGCAGCGCCACCGCTCAGCGCGATGCGCACGCCGAGCGCACGCAGACCGTGCAGATTTTCACTGATCAGCCCCATATCGCCGGTCGAGGACGCTTCTGCCACCTCGATCGTCAGCCGGCCGGGCGCCAGTCCCGCCTCGTCCAGGCACGCCTTGATATGGCCGAGGAAATCGCGATCCCGCAGTTGCAGCGCGAGGGGTGCCACCGTCAGGCCGACGGGCGATGGCCAGCTCGCCGCCTGCCTGCAGGCCTGCCGAAGGGCCCAGTTGCCGACCGAGAGTGCCAGTGCTCCCTGTTCGAGCGGCTCAACAAAAGCCTCCATGTCGATGACGCCGCGGACCGGGTGCAGCCAGCGCAGCAATGCTTCGAAGCCGCGGATGGCGCCGCTCGCTGCACCGGCGATCGGCATGTATTCCAGAAAGAATTCCCGCTGGGCGACCGCGCGGGCAAGGTCGCGCTCGGCCTCGGCGCGCATTTCCGCGGCTCGCGCAAGGTGCGGCGCGTAGATGACATGGCTGTTACCGCGCATTTCCTTGGCTTCGTAGAGCGCCAGGTCCGCCCGCTTCAACACGGAGCCGGTCGACAGGTCGCCTGGTTCCAGGAACGTAACGCCGATGCTGCAGCCGGATGCCACTTGGCCGTCCGAAAGATCGAACGGCGCGTCGAACAGCGCCTTCACCCGGCCGGCAAGCGCCGCGACCTCGGCATCCGACGGAGAACCCGGACCAAGCAGCACGAATTCGTCGCCACCGAGCCGATAGACCGTCGCCTCGCCGGAAAACGCCCGCCGCAGCCGAGTGCCGATGCCGCTCAGCAACCGGTCACCGGCATCATGGCCCATCGTGTCGTTGACCGCCTTGAACCGGTCGAGGTCGATGAGCAGCAGCGGCCTGCGCTCGAATGCCGTGCCATCGGAGCGAAGCGCGCGAAGCACATCGGCCTCCAGCGCCGAGCGGTTTTCAAGCCCGGTCAACCGGTCGCGGTGAACCTCGTTGCGCAGCCGCCGCTCGGCGCGGCGCGCGGCGCGCAACTCGCGCTCCAGCCGTCGTGAATAGGACCAGCGGTAGAAAGAGGCACCGGCGACGAAGGGCATGACGCCCGCCGCAAGTGCTCCGGAAAAATTCCAATGTGTAAAGGATCCATCCGTGAACAACGTTTCCGTGGTCAGCCAGATCGCTGGAAACAGTGCCCCCAGTGCCGTGCCGGCAGCTGCAAATCGCTGCTCGGGCTTCGGCAGAAACGTTCTTAACATCATGTCGACGCCCCCCGAATATAGGGAGGAGCTAGCACGCCAGGGTTTAATGAATTCTTATGGGTGAAAAATCGTAGTCGGCATTTTTTGTGCGGCGCAGCAGCTGTGAAAAAACCCGTCATCAAAGTGTAGCCGAGTCACTTTAGAAGCGGCTAAGTTTCAACTGGATGAGCGGCAGAGATGACCGAACTTGCCCCTGACGTCGGCTTTGGCAGAAAAAATCCCAAGCTAAAAAACGCCCTCCTGCAACACAAGACCCTTTCGCTTGCCGGCCTGTCCGAGCGCCTGTTTGGCCTGCTCTTCTCCGGCCTCGTCTATCCGCAGATCTGGGAAGACCCAATCGTCGACATGGAAGCAATGCAGCTTCGCCCTGGACACCGCATCGTCACCATCGGTTCCGGCGGCTGCAACATGCTGACCTACCTGTCCGCCGGCCCTGGTCGCATCGACGTGGTCGATCTCAATCCGCACCACATCGCGCTCAACCGGCTGAAGCTTGCAGCCTTCCGCCATCTGCCTGCTCACAAGGACGTTATCCGGTTCCTGGCAACGCAGGGCACGCCATCGAACGTGCAGGCCTTCGACCTGTTCATCGCCCCGAAGGTCGATCAGGCCACCCGCAGCTACTGGAACGGCCGCAGCGTCACCGGGCGCCGGCGCATCGGCGTCTTCGGCCGCAACATCTATCGCACCGGCCTGCTTGGCCGCTTCATCGCCGCAAGCCACATCCTGGCGCGACTGCATGGCGTCAATCCGGAAGAGTTCGTCCAGGCCAGCTCCATGCGCGAGCAGCGCCAGTTCTTCGACACGCGACTGGCGCCGCTGTTCGAGCGCCCGTTCATTCGCTGGATCACCAGCCAGAAGAGCTCGCTGTTCGGCCTCGGCATCCCGCCGCAGCAGTTCGACGAGCTGGCGAGCCTGAGCAACGACAAGTCGCTTGCCTCCGTGCTTCGCCACCGCCTGGAAAAGCTGACCTGTCATTTCCCGCTCAAGGAAAACTACTTCGCCTGGCAGGCCTTCGCACGCCGCTATCCCCTGCCGCACGAAGGCGAGCTTCCGGCCTACCTGCATGCCGGCAACTACGAGACGGTCCGCGATCGTGCCGAATGCGTCGAGGTCCACCACGCCAATTTCACCGAGCTTCTGGCGAAGAAGCCGGCAGGATCGGTCGACCGCTACGTGCTGCTCGACGCCCAGGACTGGATGAACGACCAGCAGTTGAACGATCTCTGGACCGAGATCACCCGCACCGCAGACGCAGCCGCGACAGTGATCTTCCGCACGGCCGCTGAAGAGAGCATCCTTCCCGGCCGCCTCTCCACGGCTTTGATGGAGCAGTGGCACTATGATGCCGAGACATCGCTGAAGCTCGGCAACGCCGATCGCTCGGCCATCTATGGCGGCTTCCACATCTACCGGAAGAAAGCATGAGCGGGGTGGAGCACGCCGAGATCAGCCACCAGCGGCGCATGGACCAAATGTATCGCTATCAAAGGCACGTCTACGATCTGACGCGGAAGTATTATCTCTTCGGCCGCGACACGCTGATCCGCGAGCTGAACGCGGGCGCGGGCGCCTCCGTGCTCGAAGTCGGGTGCGGCACGGGGCGCAACCTCGCGCTCATCGGAACGTGCTTTCCCAAGGCCCGGCTCTTCGGCCTCGACATCTCCGCGGAGATGCTGGCCTCGGCGGAAACCAAGCTCAGCCGCCGCGGCAGTTCGGCGGCCACGCTGCGCATCGCCGACGCCACCAGCTTCCAGCCCCAGCTTTTCGGCGAAACCGGTTTCGACCGGATTGTCATCTCCTACTCCCTGTCAATGATACCGGACTGGCAGGGCGCGATCGAAGCGGCGATCGACGCGCTGAACCCCGGCGGCTCGCTGCATATTGCCGATTTCGGCCAGCAGGAGCGGCTGCCGGCAAGCTTCCGCCGCCTGCTGCGCGGCTGGCTGACGCGCTTCCATGTGACCCCGCGCGAAACACTGTTCGAGGTGCTGGGAGAGCGGGCAAGACGCGACGGCGCACAGCTCGAGCGCCGGGCCATCGGCCGGGGTTATGCCTGGCTTGCGGTCTACCACCGCCCGGCCGTAACAGCGGCGTCAGTGACAAATCCGGCCGCTGCACGGCTTGGCGACCGAAGTGCTGCCGCAATTCCCGCTTGAGCTAACTCAATTTTTACGATGATATGGTGAAAATGAGGTTCACGCCTCACTGGGGGACATCACCATCATGAAAGCCATCGTGTGAGGCAGGATCGTCGTTCGTTTCGAAACAGGACCTCCATGCGCCGGCTTCTTCTGGCACTGCTGCCCATTGCCACTCTCCTTTCCGCCTGTTCGTCGACCGACTACGATCTGTTGCAGACCGCATCGATCCCGCCGCGCTTCAGCGATACCGACCCGCAGGATTTCGGTGGCCGCACGCCGCACCACCACAACATCCACGGCATCGACATCTCCAAATGGAACGGCGATATCGACTGGATGAAGGTGAAGAATTCCGGCGTCTCGTTCGCCTTCATCAAGGCGACGGAAGGCAAGGACAGGGTGGATACGCGCTTCAACGAATATTGGCAGCGCGCTCGCGCCGCCGGCATTCCCTATGCGCCCTATCACTTCTACTATTTCTGCTCGACCGCGGATGCCCAGGCCAACTGGTTCATCGCCAATGTGCCGAAGAGCGCCGTCTACCTGCCACCGGTCCTCGACGTCGAGTGGAACGGCGAATCCAAGACCTGCCGCCACCGCCCATCGCCGGACGAGGTCCGCGTCGAGATGAAGCGCTTCATGGACCGGCTGGAGGCCCATTACGGCAAGCGGCCGATCATCTATACCTCTGTGGATTTCCACCGCGACAATCTCGTCGACCAGTTCAAGGAGCACCACTTCTGGGTTCGCTCCGTCGCCAAGCATCCGGGCGAAGTCTATGTCGAGCGCCGCTGGGCATTCTGGCAATATACCAGCACCGGCGTGATACCGGGCATTGACGGCACCACCGATATCAACGTCTTTGCCGGCTCGGCCAAGAACTGGAAGAATTGGGTCGCCGCCGTTTCCAAGCCGGGATGACGACAGCCACGGTTCTGTGCAGAAGCGCGGCAAACCGACCCATTTTCTTCTTTCCGTCATAATGCTCTGAGAGAGCAGCAGCAGATTGCATCTTTGGTACATTGACCGCCAGCGGCGGCGCTTCGCGCCCTGCGGCGACAGAAAGGAATTATGATGATCCTCAAAGCCCGGCATGCTCTTGCATCCGTCGCGCTCCTCGCGCTGACAGCCTCCCCCGTTCTCGCGCAAGCGCCGGCATGCGGCGGCGATCTTGGCGCCTTCCTGCAAGGCGTCAAGGCGGAGGCGGTCGCCAAGGGCGTTCCGGCCGACGTCGTCGACCGTGCGCTCGCCGGTGCCGCCATCGACCAGAAAGTGCTGAGCCGCGACCGCGCCCAGGGCGTGTTCAAGCAGACCTTCACCGAATTCTCCAAACGCACCGTCAGCAAGTCGCGGCTCGATATCGGCGCGCAGAAGATGAAGGAATATGCCGACGTCTTCGCCCGTGCCGAAAAGGAATACGGCGTGCCGGCCCCCGTCATCACCGCCTTCTGGGCGATGGAGACGGACTTCGGCGCCGTTCAGGGCGACTTTAACACCCGCAATGCGCTGGTGACCCTTGCCCATGACTGCCGCCGGCCGGAAATGTTCCGCCCGCAGCTCATCGCCGCCATCGAGATGGTTCAGCACGGCGACCTCGACCCGGCAACGACGACAGGCGCCTGGGCCGGCGAAATCGGCCAGGTGCAGATGCTGCCCGAAGATATCATCGCCTATGGCGTCGATGGCGATCGCGACGGCCACGTCAATCTCAAGAAGAGCTCGCCGGACGCAATCCTGACCGCCGCAAAGTTCATCCAGAGCCTTGGCTTCAAGGCCGGCCAGCCGGCGATCCAGGAAGTCAGCGTTCCCGAGCAGTTGCCTTGGGAAAAGACCGGCCTGCAGCCGGGCATGAAGGCGAGCGACTGGTTCGCGCTCGGCGTCAAGCCGCGCAACGGTGACACCGCCTTCGGCAATCTCGAAGCCTCTCTGGTGCTGCCGCAGGGCCGCAAGGGCGTCGCCTTCCTCACCTACCCCAACTTCAACGTCTATCTCGAGTGGAACCAGTCGTTCATCTACACGACTTCGGCTGCCTATTTCGCGACCCGCCTTGGCGGCGCCCCGACCTATGAGGGCGGCAATCCGGAACCGGGCCTCGACGACACCGGCATGAAGGCGCTGCAGGCCAAGCTGCAGACCCTTGGCCACGACGTCGGCAAGGTCGACGGCATCCTCGGCTCGGGCACCCGCGCAGCATTGCAGAAGGAACAGCTGCGTCTCGGCCGTCCCGCCGACGGCTGGGCAACCCTGGAACTGCTGAACTCGCTGTAAACGCGATCTTCCGGCCGGATTTTGGCCGGGCGACCATTCGTCTGTCCGCTTCGATCGAAACCGGCCGAAGTGGACAGACGTTCTCCCTTATCGAACGATCCTACAGCGCCGCGCGTCTTATTGGACGCGCAAAGGTCGCTGTCGCACTTTGAATTGCTGCATGTCTTTGTCCTTAAATCGAATAGGATTTAAGGACAAAGACATGCAGTAGACATCGATGCTTGGCGCTTTCGCGCACCGCGGATGGCAAGAAGTGGGTGGTGCACTTCAACGCGCCGCGCTAGATCTGTGTGACGCCTTTTCATGCAGCCTTTCAGACGCCGGAGGCATGCAGCGGAGAAAGCGCCCAATTCGATTGCGCATCCCGACTGGTCGATTTGACCGACAGCGGCCGCGCAGAAAGCGCGAGCAGACCCATGAACGCACTAGGACAGACCGGCAGCCAGCAGATGACGATGCGGACCTGGGCGCTTCTCGCCCTGCTTGGGCTCATCTGGGGCGGATCGTTCTTCTTTGCCCGTGTCGCCGTCGCGCACGTGCCGCCGTTCACCCTGGTGTTCCTGAGGCTCGGCCTCGCCGCCCTGGCGCTGCATCTCTACATCCGCAGGCGTTTCGGCATCTATCAGGCGCTCGCCAGCCGCTGGCGCGAATTCCTGCTGATGGGCCTGATCAACAACGCCATCCCACATGCCTTCATCTTTCTCGGGCAAACCCAGATCGGCGCCGGCTTGGCGGCGATCCTGAATGCAACCACGCCGGTCTGGACCGTGATCATCGCCAACATGGCGACCGACGACGAGAAACTCAGCTCCGCCAAGATCGGCGGCTGTTTGCTCGGCCTCGCCGGCACCATCGTGCTCATCGGGCCAAGCGCCATCGCCGGGCTTTTCGGCAACGCCAGCAGCGTGCCGCTCTGGGCGCTGATGCTGCCGGTGCTTGCCGCCGTCAGCTATGGCCTGGCGGCAACCTATGGCAAGCGCTTTCGCGGCCTTGCCCCGCCGGTCACCGCTGCCGGCCAGTTGACCGCCTCGACGCTGATGATGCTGCCGGTCGCAGCCCTCGTCGATACGCCCTGGGCCCTGCCGATGCCGCCGCTTGACGCGACGCTTGCCATCCTGGCGCTGGCGCTCGTCTCCACCGCCTATGGCTACATCCTGTTCTTCCGCATCATGGGCGAAGCCGGCGCCACCAACGCCTCGCTGGTCACGCTTCTCGTCCCGCCAAGCGCAATCCTGCTCGGCTATCTCTTTCTGGGTGAGACGCTGCAGCCAGCGGATGTGGGCGGTATGGCGCTGATTGCCGCCGGCCTTGCCGTTTTGGACGGCAGGATCTTGCGGATGAAGCGCGCCGCATAAGAGGAATCGAACAAGCCGGATACGGCAGAAAGCGTGCCCTTTAGAAGCACTCACGCACGGTTACAAGCGTTTACATTAACCTTCCGGCAGTGATTGTGAAAAAAATGTGGCGGCATAAAATGCGATTTAATTTCAAAACATTAGCCCTGTTGACAAGGCAATTGGGATCACGCGTTTTCGCACTGCAGCACAAGTTTCCCTTTCAAGCGCCGTTAATTCGCCCTATGTTTTAACCGTCAGCGCAAGGAGGGTCTTCGATGGGACTTACACATTCGTTGAATGTCCTCATGATTAGTGCAGCGTTCGTATTCGTGGCCACAATGCTCTTCATCTGAAGTCAGGCCGCTGAGAGTCCAAACCGAAATAGGGACTTTAATTTTCCGGAAATCCAATTTGCGGCAGAAATTTTTGGGCTAGATCGACAAGAGCAATCTGCCCCGACGCTGCAGGAAAAAAGAAAGCGCATGAAGGACACCTTCATGCGCTTTCGCTTTTTCGGATTGTTTTGCGTTCTACGCCGCCGCACCGGCAAACGCCTTCAGCGAGATATCCTCGCCCCGCGACGCCTCGTCCGCACGCTCGAACCCGACGAGATCGCAGACGGCCGTGATCAGCGGCGAACGGTTCATCGTATAGAGGTGGAAGTCCCTGACGCCGCGGCGGGCAAGATCGACGATCTGCTCGGCAGCAATATGCGTCGCCTCCTTGAAGCGCTCGGCCGGCTGGCCTTCCAGATGCGAAAGGCGGGTGACGATCACCTCCGGCACGCTGGCGCCGCAAAGACCGGCGAACTTCTGCACCTGACCGAGATTGTTGATCGGCAGGATGCCGGGCACGATCGGGATCTCGATGCCGGTCCGGCGGACGCGCTCGAGGTAGCGCTCGAAATCGTCGTTGTCGAAGAAGAACTGGGTAAGCGCCCGCGTCGCGCCCGCATCCACCTTGCGCTTCAGCATGTCGATGTCAGCCGCCACATCAGGGCTTTCCGGGTGCTTTTCCGGATAGGACGACACAGAGATTTCGACGTCACCACGATCGCGAAGCGCCCGCACGAGGTCGGAGCTGCTCTCGTAACCACCGGGAAAGGGCTGATAGGTGCTGCCGATGCCGCCCTGCGGATCGCCGCGCAATGCGACGAAGTGCCGAACGCCGAAAGCGAGAAATTCGTCGATAACAGTGTCCACCTCGGCCTTCGGCGCGCCGACGCAGGTCAGGTGCGCGGCCGTGTTGGCAAAGCCCTTCTCCTCGATCATCCGTCTGACTGTTGTCAGAGACCGCGCCTTGGTCGAACCGCCGGCCCCATAGGTGACAGTGACGAAGGCGGGACAAAAGACCGAGAGATCTTCCGCAGTCTGAAAGAGCTGTGCTTCCATCTCGTCGGTCTTGGGGGGGAAATATTCGAAGGAAAGCCGCAGATTGCCGCGCTCGGCGGGATAAAGCGTCTGTGCCGTCATTCTCAAATTCCCCCTGCTTGCATGCGCTGATGTGGCGCTTCGCTCTCCTCGACGGCCCGCTGATCGCGCGCAAGCCAGATCGTCACCGTCAGTTTTCCTCCGTCCGTGCCTTCCGGCGACAGATCGGTCGTCTTTTCCAGGGCGAGCCCGGCCTTTGCCAGCCAGTCGGTCATCGCCTGATGCGAGAAGCCAAGCCGCGCATGGGCATGCTCGTCGCGTAAGTGCTCCAGCCCGTGCGGCGCAAAATCGATGATCACCAACCGCCCGCCCGGCGTCAGCATGCGTGCCGCCTCAGCGATCGCCGCTTCCGGCTGATCGAGGAAATGCAGCACCTGGTGGATGGTGACGAGATCGAAGAACTGGCCATCAAGCGGCAAGTTGAAGATATCGCCGTGGCGGATCGACGCCTTGGTGATGCCGGCGCGGTCGAGATTGGAGCGGGCAACGGCCAGCATGTCGCGACTGGCATCGATGCCGATGCCGCGCCGATAGAGCCCTTCGAACAGTTGCAGGATGCGCCCTGTGCCGGTGCCAAGATCCAGCAGGCTCTCGACCGGCTCGTCGCCAACCATGTCGCGCAGTGCCGTCTCCACATCCCGCTCGCTGACATGCAGGCGCCGAAGCTCGTCCCAGCCGGCCGCGTTGCGGCTGAAATAGGCCTGCGCCTTTTCGGCCCGCGCTTTCTTCAAGGTGACGAGCCGGGATGCATCGCGCGACAGAACTGCGTCGTCGCCGGTGGCGGATGCAAGCATCGCCCTGACCAGCGACACGCGGGCGCCCTCCTGGCGAAGGCGGAAATAGGCCCAGGCGCCTTCCTGATAGCGGTCGACGAGTTCGACCTCGGCCAGGAGCTTCAGGTGCCTCGAAATGCGGGGCTGCGATTGTCCGAGAATTTCGGTAAGATCAGTGACGGTGAGATCCCCAGCGGCAAGCAGCGCGAGAAGGCGCATGCGGGTCGGCTCACCCGCAGCCTTCAGCACATCCACCAGCGCGTCGAGACCAAGCTCTCTCTGATCCGCCATATCATTCCCCATCAACACATAAAGATATGTTTATGTGATTTGCGGATGTAGCGCAAGCGGATTTGCGCGAAGAGACCAAACTATGCCGCTCCAGGAACAGGATTTTCCACCGTTTCGACACGCAAACGGGCGAAGCTTGCGCTCCGCCCGTTGACGATGCCTTTGCGGCGTGGCGTGCCACTGACCCTGCCCTGCGCTCTCCGCCTCGCGGCCCGCTCCCGCCCTTGACCGCGGATGCCCACAGTCTCAACGCAGCGCAATGTGGACGACGCATCCAAAGAAGCGGTTTCAACGAGAGGGCCAGCGGCAAGGGTCACGCACCGCAGCGTCCATGACGCATTCTATGGAATGGTTGGCGGGAGAGCGTATCGCCCGAACCAGCCATCGGTTCGGGATACGACATATGCAAGCAGGCGGCTGAGACTGGCGCGAAACGAGACGGGGCAGGATGCCGCAACGTCAAAGCTGTGGCATGCCTTCTCCCTTAAATCGTTTCCGAGCCAGGGCTGAAAGCACGTCACCCAAAGGTGCGCTGCGGTTTTGCGATAACGAAATGTGCAAAACCAGAGCTTACGGCGCAGCAAGCGAATCCTGGAAATCGCTACGCTTTGAGCGGGGCGCACGTCGCGCAAGCCGAGGCTCACGCGACGTGCCAGAGTGTTAGCGCGTCAGGCGCTTGTAGGTGACGCGCTTCGGGTTGACCGAATCCGGGCCGAGGCGACGGATCTTGTCCTTCTCGTAGTCTTCGAAGTTGCCTTCGAACCATTCGACCTGGCTGTCTCCTTCGAAGGAGAGGATGTGGGTCGCCAGACGGTCGAGGAACATGCGATCGTGGCTGATGATAACGGCGCAACCGGCGAAGTTTTCCAGCGCGATTTCAAGTGCCGCCAGCGTCTCGGTGTCGAGGTCGTTGGTCGGTTCGTCGAGCAGCAGCACGTTGCCGCCGTTCTTCAGCATCTTGGCGAGGTGAACGCGGTTGCGCTGACCACCCGAAAGATTGCCGACCTTCTGCTGCTGGTCGCCGCCCTTGAAGTTGAAGGTCGAGCAATAGGCGCGCGAGTTCATCTCGTATTTGCCGAGCTTGATGACTTCGGCACCACCGGAGATTTCTTCCCAGACGGTCTTGTTGCCGTCGAGCGCGTCGCGGCTCTGGTCGACATAGCCGAGGTGCACGGTTTCGCCGATACGGATCGAGCCGCTGTCGGGCTGTTCCTGGCCGGTGATCATGCGGAAGAGCGTCGTCTTACCGGCACCGTTCGGGCCGATGATGCCGACGATGCCGCCCGGCGGCAGCTTCAGCGACAGGCCGTCGATGAGTAGGCGGTCGCCGTACCCCTTGGTGACGCCGTCCATTTCAATGACCACCTGGCCGAGACGCTCGCCGACCGGGATGATGATCTGCGCGTCGCCCGGACGCTGGTTTTCAGCGGCGTTGACCAGTTCGTCGTAGGAGCGGATACGCGCCTTGGACTTGGCCTGACGGGCCTTCGGGCTGGATGCGATCCATTCCTGCTCGCGGGCGATCGCCTTCTGGCGGGAAGCCTCTTCGCGGCCTTCCTGCTGCATGCGCTTGGCCTTGGCGATGAGGTAGGCCGAATAGTTGCCCTCGTAGGGAATGCTGCGGCCGCGGTCGAGTTCGAGGATCCAGCCGGTGACGTTGTCGAGGAAGTAGCGGTCGTGGGTGATCATCAGCACGGCGCCGGGATATTCGCGCAGGTGCTTTTCGAGCCAGGCGATCGTCTCGGCGTCGAGGTGGTTGGTCGGTTCGTCGAGCAGCAGCAGGTCCGGCTGCGACAGAAGCAGCTTGCAGAGCGCAATACGGCGCTTTTCACCGCCCGAAAGACTTGTGACGTCTGCATCACCCGGCGGGCAGCGCAGCGCTTCCATGGCCATTTCGACCTGGCTCTCGAGATCCCACAGGTTCTGGCTGTCGATGATGTCCTGAAGCTTTGCGCCCTCTTCCGCCGTCTCGTCGGAATAGTTCATCATCAGCTCGTTGTAGCGCTCGACGATCGCCGTCTTGGCGGCAACGCCTTCCATGGCGTTTTCGAGCACGGTCTTGGTCGGGTCGAGCTGCGGCTCCTGCGGCAGGTAGCCGATGGTCGCACCTTCGGCGATCCAGGCCTCGCCGGTATATTCCTTGTCGAGGCCGGCCATGATGCGCAGCACCGTCGACTTACCGGCACCATTCGGGCCGAGGATACCGATCTTCGCGTCCGGATAGAACGACAGATGAACGTTCTCCAGGACCTTCTTCGCGCCATAGGCCTTATTGAGCCCGGCCATATGATAGATGAACTGACGTGCCATAAAAGAATGCTCCGCATGGGAAGGAAATTTGCCCGCTATGTAGGCGAATTAGTGCAAAGGGGCAATCGCCAAAGGCGTTTGCCCCCGCCTATCCCATGCCGGAGCGCCTTGTCAGCCGCTATCCGCGGCCTGCCGCGTCAGCAATGCCCTTGGCACATTTGAACTCCGTCGGCCCCGCCGCCTGGATCAGCGGCGCGAGGCTGGATTTGCCCGAAACGTCTCCCGTCAAGCCGATCGTCAGGCCGGTGATGACGCTGCGTCCCGCGACCGTCTGGCAGCGCATGCGCACCCGGTCGCCGGCCCCTGCGCCGAAGCTCTGGTCGAAAGCCTGCTTGATCGCCTTCTCATCGAGTTCCGAGCCGATACGCGCCCGAAAGAGCGCGCCGACGGCGGACCGGTTGAGCTCGTCGAGCATATGCAGTTGCGTGGCGAAATAGTCGTCGACCGGTGCCGTCTGGCAGGTGCCGCTGCGCAACCATTGGTGACGATCGAGGCCGGATTGAACGCCCGGCATGGCGACCAGCAGCCGCGCCGCCGTATCATCGGCCATGGCGAGCTTCGGCAGATCGAGCCAGTCGCCCTTGCGGTCCTGGGTGCGCATCTCGGCCGCCACCCCGCAATAGCTCTTGCGCAAGGGCCAGAGCCCGTGCAGCGACAGGTTCGTGGCATCGAAACGTTCGGCCGTCTGGTTGGCGAATTCCTTGCGTTGCGGCCGCGTCTCGCAGAAGCCCGGCTGCCAGCTGACGGCAAGCACATATTCCGTGCGGCCCGAGGCGCCTTCCGCCGCGGCATCAACCTTCTCTTGCGCCAAGGCAAACGAGGATGGAGCAAGCAGCATTGCCAGCGCCATCGCAACAATTGTCATTGGACTTGATACCGCTTTACTCCAACATGCCATGACACTCTCCCGATAAAACAAAACGGGAACAAATATCGCTCAAAACGGGAAAATTGGAACTGTTAATTACAGGTCCGCGAAATCGCTTGTGACCTCATGCGTAACGATCAACAAGCAGCGATTGCCTTTCCCCTGTAAATCGATTTGATATCGGCAGAGTCTGACGATTGGTCCGGGAGAAGGCATGTTCGGGCAGGTGAGGACGCATCAGAGCCCGACAGGCGCTATCTTGAACTGGCGCCATTTTCCGGCAGCTGCCGACGCGCGTGGCATTCTTCTTGTCAGCCATGGCCTTGCCGAACATTCCGGCCGCTATGCCCGTTTTGCCGAGGCGATGGCCGGCCACGGCTTTCACGTCTATGCCCACGACCATCGCGGACATGGCGCGACGCGCGCGCCGGATGCGCCGCTGGCCATGTTCTCGAACAGCTCAGGTCTCGACAAGGTGTTTGCCGACATCAGGGCCATGCGCACGCTCGCCACCGCCGCCCATCCGGGCGGCCTGCCGGTCATCCTCTTCGGTCACTCGATGGGCGGGCTGATCGCGCTCAACGCCGCCGAGACCGATCCAGGTCTCTACGATGCACTCGCCGTCTGGAACTCGAATTTCCGCCCTGGTATCGCCGGGCGCGGCGGCCAGTTGATCCTGAAGATCGAAAAGGCGCTCAAGGGCTCGGATGTGCCGAGCCCGCTGTTGTCGAAGCTCACTTTTGGCGCCTGGGGTCAGGCGATCAAGGATCGCAAGACCGATTCCGACTGGCTGTCGCGCGACGAGGCGGAGGTGGCCAAATATATCGCCGATCCGCTGTGCGGCTTCGACGCGACGGTGTCGCTCTGGCTGGATCTGATGCGGCTCGCCTTTGCCGGCGCACGGGCCGACCGGCTGGCGCGCCTGCCCGCCGGCCTGCCTGTTCATCTCGTCGGCGGCAGCGCCGATCCCTCGACCGAAAACGGCGGTGCCGTCCGCTGGCTCGGCGAGCGCATGAAGGCGCGCGGAATGACGGATGTATCGGTAACGATCCATGAGGGCATGCGCCACGAGACGCTCAACGAAATCGGCCGTGAGAAGGCAACAGCGGAGTTTGCGGCCTGGTGCCAATCGGCCGTCGGCAAATCTTCTGTCGGCCATTCTGTTGCCGCCAAGGCTGTGGCCGGCAAGAGGACCTGACCCGACATCATCATGGCAGACATGTCCCTCCCCAAGACCTCCAACGCCAATGACCGCATCTCCTTCGGCCTGACGCTGATGGTCCTTTCGGTGCTGTTGTCGCCGCTGATCGACATCTTCGCCAAGCTCGCGATCTCGACAGTACCGTCGGCACAGATCACCGCCGTGCGCTTCATCCTGCAGGTCGTCTTCATCCTGCCGATCGTGCTCGTGCGCGGCAGCCTGTTCGACCTCACCTGGCGCAAGACCGGGCTGCACGCGCTGCGCGGCGGCCTGCTTGTCGTCACCATGCTGTCCTTCATCACCACGCTGAAGGTAATGGAGGTGGCCGACGCCATCGCCATCTTCTTCGTCGAGCCGATCATCCTCACCATCCTCGGCAGCATCTTCCTCAAGGAGACGATCGGCTGGCGGCGCTACACCGCCTGTGCCGTCGGTTTCCTCGGCGCGCTCCTTGTCATCCAGCCAAGCATGCAGGAGGTGGGCCTGATCGCGCTGCTGCCGATCGTCGCCGCCTTCGGCCTGGCGGTGTTCCTGCTGGTGACGCGCATGGTGGCGCAGAATGAGGACCCGTGGTCGATGCAGTTCCATGCCGGCATCTGGGGCGGTCTCTTCTGTCTCGTACTGCTCTGGCTCGGCGAAGGCAGCGGATCTGGTATCTTCGACCCGGTCTGGCCCGAGGGCAACACCTGGTTCTATCTGCTCGGCGTCGGCGTCACCGCCACTATCTCCGGCGTGCTTGGGGTCTATGCCTATCGCTCCGCCCCCGCCTCGGTGCTGGCGCCGCTGCAATATCTCGAAATCGTCTCGGCGACGATCTTCGGCTGGCTCGTCTTCGGCGACCTGCCCGACGCGCTGAAATGGCTGGGCATTTCCATCATCATCGGCTCCGGCCTCTACATCATCTGGCGGGAACGCCGGGTCGACAAGACCGCGAGCATCGCTCCGGTTTCGCCGGCGATCTGAAAACAAGTGATCTGAAAACAAAAGAATGACTATCGGGAGGAAAGCATGAAAACTGGAGGTCAGCTCGTCGTCGACGCGCTCGTCGCCAATGGCGTCAAACGCATCGCCTGCGTACCGGGGGAAAGCTATCTGGCGGTGCTGGATGCGCTCTACGACACCGACATCGATGTCGTCGTCTGCCGCCAGGAGGGGGGCGCTGCAATGATGGCCGATGCCTGGGGGCGGCTCAGCGGCGAGCCCGGCATCTGCATGGTAACGCGCGGCCCCGGCGCCACCAATGCGTCGGCCGGCCTGCATGTGGCCCGGCAGGATTCGATCCCGATGATCCTGTTCATCGGCCAGGTCCAGAGCGAGGCTCGCGAGCGCGAAGCCTTCCAGGAGATCGAATATCGCCGCGCCTTCACCGAGGTCGCGAAATGGGTCGGCGAGATCGACGATCCCGCCCGCATTCCCGAATTCGTCACCCGCGCCTTCGCGGTCGCGACCTCAGGCCGGCCGGGCCCGGTCGTGCTGACGCTTCCCGAGGACATGCTTACGCGCAGCGCCGAGGCGCCAGCGGCAAAGCCCTACCAGCCGGTCGAGGGCCATCCGGGTCCGTCCCAGATCAAGCAGCTCGGCGCGCTGCTCGAAGGCGCCAAGCGCCCGATCGCCATCCTCGGCGGCACGCGCTGGACGGCTGACAGCGTCGCCGAATTCCAGCGCTTTGCCGAGCGCTGGAGCCTGCCTGTCGGCTGCTCCTTCCGCCGCCAGATGCTGTTCGACCACCTGCACCCCAACTATGCCGGCGATGTCGGCATCGGCATCAACCCGGCGCTGGCAAAAGAGATCAAGGAAGCTGATCTGGTGCTTCTGGTCGGAGGGCGCTTCTCCGAAATGCCGTCGTCCGGCTATACGCTGATGGATGCGCCCTATCCGCGCCAGACGCTTGTCCATGTCCACCCCGATGCATCCGAACTCGGCCGCGTCTATCGGCCGGAACTGCCGATCGCCGCCAGCCCCCGCGATTTCGTCACAGCACTCGAAGGGCTCGCGCCAGCGGCCGAGCCGGTGTGGTCGGCACGCACCAGGGCGATGCATGAAGGTTACCTCAAGTGGTCGACACCGCCGGAAACCGGCCCCGGCGACGTGCGCATGGGCCCGATCATGAACTGGATCGAGGCGAACACACCGGAAGACACCATCTTCACCAACGGCGCCGGCAACTACGCCACCTGGGTGCATCGCTTCCACCGCTTCCGCAGATACGCAACACAGGCAGCCCCCGCCTCCGGCTCCATGGGTTACGGCCTGCCGGCAGCCGTTGCCGCCAAGCATCTGCACCCGGATCGCGAAGTCATCTGCTTTGCCGGCGACGGCTGTTTCCTGATGCACGGTCAGGAATTCGCAACTGCCGTGCGTTACCGCCTGCCGATCATCACTGTGGTTGTCAACAACGGCATCTACGGCACGATCCGCATGCACCAGGAGCGGGATTATCCCGGCCGCGTCAGCGCCACGGACCTGACCAATCCTGACTTTGCCGCCCTTGCCCGCGCCTATGGCGGCCACGGCGAGACGGTGGAAAAGACTGAGGAGTTTGCCGATGCATTCCTGCGCGCCCGCGCCAGCGGCAAGCCGGCGATCATCGAGATCAAGCTCGATCCGGAAGCCATCACCCCGACGCGCACGCTGAGCGAAATAAGGAAAGGCTGAGCGGAACGGGCAGGTTTTCCTTCGAGCACGCTTCAATCACGGCGCCGACGCGCCGTGGCTGGATTCCTGTGACAAGCACAGGAATGAGGGCATGGAACTGTTGCGGCCAACCGAGCCCGTTTCCGACGTGATCGCACATCTCCGCAAACGCGGCATGCGCGCTGCGACACCTCCTAGCGCTCCCTCATTCCTGTGCTTGTCACAGGAATCCAGCTGCGTCGTGTCGACGACGCAGGGAGGTGGTGTCCTCCTCTATACTGAGTTGCCGCTTCTTGCTTATTCCAGCCACTCCGTCGCAAACGCACCGGTCACATGCAGGTCGGTGGTTTCCAGGCGCCCAGGTCCGAGGTTTTCGAACTTGTGCGGCACGTTGGCCGGCGCCACGACGATCTGCCCGGCTTCTGCCTCGATCTTGCGATCGCCGACGGTAAACAGCGCGCGGCCGGTGCGGATGATGAAGGTCTCGGGATAGGGATGACGGTGCAGCTTCGGCCCGCCGCCAACCTTGTCGGTGGTATAAAACATCACCGAAACGTCGGCGCCATAGGAGCCGCCCTGGAACTCGCCCTGCCAGACATCGGGCTTTTCAGCCCACTGCTCGCGTTCGATCAAATGTATTCCCGTCATGCCATATCCTCCGCCGTTCGTGTATCCGAACCGCGGTCGAGCCGGCGCGTCAGGTGCGCATTCCCTGGGGCATGCATCCCTTGGGGGCTATGTGGACCCGAGGACACATCGTCGCAAAGGGCGCACGAAGTGCGCCCTTATGCTGCGGTAGGCCGGCTCAGCCGCGAATATGCTGTGTCTGCTGGAAGACCGCCGTCGAGCGAGCGCCGGAGCGGCAATAGCCGAGCATCGGGCGCTGGAATTCGTCAAGCGCGTCGACCATCTTTTGGACCGCATCCGCCGTCACGCCCATCGGGCCGACCGGGATGTGCATGGTCTCGATGCCCAGCTCCTGCGCGCGCGCTGCGATGGAATCGAAGGTCGGCTGGTCCGGCGCCTCGAAATCGGGGCGGTGGCAGACGATGGACTTGAAGCCAAGCGCCTTGATCTGGTCGAGGTCTTCGACCGTGATCTGGCTGGAAACCGAGTATTCATCGTTGATCGGGCGGATGTCCATGGTCGCTTAATCCCTGCAAAAAACCTTGGCCACTGATGTAGGCGCGGTGCCCGCCGGCGTCAATTCCAATCGCTCAGTCAGGAGACACCGAAGGCAAGCGCATAGGTCTGTGTCTGCCCGGGCTCGAGCAGTTGCAGCTCACCGGCAGCAGCAAGCTCCGGCCGCTTGGCGAGGCGATGCGACGCAGGCTCGATGCTGATGACATCGGCCGCACCACGCTGACAGCGCCACATCTGCAAGTAAGGCAGCGTGTCGGCGCGAAAGCGCACCGCCAAGCACTTCCCGCCCGCACCGACCAGCGGCGAAAGCGCCACTTCGGACCAGCCGTCGGCCCCGACGCTGGCCGGGATGCAGAAATGCGCGCTCTCGCCCTCGCCGAAGCGCCAGGCCCGTTCACCCTCGGCAAAAGAGGGACTGGTTATGCGGGTCGCGTCGCCGACCAGTCGGCCGGCAATATTGAGGTGGTACATCATCATCGGCGGAAAGGCGCCGGCGCCGGTGTTGGTGAGCCGGTCTTCCAGCATCACCTCATGTCGGTCCGCATCCACATGCCAGCGCCGTTCCAGGAGCGCGTGGCCGCCATCGGCAAGATTGACCTCGACGGTGGCGATGCAAAGCGTGGTGTCGGCGGACATGTGCGTGTGCTTGACCGGCGTGCCGGCAAGCGAACCGTGCAAGGGATAGCGCGTGCCTTCCCCGCGGCCGGCAATCGGTTCGGGATGGCGGATGTGGTCTGGTCCGCAGGTAAAGAGAAAACCGGCGAGTGCCCGGTCGATGCGCGGGTCGCCATCGGAGGGGATCGCGGTACCCGGCGAAAGATCGACGCCATCAACGACGAAGGCGGCGATATCGAGTGCCGACAGACGGTCGAACAGCAGATGATTCTCCTGTTCGTTATCGGGTGCATCAAATCTCGTTCGCATGCACCAGCCTCCAGTCCAACTCACGGGAATCACAGCGATCACAAAGACATGATAGCCGACAGGGGCTGTTTTTCATCGGTTGAAAGCTGCTAAGGGTGCGCCTAGATAGAATTTAACCGCTTATTCATGATGAATTCACTTTTTTCACATTAACGTCGAAATCCAAATGTACCGCGCCACATCAACCACCATGAGAACAGGTTTTATCGTGACGTCAGCGACCCGCACCGGCCTCTCGCTCCTCGCCGCAGCCGGCTTCCTCGCCGTGGATCTTGCATCCGCCTTTGCTCAGGAAGGTTACGGCCGCAATCGCCGCGGCAATGGCGACGTGATGCTGGTGACGCCGGAAGGCGAAATTCTCGACTATATGCCGGGCCCCGATGAAGTGCGCACCATGCGTGACCGTCGCGGCCGCACCGTGCTGGTCGACAACTGGGGCAACGTGGTCGCAACCGTAGTACCGTCCGACGGCTATCGCGCCTATCGCCGCCAGGGCGACGTCGATGTCTATTCCAACCGCCGCAACGGCGACCGCGGCTACGGCTATTCCGAGCCGGGCGATGTCACCGGATCCATTCAAGACTATCGCGATCCGGCCTATCGCGACGTGGTGCCGCCCTCGGTCGAGCGCAACGACCTGCCCAACAGCCTGCCCGGCCTGATCGACGGCAGCGAAGAGGCGGCGATCGATCCGCAATATGAGCAGCCATTGCGGCAGTCCATGCCGCCGGCCATATCGGTCAAGTCCAAGTCGCGCGCCGAAATCACCGCGCTGCAGGTCTTCCTCGACCGCGAAGGTTTCTCGCCCGGCGTCATCGACGGCAAGATGGGCTCGAACGTCACCAAGGCGATCGAGGCCTGGCAGCAGTCAACCGGCGAAACGCTCGATCCGAACAACACCGAAGATATCCTCGAGCGCCTGCGCATGAACGGCGGCCTGCCGATCACCAGCTATACGATCACGGCCGCCGATGCCGCAGGCCCCTATGTCGCCTCGATCCCCGACGACTACGCCCACAAGGCGATGCTGCCGCACATGTCCTTCACCGCGACGACCGAAATGCTCGGCGAGAAGTTCCACATGGACGAGACCTATCTGCGCGAGCTCAACCCAGGCGTGGACTTCACCATTCCGGGCACGATCATCAAGGTCATCAATCCCGGAGAAAACCGCAAGGAAAAGGTCGCGCGCATCGTTGCCGACAAGGCCCGCAAGCAGGTTCTGGCCTATGATGCCGCCGACAAGCTCGTCGCCGCCTACCCGGCAACGATCGGCTCGTCCGACACGCCCTCGCCGTCAGGCATCGTCAATGTCGAGCGCATCGCGCTCAATCCCGGCTACACCTACAACCCGAAGATCAACTTCAAGCAGGGCAACAACGACAAGATCCTGACGCTGCAGCCGGGGCCGAACGGCCCGGTCGGCACGGTCTGGATCGCGCTCTCGAAGCCGACCTACGGCATTCATGGCACGCCGGAGCCCTCCAAGATCGGCAAGACCCAGAGCCACGGCTGCGTTCGCCTGACCAACTGGGACGCAACGGAACTTGCCAAGATGGTGAGTGTCGGCGTCACGGTCGAATTCGCAGACTGAGGCATCAGCCGCTCGATACATCCCGCAGAAAACGATCAAAGCCCGGGTACCACCCGGGCTTTCTTCTTTGCCGACCGTGGCAAGCGTTGCCGCGTAGGAACCCCGGTGGAATTGACTGAAATCGCAGCTTTTTTCGCATCCCGTCCCCCAATTGGGGGAGTGACAGCGACATGTCTCCGTTGAAAATGAGCTTGCCTGATCGATGACGTCATCGGTCAGGTTATTTTCATCGGAACCCATAGGGCCGGTGCGGCGGACCGCCGACCCGGCAAAGACATTTACACCCGACTACTCCACCGACACGACCCAGACCGCGGCCGCCCACGAACCGGCTGCGGTCATTTTTTTGCGGACGCCCCACAGTCAACCTTCATGACCTCATGAAACCCCTCATGACCTCATGAAACATTGTCATGAGAATTTTCGAGGCGATGGCCCTATCACTTAGCCACCTCTAAATTTCAGGCCCTTGACCGAAGGAATGTCCGCGATGGCGACCGAGCGCACCTTGCCCAACCTCTGGCATGCGACGGCACCGGCAGCGCCGGACACGCGCCCGCTTGCCCGCGACCTGACGACAGATGTCGCCATCATCGGCGGCGGCTTCACCGGTCTTTCGGCTGCACTTCATCTCGCGGAAAAAGGCGTCAAGGCCACGGCGATCGAGGCGAAGATGATCGGCTTCGGCGGCTCCGGCCGCAATGTCGGCCTCGTCAATGCCGGCATGTGGGTCAAGCCCGACGATCTGATCGCGACGCTGGGGCTCGAGGCCGGCAACCGCCTGCTCGGCGAACTCGGCGACGGCCCGGCAATGGTCTATGCCCTGGTCGAGAAGCACGGCATCTCCTGCGAAGCCGTCCGCAACGGCACCCTGCACATGGCCGTCGGCGCCGAAGGCTTGAAGGATATCAGCGACCGCGAGACCCAATGGAAGAAGCGCGGAGCGCCGGTCGAGGTTCTCTCGGCCGAGCGATCGAGCGCGCTCTCGGGCGCTGAAGGTTTCTCCGGTGCGCTTCTCGATCGTCGCGCCGGCACGATCCAGCCGCTTGCCTATGCCCGCGGCCTTGCCCGTGCGGCCCTTGCCGCCGGTGCCGAGATCTATACCGACACTGCGCTCGTCGGCGCCGAACGCAAGGGCGAAACCTGGGTGCTGAGAGCCGGCCAGAACATCGTCAGGGCCAAGCAGGTGATCCTCGCCACCAATGCCTATGGCGGCATGTTTGCCGAGACCCCGTGGCAGGAACACACGCAGGAACTGACGATCCTGCCCTACTTCCAATTCGCCACCAATCCGCTGCCGGAAAAGGTCGCAAGCCGCATCCTGCCGGAGCGCCAGGGCACATGGGATACGGGCCTTGTCATGACCTCGTTCCGCATGGACCAGCAGAACCGCCTGATCTTCGGTTCGATCGGCCGGCTCGATGCGATGGCCGAGGGCACGCACCGCGCCTTCGCCGCCCGCTCCGTGCGCAAGCTCTTCCCCTATATCGGCGATTTCCGCTTCGAATACTGGTGGGACGGCCGCATCGGCATGACGACCAACAACCTGCCGGCCATGCATACGCTGGCGCCGAACGTCGTCTCCGTCAGCGGCTACAACGGCCGCGGCATCGCACCCGGCACCGTCTTCGGCAAGGCGCTCGCCGACCACGTCACCGGCCAGACCTCCGCGATCCCGCTTGCCGAAACGCCTGTGACGCCCGACACCTGGCGCAGCGTCAAGTCCGCCTTCTACCATGCGGGCGCACAGGCCAAGCATCTGGTCGACCGCCGGTTCTGAGCGGTTTCGTCAACGCGCGACGAGACATCCCTTGCAGACATCGAAGATGGTGAACTCCGTCTGAGACGGGCGCCATGTCGACGCACGTTCATGCGCAGGTGGCACCCCATCCTCCGTCTTCCTCGGGCTTGACCCGAGGATCCAGGGCCTGCCACGCGAAATTGGCATGTGCTTTCGTGGAACTGCAGAACGGGATCCTCGGGTCAAGCCCGAGGATGACGACCGGAGAAGTGAAGCCCGGGGACGGAACGTCACGAAGACAAGCTCGGGGCTGACTGAGTGGTCAAAACTTACCATGATCACAGCGGACGCCGAAATTCCTACGAACTTCGCGGCGATCCAAGTGCGCTCATAAAACTCTGGCTATAATAGACAGCGCCCCGGACCGGGATGATCCGAGGCGCTATTGCCCATACTGCGATACGTGGGCTCAGGCCGCGCGGCGATAACCGGACGCGGTGCCGACGTGAACCTGGGTAGACGTCTGGAACGCCTTCAGCTTCAGCGCGATCTGTTCTGATTCCACCGTCAGCGCCTGGCTCGCGGCATTGGCTTCTTCAACCATGGCAGCATTCTGCTGGGTGATCTGATCCATCTGGCCGATCGCCGTATTGACCGCCTGCAGGCCGGTGGCCTGTTCCGCCGTGCTGGCGCGGATGTTGCCGAAGACCGAGCTGACTTCGACCACCTGCGAGACGATCTGCTGCAGCGACTGGGCGACCTGGTTGACCGAGCTGACGCCATCATCCACCTGGCCGCGCGACTTGGCGATCAGGCCCTGGATGTCCTTGGCCGCATCGGCGCAGCGCTGGGCGAGCGCCCGCACTTCCGAAGCGACAACCGCAAAGCCCCTGCCCGCCTCGCCGGCACGCGCCGCCTCGATGCCGGCGTTGAGCGCAAGCAGGTTGGTCTGGAAGGCAATCTCGTCAATGACGTCGACGATGCGGGCGATGCTCGCAGACGAGGTCTGGATTTCCTGCATCACCTCAATCGCGTGGCTGACCACCTCGCCGCTCCGCTCGGCATTGGCGCGGGCGGCAATCACCGTCGAGTTCGCCTGATCGGCGCCTTCGGCCGTCTGCTTGACGGTGCGCGTCACCTGTTCGACGGCAGCGGCCGTCTCCTCGAGGTTTGCCGCCTGGCGTTCGGTGCGCTTGGCGAGATCGTTGGCTGCTGCCGCAATTTCCTTGGCGCTCAGATGGATCTGGCTGGCGCCGGCCTCGATGCCGCCGATCGCGCGGGCAAGCTCGCTGATCGCATGGTTGAAGTTCTCGCCGAGTTCCTCGTAGGCAACCGGCAAATCGGCGGCGATGCGCGCCGTCAGGTCACCGTCGGAGATCTTCTTCAGGGCAACGCCGAAGGTCTGGCTGACGAGCTTGCGTTCGGTCGCCAGTACCTCTTCCTGCACCGCGCGCTGCTTCGTGACGTCGGAGGCGTCCATATAGACCGAGATCGACAGGTCCATGTCGAGGAACATGCCCTTGACGAGGCTCGAAAGCATCGCGCTCATCTCTTCCGCCGAGGTCGTCTGGCGCGAAAACAGACCGCCCTTTGGCCAATTCGCTTTGACGATCTCCGTGATCAGATGTTCGGCGATCAGCGCGTAGCCGCCGATATACCAGCGCGGCTCCAGCCCGATACGGGCGTGCACCTGGCCGATGGTGCGGACCTTCGCGCCATATTCGTCGTTGAAATTGGCGTCGGCGATGTTGGCCCAGTGGCCGACCTGCGCGCCCTTGGCGCGGTTGATGTGCGCATCCGACGAGAAGAAGCGGTTCGTCTCCGGCGTCTTTTTGACCCGGGCGTAAAACTTGTCGAGCGCCGGCGCCAGCTCCTTTTCGAGGATCGGCTTCAGGGCCTTCAGGCTCGCCTTGGCGGCATCGTCAAGCGCCATGAAATTGAGACGACCGGCAATGTCTTCCTTGCCGGCAGCGACGTGTTCCGTTTTCATGCGCGATTTCCCTGCATGCTCTTGCTGGATCATGGAAGCTGGACGGGAGACCAAGCGAGAAAGGTCGAATCCACAATCCTTGCCGCAATCATGGCGGCTACCTGCACCCTCGCAAACCGCCATAAGGTGCAATCGCTTTCCACCAGCACTGGTATAAGCCCATGGTAAAGGAAGCCTTACGGGCAACAGCCTTTTCGGGTGGTCGCAACGCGATTCAACCGGAATTGACGAACATCAATTCCGGTTATGGCAGTCTTCAAAGCGGCTAACTTCGTATGCCGATCCCTGATCAGGCCGCGCGCCGCGTCGCCCAGGATGGTGCACGCGAAGCCCAGGAGCGGCGCGCCCTCACCGGCGTCAGAGCCTGCACTTCCTTGGCAAGCGCAGCTGCATTTTCGCGGGCCTTGTCGAGGTTGCTGACGCGGGTATCATCCATCGACTGAAGCGTGCCGCCGCAGTCGAAAATCTCGCGATAGGCAACGCGCTCGACGATCGGCGTGTCGAGCACGGAGACGCCGCGCGAAGCAAGCAAAGTCTTGATGGTCTGCAGCGCCCGCGTCGTCACCAGAGAATTGACCCGGGTGAGAACGACGGAATGGTTGATGCGCACACGCGACCTGTCCTCGATCTGGCGGATGAGCTCGAGGATCTGCACGGCACCGCGCGCATCCATCGCGCAGCCCTGCACCGGGATCAGCACCTGGTCGGAAAGAGCGAGAGCCAAAGCGACGATCTGATCCTTGGCGCCGGCGAGGTCGATGATGATGTAGTCGGCTTCGTCCTTCATTTCCCGGATATGACATTCCAGCGATGCCGGCGTGATATGCGAGATGACGGAGAGATTGGCGATCTGGCCGGAGTTTTCCGCCCAGCTGGTGATCCAACGCTGCGGATCGGCATCGAGGACCACAACACGGTGTCCCTGTCTCGCCAGTTCCGTCGACAGGATCAGCGCCGCCGTCGTCTTGCCCGCGCCGCCCTTTGCATTGGCGAATGTGATGACCGCCATCTTCTTCCTCATTCTGTCCTGTGTTCCGTGGCCTGCCCAACCGATGCTTCGCCGGGCAATGCCGCTTAATAGAACCTTTCAGAACATGGTTAACGAATTGGAAATTTTCGTTGGCGAAGATTAACCCCCGCCCTGCCCAATCCGCAGGCAGGGCGCGAAAAAGCCCGGAAAACCAATGGTTTCCCGGGCCGAAGAAAATTAACGGTCAGTTACTTTAGAGCGACTTGCCGGCGGTCAAATGCACTCCCTGAACAGCTTCTTGGCCGCATCGAGCGTCAGTTCAACCGGGTTGCCGCCGGCGGTCGGATCGACGATCGCCATTTCCGACATCTCGTCGATACGGTCGGTGCCGACGCCGAGTGCGGAAAGCTTGTCGGGAACGCCGAGTTCCTCGCGCAGCTTCAGCACGTAGTCGTAGAAACCGTCGAAGCCACCGGAAATGCCGAGATAGGCGGCCGCCCTGACGATCCTGTCCTCGATCGCGCTGCGGTTGAAGCGCAGCACCGGCGGCATCACCACGGCATTGGTCATGCCGTGATGGGTGTTGTAGATCGCACCGACCGGATGCGACAGCGAATGGATCGCGCCGAGCCCCTTCTGGAAGGCGACGGCACCCATGGCGGCCGCGCTCATCAGGTTGGCGCGTGCTTCGATATCGGTGCCGTCCTTGTACGCGCGCGGCAGGTATTCCTTGACCAGGCGCATGCCTTCAAGCGCGATACCGGCCGACATCGGATGGTAGAACGGCGAAGAATAGGCTTCCAGGCAATGGGCAAAGGCGTCCATGCCGGTGCCGGCGGTAATCACTTTCGGCATGCCGACCGTCAGTTCCGGGTCGCAGATGGTGACGGCTGGCAGGAACTTCGGGTGGAAGATCACCTTCTTCACATGGCTGGCGGAGTTGGTGATGACGCTGGCGCGGCCAACCTCTGAGCCGGTGCCCGCTGTCGTCGGCACCGCGACGATCGGCGCGATGCCTTCGACGCTCGCACGTGTCCACCAGTCGCCGACATCCTCGAAGTCCCAGACCGGGCGGCGGCTCTGGCCGGCCATGAAGGCCACGCACTTGCCGAGATCGAGGCCGGAACCGCCGCCGAAGGCGACGACGCCATCATGGCCGCCGTCCTTGAACGCCTTGACGCCGGCGGCGAGGTTGACGTCATTCGGGTTCGGATCGACGTCGGCGAAGATCGCCCGGCCAAGGCCGTTGGCCTCGAGGATATCGAGCGCATTCTGCGTGATCGGCATCGGCGCCAGGCCACGGTCGGTGATCAACAGCGGCTTCTTCATGCCGACAGCCTTGCAATGTTCGGCAAGCTCCTTGATCCGGCCGGCGCCAAACTTGATGGCGGTCGGGTAGCTCCAGTTCGCGGTGATCGTCATGCTGTGACTTTCTTCAGATGGTAGGATTTCGGACGGGTAAGGTTCTGGAAGCCGATGACCGAAAGCGAGCCGCCGCGGCCGGTTTCCTTGACGCCGGTCCAGCACAAGGCCGGATCGAGATAGTCGGCGCGGTTCATGAAAACGGTGCCGGTTTCAAGGTCGCGGCCGATGCGCGAGGCGCGGTCCGCATCCTGGGTCCACAGCGACACGGTCAGACCGTACTGGCAATCGTTCATCAGCTCGATCGCCTGGCTGTCGCTCTTCACCTTCATGATGCCGACCGCCGGACCGAAGGTTTCTTCGCGCATGAAGGCCATCGAGTGATCGACATCAACAAGCACCTGCGGCGCGAGATAGGCGCCGCCATCATCCTGCGGGAATAGTTTCGGATCGACCAGCGCCTTGGCGCCCTTGGCGATCGCATCGGCGATCTGCTCGCGCACAGTTGCGGCGAAGCGCTTGTGCGCCATCGGGCCAAGCGTCGTTTCCGGATCGAGCGGGTTGCCGAGCTTGTAGTTCGACACCCAGGCAACCGACTTCTCGACGAAGGCGTCATAGAGCGATTCATGCACATAGATGCGCTCGATGCCGCAGCAGCACTGGCCGGAATTGAAGGTAGCGCCATCCATCAGCGTGTCGACGGCCGCATCGAGATCGGCGTCTTCCATGACATAGCCCGGATCCTTGCCGCCGAGTTCGAGGCCGAGACCGGTGAACGTTCCGGCGGCCGCGCGCTCGATCGACCGGCCGCCTTCGACCGAGCCGGTGAAGTTGATGAAGTCGAAGCTTTTCGCCGCGATCAGCGCCGCCGTCGTCTCATGGTCGAGGAAAACGTTCTGGAACACGTCGGCCGGAACGCCGGCCTCGACGAAGGCGCGCACCATGCGTTCGCCGACGAGGATCGTCTGGCTGGCATGCTTGATGACCACCGTGTTGCCGGCCATCAGCGCCGGCGCGACCGTGTTGATCGCGGTCATGTAGGGGTAGTTCCACGGCGCGATGACGAAGACCACGCCATGCGGCTCGCGCTCGATACGACGGCCAAAGCGGTCGCTCTCTTCGACGAGGATCGGCTTCAGCGCGTCGGCAGCAATCGAAGCGACATAGTTCGAGCGCTCGTTGAAACCCTTGAACTCGCCGCCGTGGCGCACCGGCCGGCCCATCTGCCAGGCCAGTTCCGGCACGACCTCGTCGACCATCTCGTTGAGACGGGCAACGCCTGATAGTACCAGGTTGACGCGCTCGTCCAGCGGACGGCGGGCCCAGCTCTTCTGCGCCTGGCGCGCGTGGGCGACGGCCTGCTTGGCCATTTCCAGCGGCAGCGCCGGGCGCTCGGCATAAACCTCTCCGTTCACCGGAGAAATACACTTGATCATGCTCATGATCGTCTTCCTGCTTCCATTTCGAATGACGGCGTAGCCGGCCCTTGGTACCGGACCGGCCACTGAGATCTAAGTTTCCGGCCTTGTCAGGCCCGCTCGAAGCCGCGCGCCACTTCCCAGTCGGTGACGCGACGGTCGTATTCTTCCTGCTCCCACTCGGCCGCGCGGACATAGTGGTCGATGACGTCGTCGCCGAAGGCGGCACGCAGCATCTTGGACCCCGTCAGCGCCTCGGTGGCGGCGCGCAGGGTGCGCGGGATCTCGCGCACGTTCTTGCCGCCGTAGGCATCGCCGACGAAGGGCGCTTCCAGTTCCATCTTGCCTTCGATACCGGAAATGCCGGCCGCGAGCAAAGCCGCGAAGGCGAGATAAGGGTTGAGATCGGAGCCGCCGACGCGGCACTCGATGCGGATCGCCTTGGTGTCTTCACCGCAGAGGCGGTAGCCGGCCGTGCGGTTGTCCTTGCTCCACACCGCCTTGGTCGGCGCGAAGGTGCCGGCCATGAAGCGCTTGTAGGAGTTGATGTAGGGCGCGAGGAAATAGGTGATCTCGCTGGCGTGGCTGAGCAGGCCGGCCACATATTGGCGCATCTGCTCCGACATGCCGTATTTGCCGTCCTTGTCGAAGAATTTCGGCGTCTTGCCGTCAGGGCTCCACAGCGACTGGTGGATATGCGAGGAGGAGCCCGCGGCCGAATAGTTCCACTTGGCGAGGAAGGTGATCGCCTTGCCGCGCGACCAGGCAATCTCCTTGCAGCCGTTCTTGATGATCGCATGCCGGTCGGCCATCGTCAGCGCGTCGGCATAGCGCACGTTGATCTCTTCCTGGCCGGCGGACGCCTCGCCCTTGGAATTCTCGACCGGGATATCCGCGCCCTGCAGGCCGTTGCGGATCGCCCGCATTACATCCTCTTCCTTGGTGGTCTGGAAGATGTGGTAGTCCTCGTTGTAGCCGCTGACCAGCTGCAGGTCGCGATAGCCGGACTGGCGCGCGTCGTCATAGGTCTGATCGAACAGGAAGAATTCGAGCTCGCTCGCCATGAACGCCTTGAGGCCCATCGCCTCCAGCCGCGCGATCTGCTTCTTCAGGATGGCGCGCGGTGAATGCGGCACTTCGGCATGGGTGTGATGATCGAGCATGTCGCACAGCACGAGTGCGGTGCCTTCGAGCCACGGAATGCGCCGCAGCGTCGAAAGGTCCGGCTTCATCGTGTAGTCGCCATAGCCCTTCTCCCAGCTCGTCGCCTTGTAGCCGGAGACGGTCTCCATCTCCATGTCGGTCGCCAGCAGGTAGTTGCAGCTATGCGTTTCCTGCCAGGCGCTGTCGACGAAATACTGCGCGTGGAAGCGCTTGCCCATCAGCCGGCCCTGCATGTCGACTTGGCAGGCGAGAACCGTATCGATGCGGCCGGCGGCGACATCCTCTTTCAATTGCTCGAACGAATAGCTCATCAAATTTCATCCCATGTTTCGGCAAGCGGCCGTTCCCGTGGCCGCAAAAAGAAAGGCGGAAGCTGCAGATGCGCTCCCGCCCATTTTATTATTGGTTAGACTTGGCCGACCGCCTTTTCGGCAGCGGCGATTTCCGCCTGGCGGCGAGCCACTTCATCGCCGATCGGCGGACCGCGGAACCGGCGGTTTTCCAGGCCGAACCAGATGATCGCAGTCAGCGCCAAGAAGCCGACGGTGATGTAGAGCGCCCAGTCGTTTGGCGGCTGGATGCCGAGAACGAAGATCAGCACCATGGCGATGATCGAGAGCACCGCGAAGAGCTTGAACATGCCCTCGCCCAGGTTCCACGGACCCATCTTGTCCCACTTCGACGTACCCCAGGCGAACAGACCGAGCGTGATCGGGATCGCGAAGGAGAAGAACAGGAAGATGACGGTGCACGATACGACGATCGTATAGACCGGCGTTTCGCCGATCGAGACCAGCGACGAGCCCCAGACGAAGAGCACGGAGAGGATCGAACCGGTCCAGATCGCAGCCACCGGCGTGCGGTAGCTCGGGCTGACCTTGGCCAGAGCCTTGGACGCCGGCAGGCCGCCGTCACGCGAGAAGGCGAAGATCATGCGCGAGACCGACGTGACGGTTGCCAGGCCGCACAGCCACTGGCTGACGAGGATGGCGAGGTAGAGCACGTCCTTGATCACAGGGTGAACCTGCGCGTCCATTGCCCAGAAGAACACGTTCCAGCCCTGCTTGGCGGCTTCGTCCATGTTCGGCAGCATCAGCACGAAGGAGCAAAGCATGATGTAGCCGAACAGCGCCGACCACAGCACCGACGAGACCATGCCGCGCGGCACGGATTCTGCCGCCTTTACGGTTTCTTCCGAGGTGTGCGCGGAGGCGTCGTAGCCGGTGATCGTGTAGATCGGCAGCAACAGGCCGAGCAGGAACACCCAGGTGCCCGAGGTCGCCGGCCATACGTTTCCACCCGTCTCGCCGGAATAGTTGGAGAAGGTGAAGAGGCGGGCGATGTCGTAGCTGTCGGCGACGGCAAGGCACACGAGCGCAAGCAGGATCGCCGTTGCGAAGATCAGGTAACCCGAGAAGTCGGTGAGCTTGGCCGTAAGCCCGATGCCCATGTGGTTTACCAGCGCCTGAGCGCCCGTGATGACCGCAAGGAAGATGATGCGGGTGAGCGTCGTATCCGCAAGACCGAAATACGGCGTGCCGAACGAGCCCATGAAGAAGTAATAGGTGCCGACGTTGATGGCGCCGAGAACGGTGACGAGACCGAGCAGGTTGAACCAGGCGGTTACCCAGCCGGTGAAGCGGTTGCCGAGGATCGAGCCCCAGTGATAAAGGCCGCCGGCCGTCGGATAGGCCGAGCTGATCTGCGCCATGGCGACGGCAAAGACGAGCGAAATGAAGCAGCCAAGCGGCCAGCCGATGCCGATTGCGGCCCCACCCGCACCCGACGTCGCCTGCGCCAGCGAGTTGATGCCGCCGGAGAGAATGCAGATGATGGAGAATGAGACCGCGAAGTTCGAGAACTGGCTCATTCGCCGCTCGAGCTCCTGGGCATAGCCCATCGAATGCAGGACCTGCATGTCCTGCTTTTTGTCGAGATCACTGTAGTCTGACATTTTTCTTCCCCTGATTTCTTCAGACCCGACCGCCCCATTGCAGCAGGGTCCCATCACCACCTGCCCCGGCAAGCCGGAACAGGACCGCGGCAAAGCCGCTCCCCAGGGTCTTTATTTTGCTGAAAGCGCTGCCACGCCTTTGCTGAGCAGCCCTTCCAGATAATCGGCCATGACCCTCTGGCCGATCTCGTTTCGAATGAGATCGTTGCGGATCTCGATCATCACATTCGGCAGCCCGTTGTGGACGCCGTATTCGATCAGACTGTGCGTAACGCCGTCGGCCGGCCCGTAAGGCTCGTTGCGGCGGATATCGTAGGCGACCTTGCCCCTGGTTGCGAAGGTCAGCATCTGATCGGCGAGCCGGCTGTCGGCATCATGCAGGATGCCCACTTCGACGGAACGCGGCTTGCCGAAATAGACGGGCGTGAACGAATGCATCGTGACGACCACCGGCGGTCGGCCTTTGGCCTTGCGCTCGGTCACGAACTGGCTGATGGCGTCGTGAAACGGCAGGTAGATCTCGTCGACCCGTGCCCGGCGCTCCTCCTCCGCCATGTCGCGGTTGCCCGGAACCTCATAGACTTCGCTGACGGCAGGCATGGCGCCGTCGGCCTCCGGCGGGCGGTTGCAATCATAGGCAAGGCGCGAAAAGCGCTGGTAGATCAGGACCGCGTCGAGCTTGCGCGACAGAAACTCTGCAACCGCGAGCGCGCCCGGGTCCCAGGCAATGTGGCTTTCGAGCGCCTGCGGCGAAAGGCCGAGCGAACCGAGACGCTCCGGCACCCGGCGCGACGCATGTTCGCAAACGAGAACGATATCGCCTCTCCCGGCCGCGTTCTCGATCGCAACCGGATCGCCATCTGTATCGGTCAAAAGTCGCGTCAACACCGGCATCCCCTCTTGCCCCGTTAGACGTTCGTTAATGAAAAGATTTGTTCAGAGATTAGCGAGTGTCAATCGAAATCTGAAACGATCTCTTCAAAATTGCGATTGACTCCAATTGTGACAGCGATGTTTAATCTGTCACAAACTGGCGTTAGACCAGTTCAGGGGAGACTATGACTAGCAAGGCGACACCCACGACGGTGTCGGATGTGATCAACGCCCACTTCGCCGCGCTGACCCGCGCGGAAAGACAGTTGGCAGAGACACTTCTCGACAACTATCCCGTATCGGGACTCGGTTCGATCACCACGGTCGCCGAGAACGCCGGCGTATCGACTCCGACCGTCGCCCGCATGGTGCAAAAGCTTGGTTTCAAAGGCTTTCCCGATTTCCAGTCGCGGCTGCACCAGGAGCTGGAAGCCACGATTTCCAACCCGATCACCAAGCATGACCGCTGGGCCGCAAGCGCGCCGGGCACCCACACGCTCAATCGCTTTGCCGATGCCGCCATGAACAACATGCGCGAGACGCTGGCGCAGATCGAGCCGCGCGAATTCGACGAGGCGGTCGCCCTTATCGCCGACCGCAAGCGCAACGTCTATCTGCTTGGCGGCCGCATCACCCGCGCCGTTGCCGATTATCTCTTCACCCATCTGCAGGTGATCCGCCCTGGTGTCACCGAAATCGCGTCGAATGCCAGCGCATGGCCACACTACGTGCTCGACATGCGCCACGGCGACGTGCTGATTCTCTTCGACATCCGCCGTTACGAGCAGGAAATGGAGACGCTGGCGAAATCGGCGCGCGAACGCGGCGTCGAGATCGTCCTCTTCACCGATCGCTGGAGCTCGCCGGTGGCAAAATCCGCCTCCAAGGTCTTCCGCTCGCAGATCGAGGTGCCCTCGGCCTGGGACAGTTCAGTGGTGATCCTGTTTCTGGTCGAGGCCCTGATCGAGGCCGTCCAGAGCACCAACTGGGACGCAACCCGCGACCGGATGAAGACGCTAGAGGGATTGTTCGATTCGACCCGCATCTTTCGCAAACCGGTTTAGGAGGAGTGGCCGGCACGTTCACGGAATTTTATGCACGTGTGTTTCAGTGAAGGCGCCGTGTCGAAAAAAGAATTGTTCTTCCAACGACATGCGCGGCGCGAACAGACAGATCGCTGTCACACAAGTTTCATCGCATCTCTTTAACAGCATCGCCGAAATTGACTGAAAACCCATAAGGAGAACGCCAGTGATTTCAACGACTCAACGCCTGCTCTCGCTTTCCACCGCCATGCTTCTGGCAACGACGGCCATCGCCGCTGCCGAGCCGAGCGAAGAGCTCATCGCCGCCGCCAAAAAGGAAGGCTCGCTGACCACCATCGCACTTCCGCACAACTGGTGCGGCTATGGCGACGTCATCGCAGGCTTCAAGGCCAAGTATGGCCTGGAAGTCAACGAGCTGAACCCGGATGCCGGTTCGGGCGACGAAATCGAAGCCATCAAGGCCAACAAGGGCAACACCGGCCCGCAGGCGCCTGACGTCATCGACGTCGGTCTCTCCTTCGGTCCGTCGGCCAAGGCCGAAGGCCTGATCCAGCCCTACAAGGTCTCCACTTGGGATTCGATCCCGGATTCGGCCAAGGACGCCGAAGGTTACTGGTACGGCGACTACTACGGCGTTCTCTCCTTCGTGGTGAACACCGACATCGTCAAGGACGTGCCGAAGGACTGGGCCGACCTGAAGAAGTCGGACTACGCCAACTCGGTCGCCATGGCCGGCGACCCGCGCGCCTCCAACCAGGCGGTTCAGGCCGTCTACGCCGCCGGCCTCGCCGCTGGCGAAACCGATGCCGTCAAGGCTGGTGAAACGGGCCTCGGCTTCTTCGCCGAAGTCAACAAGGCCGGCAACTTCGTTCCGGTTATCGGCAAGTCCGCCTCGCTCGCGCAGGGCTCGACCCCGGTCGTGATCGCCTGGGACTACAACGGCCTTTCCTGGCGCGACAGCCTCAACGGCAACCCGCCGGTTGAAGTCGTCGTTCCGGCTTCGGGCGTCGTCGCCGGCGTCTACGTCCAGGCGATCTCGGCCTACGCGCCGCACCCGAACGCGGCAAAGCTGTGGATGGAGTATCTTTATTCCGACGAAGGTCAGCTCGGCTGGCTGAAGGGCTATTGCCACCCGATCCGCTTCAACGACCTCGCCAAGAACGGCAAGATCCCGCAGGAACTGCTCGACAAGCTGCCGCCGGCAGCAGCCTACGAAAAGGCTGTCTTCCCGACGCTCGAAGAGCAGGCCAAGGGCAAGGAAGCGATTACCACCAAGTGGGATAGCGTCGTCGGCGCAAACGTGCAGTAATATCCATGACTTCCGCCTCTCCGCGCCTCGGCGCGGGGAGGTTTCCCTAAAGCGCGTCACGATCACCAGGATTCGCTTGCTGCGCTTTAAGGTCTTGTTTTTGCGCATGTCGTTGTCGCAAACCGCAACACGCTTTTGCGCGACATGGTTTAATCTCGTGCACAATTCCTTAGCTCGGTATCGATCTAAGGAATTTTGCAGCAAATCAAAGCGCTAAGGCGATCTTTGTGCGTTCATGCGGACGCGCAAAGGTCACTGCAAGCCTCGGGACAGAAAGCCTATATGAGCACCGCTTCACCGACCTTGATCAGCAAGCGAGCCGTCATCGACTGGCTCGGCATTGCCCCCTTCATGCTTTTCGCGCTGCTGTTCCTGATCATCCCGACGCTTTATCTCGTCACCGGCGCGTTCCTGACGCCCGATGGCAGCTTTACCTTCAAGAACATCGGCGATCTGTTCACGCCCTCGATCCTCAGCGCCTACTGGATCTCGATCCGGATCTCGATCGCGTCCTCGATCGGCGGCGCGCTGATCGGCTTCTTCCTCGCCTGGGCAATCGTGCTCGGCGGCGTGCCGACCTGGATCCGCTCGGGCCTCCTGACCTTTTCGGGCGTCGCCTCGAACTTCGCCGGCGTGCCGCTCGCCTTCGCCTTCCTCGCGACCCTCGGGCGCACCGGCCTCGTCACCGTCTTCCTGCGCGAATGGTTCGGCTTCAATCTCTATTCGACCGGCTTCAACCTGCTGTCGTTTTTCGGATTGACCATCACCTACATGTATTTCCAGATCCCGCTGATGGTGCTGATCCTGACGCCGGCGCTCGATGGTCTGAAGAAAGAATGGCGCGAAGCCTCTGAAATCCTTGGCGCCTCGACCTGGCAGTACTGGCGCATGGTGGCGCTGCCGATCCTGTGGCCGAGCCTGCTCGGCACCACGCTCCTGCTGTTTGCCAACGCCTTCGGCGCGATCGCCACGGCCTATGCCTTGACCGGGTCCTCGCTCAACATCGTGCCGATCCTGCTCTATGCGCAGATCCGCGGCGACGTGCTGCACAATCCGAACCTCGGCTATGCGCTGGCGCTCGGCATGATCGTCATCACCGGCATCTCGAACGTTCTCTATATCTGGCTGCGTATGCGCGCCGAACGGTGGCAGAAATGAAAGCACAACGTCTCGGCGCCTGGATCGCCATCGCCATCGGTGCAAGCTACTTCATCATCCCGCTGCTGGGCACGCTGGAATTCTCGCTGCGCATGCGCCGCGGCGAATACTCGTTCGACGCCTATCGCTCGGTCTTCTCCGACCTGCAGTTCCGCGAGACCTTCGGCTATTCGATGATGATGGCCGTGTTGACCATCGTCTTCGGCATGCTGCTGGTGGTGCCGACCGCCTATTGGGTCCGCCTTCGCCTGCCGCAGGTGCGCCCGATCATCGAATTCATCACCCTTCTGCCGCTGGTCATCCCGGCGATCGTCATCGTCTTCGGCTATCTGCGCCTCTACAACTCCTCGTCGTGGATCCCGCTGACCGGCTCGATCTCCGGCACCAATGCGCTGTTGATGTTCTCCTACATGACGCTGTCCCTGCCCTACATGTACCGGGCGGTCGATACCGCGATGCGGGCGATCGACGTCCGCACGCTGACGGAAGCCGCCGAAAGCCTCGGCGCCAAATGGCCGACGATCCTGTTTCGCTGCATCTTCCCCAACGTCATGAGTGGCGTGCTCTCCGGCGCCTTCATCACCTTTGCGATCGTCATGGGCGAATTCACCATGGCCGCGCTGCTCAACCGCCCGGCCTTCGGTCCGTACCTGCAGCTCGTCGGCGCCAACAAGGCCTATGAGCCTTCGGCGCTCGCGGTCATCGCATTCGCCATCACCTGGCTCAGCATGGGTCTGATCCAGCTCGTTTCCCGCATCCAGAAATCCGCTCCGGCCAAGGCTTGATCACATGGCATTCCTGACACTGAACAATATCCAGAAGTCCTTCGGCCCGGTTCAGGTCGTGCACAACTTCAACATGGTCATCGACAAGGGCGAGTTCGTTTCGTTCCTAGGCCCGTCAGGCTGCGGCAAGACGACGATCCTGCGCATGATCGCCGGCTTCGAGACGCCGTCGGGCGGCACGATCACCATCGACAGCAAGGACCAGGGAACGCTGAAGCCCAACCAGCGCAACATCGGCATGGTGTTCCAGGCCTATGCGCTGTTTCCCAACATGAACGTCAACGACAACGTCGCCTTCGGCCTGAAAGTCGCCGGGGCGCAGAAGTCGGAGATCGATACACGCGTCAAGCAGATGCTGAGCCTGATCAAGCTCGAGCACCTGGCCGACCGCTTCCCCTACCAGCTTTCCGGCGGCCAGCAGCAGCGCGTGGCGCTCGCGCGCGCCCTCGCCGTCAAGCCGCAGGTGCTGCTGCTCGACGAGCCGCTGTCGGCGCTCGACGCCAAGATCCGCGTGTCGCTGCGCGAGGAAATCCGCCAGATCCAGCAGCAGCTCGGCATCACCACTGTCTTCGTCACCCATGACCAGGAAGAAGCCCTGTCGATCTCCGACCGCATCGTCGTCATGAATTCCGGGCGAGCCGACCAGATCGGCACGCCGTTCGAGATCTACAACACCCCTGCGACCCGATTCGTCGCCTCCTTCGTCGGCACGCTCAACATCATCGAAGCCAAGGTCGCCGACCCGGCCGCCGGTGCTGTCACCATCGGCAACCAGCAGGTGTCGCTGAAGGAGCCGATCGCCGGCATGAAGGGTGGCGACAACATTTCGCTGGCGCTGCGCCCGGAGGCAGGCTCGATCGCCGACAGCGCCAGGGGCGACACCGCGCTGACCGGCGAGGTGGTTTCGACCAGCTTCCTCGGCTCGGTCATCCGCACCAAGCTGCGCATCGGCGGCGACGTCATCTCCTTCGACATGTTCAACGACCCCGGCCTGACGCCGCCGGCCTTCGGCTCGAACGTCACGCTCCGCTTTGCCGCCAAGGACCTGCTCGTCATCCGCGAGTAGATCTCCAGCGTCCCCCTACAGCGCGTGCGTCTTGTTACGCGCAAAGGTCGCTGTAGCGCTTTGAAGTGCTGCATGTTTTTATCCCTAAATCGAATAGGATTTAAGGAAACATGCAGTAGCTGCCTTGCACATGCCGTGGAGAGATTGCCTGAACCGTCGAATGAAAAACAGCGCATTTTGCACCGGCGGCCGCCATGACTAAAGCGCAGCCGAGTGCGTTCGTCACCCATATCCACGAAGAACTCGCGGATATCGGTCCCGTTGACATAGGCCGCTTCTTCGGCGGTTGGGCCTATCTTGTCGCTGATCGCCAGTTCGCCATCAGCATCAAGGATCGCCTCTATTTCAGGGTTGATCAGCCCCTGAGAGATGCGCTTCTCAGCGAAGGATGTCAGCCGTTCACCTACAACAAGGGCGGCAAACCGGTGGTCGTGCACCGCTACTACGAAGCACCGGTCACTTGCCTTGATGACAGGCAGGCGCTGCTCCATTGGTCCGCACGCGCGATCGCCGCCGAAGACGAAGCCCCGCGTCGCGTCCGCAGATAAATGTCTCGTGGCGGCGACGCGGCACGCGGCCGAGGTCAGACTACGGCGGCTCCCGACGGGAACAGATTTGTCCGGGAGCGATACGGCACGGAAAAAATCTGTCGCGATTTCCCGGATTTTCGTCGCGTCATGCGTTTGACCAGGCACGGCCGATCTATATAGTCGCTCTTGTTCTCAGGGCGGGGTGAAACTCCCCACCGGCGGTAGCGATCGAAAGATCGAAGCCCGCGAGCGCTTCGGAGGTCTACTTCGGAGGTCAGCAGATCCGGTCAGATTCCGGAGCCGACGGTCACAGTCCGGATGGAAGAGAGCAAGCAGGAACGTGGACCCCACACCGGGGTTTCGCGCGCGTGCATGTTCGCCCGACGGGAAAATTGGAAACGCCAAACCCTGGAAGGCTTGAGACCATGACTATTCTTTCCCACCCCACCGCCAAGATTGCGATTGTCCGTGCCCGCTGGCACGCCGACATCGTCGACCGCTGTGTCGATGCCTTCGTCGCCCAATGGACGAAGTTCGGCGGCAGTGCCGCCGACGTCGAGATCTTCGACGTGCCAGGCGCGCTGGAAATCCCGCTGCACGCGCAGAAGCTTGCCAGGACCGGCCGTTACGCCGCGATCCTCGGCACCGCCTTCGTCGTCGATGGCGGCATCTACCGCCATGACTTCGTCGCTGGCACGGTGCTCGACGGTATGATGCGCGTCCAGCTCGATACCGACGTGCCGGTGCTGTCGGCCGTGCTGACGCCGCACAATTTCCAGGAAAGCGCGCCGCTGATCGCCTTCTTCCGCGAACACTTCGTCGCCAAGGGCGAAGAAGCCGCCAATGCCTGCGCCCAGATCCTCGACGCCCGCGCCAAGCTGGCGCTGCTCAACGCCTGATCTGCTGGCGGGCCGCAAGCCCGCGCCGTATCCGGCCGCCACCCCTCATCCGGCCTGCCGGCCACCTTCTCCCCGCCTGCGGGGAGAAGGCTAGGGTGAGGGGCAAGGCTCGCTCAGCGCTCCGATGCGCAACCATCGAGCCGCTTCGCGGCGCCTGCTTGAATCAACCTCTGAACCACCTGAATCAAGCCGCCAGCAACAGCCGGCAAACCGCTGTTTCGAATAGCCAATTCCCGGCGTTCAATGCACCGGCTCTGCCTCATCAAGGCACCGTTCCAGCGCCGCCATCCGGTGGCGATGACCGACCGCCTCGAAACCGACGACGGTCACGAACGGCGCAAACATCAGAATGATCAGGCAGATCGCCATGTCGACGCCCGCCATCGCGGCCGCGATCGACGCCGCAAGCAGCAGCATCGTGCCGGCGAGCAGCCAGGCATGAAGCGGTTCCGACTGCCGCAGCAGATAGGCATACATGCCGTAGACCAGAGCGATATAGGCCGCGACCGGGACCGCCACCGTCAACACGGTCGCAAGCGACCCGATATGCGCCTTGTGCTCGATGTAATAGGCGGCGACATGCAGGCCCGCACCGGTCGCAACGATCGCGGCGAAAATGAACATGTGACCATAGCCCCAGACGAAGGAGCGTCTGCGGTGCACGTGCAGGACCTCGGCACTCGGCAACAGGAAATAGATCCACCACATGCCGAAGGTAAGCCCGGTGCCCGCAAGGCAGACGAGCGCCACGTCGAGGTTCCAGCCCTCCCCATCCACCACCGCCGTGATCGAGGCGACCGTGCCGACGACGCCTTCTCCGAGCGCGATGATTGCCAGAAGGCCGTAGCGTTCCGCAATATGGTGGGCATGCCAGGGCGTGCCGCCATGCCGCGTCTCGGCGATATAGGGCCCGAGCATCTCGATGACGGTGAGCGCCACGACCATGGCGAAGGTGACAACGATCGAGAAGTCGACGAAGATCTGCACGACCCAGCCGAGTTGCGCAACCGTGATCGCTACCACATAGGTCATGCAGGCCTGCCGTCGTGCCGGATCTTGGCCGGCGGCGCGCAGCCACTGGAAGATCATCGCCACCCGCATGACGACGTATCCGAGCACCATCACGCCATTGTCGAGATGGGCACCCTCGTCGACCGAGCGGAACATGGCGGGAAGGCCGATCGCCAGGATCAGCACGCCGACCATCTGCACCATGGTCACGCACCGGAACACCCAGTCGTCGGTGTCATAGGCGGAAGCAAACCAGGTGAAATTGATCCAGGCCCAGCAGATGGCGAAGCTGGCGAAGAAGAAGCCGATCAGCCCCGCCTTGAAATGTCCTTCGGCCATCAGATGCGCAAGCTGCGATGCCGCAAGGCTGAAGGCGATGACGAAGGTCAGGTCGAACAGAAGCTCGAGCGTCGTGGCTGTGCGGTGGTGTTCGTGCGTGTCGCGGCCGCTCATGCGCGCCAGGCGGTGGCTTCCGGCATGCGGCGGTGTCGTTGGGGCGTCGGGCATGGGGCGGCATTCCTCGCTGACGT
This sequence comes from Ensifer sp. Root31, assembly GCF_001424825.1. Lineage (NCBI taxonomy): Bacteria > Pseudomonadati > Pseudomonadota > Alphaproteobacteria > Hyphomicrobiales > Rhizobiaceae > Ensifer > Ensifer sp. Root31. The sequence goes on along the minus strand of NZ_LMCO01000056.1, from coordinate 91,588 downwards.
GACGATATGCAAGCATGTTCAAATATTTACAGAAGCTTCGTCAAGCCGGCAGTGCCCCGGCGGTCTGCCAAAACACCCGACAGCGCCGCGCCTCAAACATGACGCGCAAACGACGCTGAAACGAATTAGGCAGTGGCAAATCAGGAAAAGACGCCCGGCATCTCTGCCGGGCGTCTCGCCGCGATGCGCGAGGGAGGATCAACGTGCATTGCGGTATTAGAGCATTTCCAGGAAAAGTGCGAATCGGCTTTCCGCCAGGAAATGCGTAAAAACAAAGAGATAGAGCGGGTCTGTGGCTCCGTTTAAACCGGAAACGCTCTAGCAGTTGGCTCGCTTACTTCGCCGCGTCGAGACGATCGATCGCGTCGACATTGCCGGCCGACGGGCCGTTCGCGTCGAATTCGGAGGCGAGCCAGGTATCAACGATCGACTTCGCCAGCTCCGGCCCGATGACGCGCGCGCCCATGGTGATGATCTGTGCGTTGTTCGACTTTGCCGCCCGCTCAGCGGAATAGGTGTCGTGGGTCAGCGCGGCGCGGATGCCCGGCACCTTGTTGGCCGAGATGCAGACGCCGATACCGGTGCCGCAGAACAGGATGCCGCGCTCGTTGTCGCCATCGACGATGGTCTGCGCCAGCTTCTGCGACAGGTCGGCGTAGAAACCGGACTGGCTGAGGTCGCTGACTTCGAGGTCGGCCTTGCCCTTGAGATGGGCGGCGATGACGTCGAGCAAGGGCTTGCCGGCGCTGTCTGCTCCGATTGCGATCTTCATGATTGTTCCTTTCCGTCTTGTTGATCTGCGGGGTACGAGGGCTCAGATCGCCTTCGAGACGCGCTGCAGAATGTCGAGATAGCCATTGACGTCCCAGGCGGAGCGGCCGATGAACAGGCCGTCGATGTGCCCCTGGGTGATCAGTTCTTCGCAATTGCCGGGATTGACGCTGCCGCCGTAGAGGACGGGAACGCGCACGCCGAGCGCGCCTTGCGCCACGTCGGCGATCCGCTTATGGCGCTCGTCGGCATAGTCTGATGTTGCCGGAATGCCGTTGACGCCGATGGCCCAGACCGGCTCGTAGGCGAGCAGGATCGTCGCCTTGCGCGCGTCGCCTTCCAGCAGTTCCAGCGCGCCTTCAACCTGCCGCTTCAGGACGGCATCCGCCTCGCCCGCCTCGCGCTCGGCGAGCGTCTCGCCAATGCAGATCAGCGGCACCAGGCCGTGGCGCACCGCCGCTGCCGTCTTCAGGCCCACGGTACGGTCGGTCTCGCCGAAGTGCTCGCGCCGTTCGCTATGGCCAAGCTCGACCACATCGAGGTTGCAGTCCCTCAGCATCACCGGCGAAACCTCGCCGGTCCAGGCGCCGGCGTCGTCCCAATGCATGTTCTGCGCACCGACCTTGACGCCCGTTTGCACGAGCCGTTCCTTGACCTGTCTGACGGCGGTAAAGGGTGGAATGACGAAACGCTGGATGCGCTCGTCGCGCGCTCCGTCCGCTGCGGCCAGCCTCTCGGCAAAGACCATGGCCTCCGCCAGCGTCTTGTTCATCTTCCAGCTTGTGCCCACCCAGAGCTGCGGCTTGTTCATGCTTTCTCCGATGCTTTTCGATTGTCGACCGTCACCAGGGGGATTCCGGCCTCGCGGAGCGTCGCGGCATGCTCATCCGCCACCTCGGCGCCGGTCAGCACCGCATCGAAGGCGTCGAGCCCTGTCAGGAAATGCAGGGCGGAACGCCCGAACTTGTCGTGATCGACCATGAGATATTTGCGCGCCGCCGACTTCACCATCAGCCGCTTGGCCTGCACGACCTCCTGGTCCTGGTGGAAGGCTGCCGTTCCCGCGACTGCGGAGCTGGAGAGGAAGGCGATATCGACGCGCAGCGAGCGCAGCGCCTCTTCGGTGACGATGCCGAAAAAGCCGTTGAACTTCTTGCTGTACTGGCCGCCGAGCGCGATGACGTTGATGCCGGGCGCACCGGACAGACCGGTGATGACGCCGAGGTTGTTGGTGATGACGGTCAGCGGCCTGATGTCCCTGATGCAGCCGGCAATCGCGCCGGCCGTCGAACTGTCGTCGATGAGGATGCTCTGCCCCGGCTCGATCAGGCTCGCCGCATATTCGGCAATGCGGTTCTTCTCGGCGGCGGCAATCTTCTCGCGGTAGCGGAAATCGCTTTCGAACTGCGGGCTCGACTGGATCGAAGCGCCGCCATGCACCTTGCGCAACAGGCCAGCCTGTTCGAGATCGTCGAGGTCGCGATGCACCGTCATCTTGCTGACGCCGAAACGGAGTGACAGATCCTCGACGGACGCCGTGCCGGCCTCCATCAAAACATCCATGATCGCCTGTCGCCTGTCTTCCGGCTTCATCGTCATCCGCCTCGATCCCGATGCCGCGAGAGCGCGACATCACACCTGAGAAGATAACACCTTTATGTTATATTTCAATCTAGCTAATGATACTTTGTGATATTTCAGTGTGATTTTGATGATCGGTTGAACCCGGTATCGATGTAGGGCTCCCAGAACTCCACGGATTCGCGGATCATCTCCACAACGTTGTGGTCGGTCGGTTCCCGCTCGCGGAAGGACAGCTCCAGGCAGATCTCGTTGTCGGTGCCGCCGCCGGCCTTGACCGCATCGATCAGCTTCTCCGGCGTGATGCGGCCATCCCGGTTGTAGGCAGCGGTAAACGGCCAGTGCCCGCCCTTGTTCATCGACGACTGCTTGATGTGGATGATCGGCGAGCGCTCGGGAAATGCGCCCGCCCAGGCATAGGGGTCGATGTCATCGGGGTCGTCGGAGGTGACGTCGCCATGGTCGATATCGACCATCATCTTCATTGGGAGCGGCAACTCCGCCTCGGCGAGCCGCCGGTCGAGCGAGCGGCACTCGGCGATCGTGTGGCCGAACTCGCGCCCGACCGACATCGGTTCCCAGAACACATAGGAAAGACCGGCCGCCTTGCCGTGTTCCGCCACGTCGCGCCAGCAGTCGATGGCGATCTTCATCATCTCCTCGCGCCGGGCCGGGTCGTCATAGTCCCTCAGCGTGAAGATCGCAAACTGCGTGCCCATGCCGGATGCGCCAAGCTCGGCGGAGATATCGGCAAAGGTCTTGAACCAGTCGACATAGTAGCGTCGCACATCCGGGTCGGGGTGGCCGAAGTGGTTGAGCCTGCCATAGGGCCCGGTCATGCCCGAGGTGATCCTGACGCCGGTGCGGCTAAGCGCTGCCCTGAACTGACGGATGGTCTTGGAGATCGTTGCCGCCGGCCAGCCCGGATTGACGAACTCATGCGTCAGCTGCACGTAGCCGATGCGGATCTGCTCCCCGATTGTCTCGATCAGATCATCAGGCTCGGCAAAACGATTGACCAGCGGATTGGTGTTGAGCGACAGCGTGAAAGCCAAGACCGTACTCCTGACTACCAGAGAAATTTCGGGAGGATGAAATCGGGCGTGGCGCCATGCTCGGCAAAGAGTTTTTGCCGCTCCTTGTCGGAGGCATGCTCCAGTATCCCGGTGGTCACCAGCGCCGACTCAAGGCCGGCACTTGCCGCCCCGGCGATATCGTGTTCGATGCTGTCGCCGATTGCGCAGACGCGCGACGGATCGGGATGACCGAGAAAGTCGAGGGCAAAATCGTAGATGTCGGCGAATGGTTTTCCGATCCAGCGCACCGTGCCGCCGAGTTCCTCGTAAAGCTCCGCAATCCGCCCAGCCCCGAAAGCCATTCCGCTCTTGGTCAGCATCACCTTGTCGGGGTTGGTGCAGAGGCACGGCACGCCGCGCCGTGCCGCAGGCGCCAGCAGCGCCTCATAGTGCGACAGCGGCAGGACATCGCCTTCGCTCGCAGCCAGAAGCACGAAGTCCGCATCCGCGCCATCTTCGGTGCGCTCGAGGTCGAGCCCGGTGAGCGGCGACAGATCGCCGTCGCGGCTGACCAGCAGGCACTTTTTCGGAGGCCCGCTTGCCTGCCCGCCTTCCTTTTTCAGGATCTGCCACGCCACTTCGCCCGAGGTCAGGAACCAGTCCCAGCTGCCGGCGACGAAGCCGAGATCGACGAGACGGCGGTCGTTTTCCGCCGAGCGCTTGCCGGAATTCGAGAGAATGATGATGCGCTTGCCCTGATTCTTCAGCCGCACCAGCGTTTCGGCAGCACCAGGATAGGGCCTGCGGCCGTCGCGCAGCACGCCGAACTGGTCGATCAGAAAGGCGTCATAACGATCGGCGATATCGCCGAGGCCTGAGATGACAGTACTCATAACACACCTGCCTGTCTTGCACCGGCAAGCGCCAGCCGCGCCGTGCCGGCTGCGGCCTCTTCCGAACGTACCGTCAGGAACGGCACGCCGAGCTTGCGCGCGCGGATTGCCGACCACGCCGCATTTCTTGCACCGCCACCGACGGTGCGTATGGAACCGAGCTTGGGTCCGCCGAACGATGTCAGCCTGTGATAAGCAAGGCTTTCGATACCGGCGATGCCTTCGAAGATTGCCTTCAGAAACATCGCGTCATCCTCGGGTCGCGGCGTCAGGCGTGGCTCAAGATTCGGATCGGCGATGGGGAAGCGCTCGCCGGGCTTCGTCAGCGGGTAATAGTCGAGCCCGCTATCGACAGCCGGATCGATGCGGGCGGAAAGCTCATCGATGCGCTCTGCGGAAAAATACTCGGCCAGAACAACGCCTCCCGTATTCGATGCGCCGCCCGCCAGCCACATGTCGCCGATCCGGTGGCTGTAGAGGCCATATTCCGGGGCAAACAGCGCCCGGTCGGAAAGCACCTTCACCGTCAACGTCGTGCCGAGTGCGCTGACGCCATCGCCCGGACGATCGGCACCGGTCGCCAGAAACGAGGCACAGCCATCGGTCGTGCCGGCGACTAAAATGACATCCGGCGTCAGGCCGAAGGCTTCGGCTGCGGCCGCCGATATCGTCGCAACCGGCGCACCGGCCGGCAGCACCTCCGGCAGGAGATCGATGCGCGCGCCAGTTCGTGAGATCCACTCCGGCCAGCACCGCGCCACCGGATCGTAGCCGGTCTTCAAGGCATTGTTCTCGTCGGAAACGTCGTAGAGCCCGGTAAAATGCCCGGCGAGCCAATCGGCCTGATGGATGACACGGAAGACATCCGGCACCGATTGGAACAGCAGCACCTTGGCAAGACCGGAGGTTGCCCCGTGGGCGGCACTTTCCTTCGGTGCATGGGCGGCAATTGCGTCCAGCATCGTCCGGTCGGAAACCGGATCGTTGTACATCATCGGCGTGGCAAGCGGCGCACCGTCGGCGGAAACGGGCAGCATCGTGCCCGAGGTTCCGTCGATGCTGATGGCGCGGATCCGTCGACGATCGACCGCCTCGAGCACCTCGCCAAGCGCCGCCCGCACCGCCTTCCACCAGCCGACCGGATCGCGGTGGTCATCGGAAAAAGCGGCGAGCTTGGCCGCACCAGAGGCGACGATCGTGCCGTCAGGCACCATCGCCACGGAGCGCGCGCCCGACGTGCCGATATCGATGCCGACAACAAGGGCGTTCTGATCTCCACTCATTGCAGCGCCTGCCCTGCCCGGTTGAGCTTCTGGCGATATTTCTCCGCGTCCCAGCCGAGCAGTTCGGCGTTCTCGGCATCGCTCAGATAGCGAAGACGCCCATTTGCGGGAATGCGGGCCGTCACGTCGGCAAGGCAGCGCGCCATGGCGAGCGCGCCTGCGGAAATGGTCTTCTCGACCAGTACCCCCTTGCCGGGAAACAGCAGAAGCGGCGGCAGGGTTTCGCCACGTTCATTCCTGGCGGTCTCGATCGAAACGGCGGTTTCGCCCGGCGCGGCGATGACGGACCCCTTGCCGAGGAAGATGACATGGTCGGGATAGAGGCTGCCGCCGGCAGCAATCCGGCAGCTTTCGAGGTCGGTTGCGACCGCATGCAGTCGTGCGTCGTCGGGCAGGCAATAGCCACTGTCGACCGCAAGGCGGGACAGTGCCGCGAGATCGGCTGATGGCGCCGCCCGTCGCTGCGTCGTCAACCGGCGGGAGACCTCGGTCAGAAGGATTGCCGCATCGGCGACGGTCTCGGCGGCAACTGCAAGGCCGTGATTGCCGAGGATCAGCACCGACGTCTTCTCCTGCAGCCGCTCGGCGATCGCCTTGGCAAGCGGCAGCCCCGGCCGCGCATAGGGTACGAAGACATGCGGGATACCCGTCAGGCGTTCGGCAGCGATGGCCGCACCGATCGTCTGCACGGCGGTCGCGATGGTTTCGACGCAATGGACATGGATCACCACCTTCTGCGGCATCAGCGCATGTACCGTCGTCTCGATCGACGGCCTGAGGCCGGAAGGGTTCATTTCGGAGATGACGAAGTCCTGGGCTTTCTCGGCCGCGGGATCCATGCGATCCAACGCTTCGAGCAATGGGTCGAGCGCCACCGGCACCATGACGTCGCGCTGGCGCGCATGGGCAAGCCAGAGGCCGGAGGCCTTGATCCAGAGCGTGCCGACCTCCTTGATCGACGTGTTTCCGCCCGCCCCCTGCACCAGCAGCGGGTCGGCGCCGACCCGCGCCGAGATATCAAGCAAGGCCTCCAATTCCAGACTGCGCATTCCCACTCTCCTTCAGGCCGCCACTTGCTGGCGTTCCAGCCAGCCGGCGAAAGCCAGCCTCTCGGCCTGTGTCATTTGCAGGCCGTGTTTCGTCCGCCGTTCCAGTAGGTCTTCAGCCGTCGACGCCCATTCGTTGTCGATCAGGAAGCGCGCCTCGCGCTCGCGAAACAGCGGGCTGAAGACAGCGCCGAGGTCTTCGAGCGATTTGGCATTGCCGATCAGATCGTGCGTGCGCGTGCCGTAGAGCCGCGCGTAATGCTTGGCGAGGTCGGCCGTCAGCCAGCGATAGCGCGCCTTGAGATCCCCAAGAAACTGCTCGAAATCGGCATTGGCCATGTCGCCACCCGGCAAATGCGCCTTGGCGGTCCAGGCCGCACCCATCTCAGGGAAGAACGGTTTCAGCCGCTCGAGCGCATGTTCCGACAGCTTGCGGAAGGTGGTGATCTTGCCGCCGAAGACGGAGAGAAGCGGCGCCTGGCCGTTGGCCGCATCGACCTCGAAGATATAGTCGCGCGTCACCGCCGACGGGTTTTCGGCATTGTCGTCATAGAGCGGACGCACGCCGGAGAAGGAGTGGACGATATCGTCTTCGGTCAGTTGCTGCTTGAAGTAGCGGTTCACCGATTTCAAGAGATAGGCGATCTCGTTGCCATCGGCGGATACGTCCTCGGGCCGCCCCTCATAGGGGATATCCGTCGTGCCGATCAGCGCCAGGTCGTTCTGGTAGGGGTTGATGAAGATCACCCGCTTGTCCGGGTTCTGCACCAGATAGGCCTGCCGCCCCTCCCAGAATTTCGGCACGACGATATGGCTGCCCTTGACCAGTCGCACACTGCGGCTGGAATTGAGCCCGGCGATCCGGCCGATGACATCGTTGACCCATGGCCCCGCTGTATTGACCACGCAGCGCGCCTTGACCTCGGATTTCACGCCGGTGCGCAGATCCGTCATCTCCACCTGCCAGAGGCCGTCGACGCGACGAATGGCGCTGCAGGCGGTTCGGGTCAAGACGCGCGCGCCCTTCTTCTGCGCATCGAGTGCATTGAGCACAACGAGCCGGGCGTCATCGACCCAACAGTCGGAATATTCGAAGGCCTTGCGATAGTCCCGCTTGATCGGCGCACCCTCAGGCGCAGTGCTGAGATCAAGGCTGCGGGTGCCTGGCAGACGCTTGCGGCCGCCGAGGTGGTCGTAGAGGAACAGTCCGAGCCGCACGAGCCAGGCGGGCCTGTCGGCCGGATTGTGCGGCAGCACGAACCGCATCGGCCAGATGATGTGCGGCGCGGATGAGAGCAGCACCTCGCGCTCGATCAACGCCTCGCGCACCAGCCGGAACTCGTAATATTCGAGATAGCGCAGCCCGCCATGCACCAGCTTGCCCGAGCGCGAGCTTGTGCCTTGCGCCAGATCGTCCTTCTCGCACAAGAGGACCGAGAGCCCTCGCCCGGCCGCATCGCGCGCGATCCCCGCACCGTTGACGCCGCCGCCGACGACAAAAAGATCATATATTCCGGTCTCGGAACCCACGTTCTTGCCTCCCGTCATCAGCACGGATTGACCGGCGGCAGGCCGGCGATGTAGCGGCGCACCTCTTCGGCAGCCATCTCGGCGGCGTAGGTGACGGTGCGAACAGAAGCGCCGGCGATATGCGGCGTCAGTGTCACGTTCGGAAGCTGGAGCAGTGGCCAGTCCTCCGGCACCGGTTCGACAGAGAAGGTCTCGAGCATGGCCGCCGACAGGTGGCCGCTCACAAGGTTCTCATAGAGCGCGTGGTAGTCGCAGAGCGGCCCGCGCGCCGTGTTGACGAAGATTGCACCGGGTTTCATGTTCGCGAAGGTCTCGGCATTCATCATGTTCCGGGTTTCCTCGGTGACGCGCGGGTGCAGCGTCACAAGGTCGGAGCGCGACAGGAGGTCGTCGAGCGCCACATGCTCGACGCCGGCGTTGAGATCGTCGGCGCTCAGCTGCACATAGGGGTCATGCACCAGAACCTTTGTGCCGAAGGCCCGCAGCAGCCGCACCACCTTGGTGCCGATGTTGCCGTAGCCGATGACGCCGACGGTCATTTCCGAAAGCTCACGGCCGGTGCGGTCGGCGCGGTAGAGGTCGCCGCGCCACTCGCCCTTGCGTAGCGCCTCGTGGCCGGTGCGGATCAACCGCGTCTCGGCGAGGATGGCGCCGAGCGTGAACTCGGCAACGGCGCTGGCATTGCGGCCGGGCGTATTGACGACGCTGATACCGGCGTCGCGTGCCGCCGACATGTCGATATTGACGGGCCCGCCACGCGAGACGGCAACGAGCTTCAGCCCGGGAAGCGACGTCAGCATGCCGCGCGAGAGCGGCGCAAGCTGCGTCACCAGGATTTCCGCGTCGCCGATGAATTCGACGATATCGTCCGCCTTCCCCAGATATTCCTTGAGACCGTCCATGCCTTCGACGGCGTAACCATGCTCCATCGGCACATCCGGCCAGGGCAGCTCGAGGGTGCGGATCTCATGGCCGTCGCCGCTTGCTTCGACGATCTTGTCGCGAAACACGTCCGGCAGCATGAACCGGTCGCCGATGATGGCTATCTTTTTCATTTCAGTTCTTCCTGTTGTGATCCCGAGGCAGCATCCTGGGAAAGTGCGTGCCACACGGGTCGAAGCGCGATGCGCGACTGCTGGTAGGAGGGGAAGAGGCCGTCGTAACGGCGCGCAAGCGCCGCGTCGGCGGGCTCGGCAGCGCGCTGATGCGGCGACACCCAGTCACGCACGCATTCTGCCATCGAGGGGTAGATACCGAGGGAGACGGCCGCGATCATGGCTGCTCCTGCCGCCCCCGCCTCCTCGCGCTCGCTGGTCTGGACACTGGCCCCGAGCGCACCACCAAGAATGCGCCGAAGCGAGGCGCTACGTGCGGCACCGCCGGTCAGCCGGATGCGGCCCGGAAGCGGCCCCATCTCGGCGTAGCAATCGCGCGCGGCCATGGCGAGCCCGTCGAACACCGCCTTCACCATGTCGCCGAAGCCGTGGGTGATCGAAAGCCCGACGAAGGAAGCGCGCGCCGAAGCGTCGACGAAGGGCCCGCGCTCGCCCGCATCCGAAATATAGGGCTGGAACAGGAGCGACGTATCCTTGGCCTCCGCCAACCAGCCGTCGACATGGGACAGAAGCTCGCCCTTGGTCTTTTCGACGCCCATGCCTTTCAAGAGGCCGCCGGCGACCGACAGGATCCAGTCGATGTTGAGCGTTGCCGCCATGTTCGACTGCATCTGCGCATAGGTGTCCGTGATCGGCATGCACATGGTGTAGCCGGTGAGATCACGGTTGAGCCGCACGTCGTCGGCGCTCGTGGCAAGGCGCATGTGCATGCCGGTCGAGCCGATGATCGAGCAGCCGGTGTCGGTGCCTGGATCGTAGAGCCCGGCGCCAAGTGCCGTGCAGACGACATCGACATAGCCGAGCACCACCGGTGTGCCCGTGGGAAGACCGGTGGCGCCGGCTGCCTCCGACGAAAGCAGGTGGTGCGACGTTGCCCCGTCGACGATCTCTGGCAGGAAATGCTTGAGCTTCTGAAGGCCGAGAAAACGGATGACGTCGTCGTTGTAGCTGCGGGTGCGGAAGTTGCCGAAGGTGAAGTTGGCTTCGGAGGGATCCGTGGCACGCATTTGCGTCAGCTTGAAGTAGAGCCAGTCCTTGCAGTGAAACGTGGTTGCAACACCGGACAGCATTTCCGGCGCGTTGTCGCTCATCCAGCGCAGCTGCGCGCCTTGCTGGCACGCGGCAAGCCCGGAGCCGGTGCTGGCGAAACGCTCGACATCGCCGCTGTCGCCACGTAGGCGCTCCACCGTGTCGCCAGCACGCGCGTCGAGCCAGAGCCAGCCTTTACCGATGGGATCGCCCGCTCTGTCGATCATCCAGGTGCCGTCGCCCTGCCCGGTCACCGCGATCGCCGCAACACGGCCAGCGAGGTTCTCGACCCTGGCCGAAAGCTCGGTCAAGGTGGTGACCGTGTCGGTCCAGGTGCGATTGAGGTCCTGCACGCTGCCGGTCCTGCCGACCGCCTCGTACGTGTTCGGCACCGATGCCATGGCAAGCTGCCGCCCACCAAGGTCGAAGGCCACCGACTTGATGACCGACGTTCCCGCATCGATGCCGATGAGGATGTCGCGCATCAGGCAAGCTCCACGCCGTGGCTGATCGCCTTGCCGCTGTCACCGTCGAACACATGCAGGCTCGACGGATCGAGGTGGATGCCGATCGGCTGGCCGACGGCAAGTTCGGTGCGGTCATGCTCGACCAGCACCATGGTGCCGCCGGCAAAGTCTGCCGCGATATGCGTCTGGTCACCGAGCCATTGGTTGACCGCCACACGTCCGGAAACTCCGTCGGCGCTGCGGCGCACCGCATATGGCCGGATCCCGAGCACCACCTTCTGCCGCTTCATCAGCGCGTCGCGCACGGCATGGGAGAAATCCGACGCCGGATATTCCAGCCGCACGCCGTCCCTGAGGCCGAAGGCGACCTTGGCGTCCGAACCGGTGACACTCGCCTCGAACACGTTCATCGGCGGCTCACCGACGAAGGTGCCGGTGAAGAGGTTCGCCGGACGCTCCTTGATCTTCTGCGGCGTATCGAACTGCTGCAGCACGCCGCCTTCCATCACCGCGATGCGATCGGCAAGGGCATTGGCTTCTGTCTGGTCGTGGGTGACGAGGATCGCCGTCAGTCCGCGTTCCTTGATGTAGTGCTTGATGCGGCCGCGCAGCACGGCGCGCAGCTGCGGCTCGAGCTGGCCCATCGGCTCGTCGAGCAGGTGCAGGTTGGCATCACGGATCAGCGCCCGCCCCAGCGAGGCGCGCTGCTGCTGGCCGCCGGAGATCGAGCTCGGATAACGCCCGAGAATATCCTCGATCTCGAGCAGCTTGGCGATACCAGCCACCTTCTCGTCGACGACGCTCTGCGACAGCTTGGACGCCTTGAGCGCAAAGGCGATGTTCTCGCGCACCGTCAGCGGCGGATAGAGCGAATAGCCCTCAAACGCCATGGCGACGTTGCGGCGCACCGGCGCAAACGTCTGGACTTCGCGTCCGCCAAGCGAGATCGTGCCGCGCGACACCGCCTCGAAACCGGCGATCATGCGCAGCGTCGAGGTCTTGCCGCAGCCGGACGAGCCAAGCAGCGCGATGATCTCGCCCTTCCGGACGTCCATGTTGAGCTTCTTGACGGCGTGGACGCCGTAATCGACCGGACCATAGAACTTATCGACGTCCCTGATCAAAAGAGCGGTGTCGTTCATGCCGCTTCTCCATTGCGCTTGGATGCGATGTCGGCGCGCGGCAGAAGCCGGCCGCTCGCCTTGTCGAAGAGGAAGGCGTGGGCACCGTTGACGGCGATATGGGCCGGTCCTGCCACCGGTCCAGGCGTTCCGGCCGGACGCGACACGAGGATTTCACGGCCGCGCGCGGTCATCGCCAGCGTCACGGTCTTCTCGTTGAGCGGCGTTTCCGCCTCCACCGTCACCGGGATGGCGCCCGGCGCCGATGCTTGGACAAAGACGATGCTTTCCGGGCGCAGACCGAGAACACAAGGTTTGCCCGAGACATCGCCGTCATAATCGGCAAGCCGCACCCGGACGTTGGAGAGTTCGACGAAGACACCGTCACCGCTCTTCTGCGGCGCCACGTCCAAAAGATTGATCGTCGGATCGCCGAAGAGCCGCGCGATCTCGATGTCGGCGGGTGCGTTGTAGATTTCCTGCGGCGTACCGATCTGGCGGATGCGCCCCTGCGACATCACCGCGATCCGGTCGCCGAGCGCCATCGCTTCCTTGTAGTCCTGGGTCACGTAGACGACGGTAGCACCTTCTGCTGCCAAAAGGCGCGGCAGTTCCAGCCGCATCTCGAAGCGGAGTTTCGCGTCGACATTGCGCAACGGGTCGTCGAGCAAAAGCAGCGGCGGCGAGCCGACCAGCGCGCGGGCCAATGCCGTGCGCTGCTTCTGGCCGTTGGAAAGCGCCTTCGGGTGATGGCTCAGTACATGGTCGATCTTCAGGAGCTTGGCGACCTTTTGCACGCCCGCGGTGATCGCATCCTTCGACGACCGCGTCGCCGTCAGCGGGCTGGCGATATTGTCGAAGGCGCTCATGTGGGGAAAGAGCGCGAAGTTCTGGAAGGCCATGCCGACACCGCGGTGTTCGGCATCGACATCGGTCATGTCCTCGCCGCCGATCAGCACCCTGCCCTCGTCGGGCTCGATGACGCCGGCGACAAGGCGCAGCAGCACCGTCTTGCCGGCGCCGGACGGGCCGAAGAGCACCAGGCGTTCGCCATTGGCGACATCGAGCGACAGGTCGTCGAGAACCGTCTGGCTCTTGTAGCGCTTGACGATGTTTTTTAGGTGAAGCGTCGTCATGTCTTACCCTTTCACCGCGCCAAGCGACAAACCTTCGACGAGGTAACGCTGGGCGTAGAGTGCGAGCGCGAGCGTCGGCGTGACCGAGAGAACGATGGCCGAGGCTATCTGCCCGTATTGGATGCCTGAGGATGTGACGAAGGCAAGTGCGCCCACGGTCACCGGCTGCTTGTCGGCGGAGGCCAGCACCAGCGCGAAGACGAAATTGTTCCAGGCGAAGATGAAGGCGAGCAGGCCGGCGGCAGCGATACCGGGACCGGCGAGCGGCAGGGCGATCTTGCGGAAGGTCGCAAACCAGGAATGGCCGGCGATGCGGTAGGCATATTCGACGTCGGCCGAGATATCCTCGAAGTAACCACGCACGATCCACAGGATCAGTGGCAGGCAGATCAGCTGGTAGACCCAGATCAGGCCGAAATAGGTGTTGGAAAGGCCGAGCCACTGGAAATATTGGGTCAGCGGCAGCAGCACCAGCAGCGGTGGCGCGAAGCGGAACGACAGCAGCGTGAACGCGATGTCTTCCGAACCCCTGAACTTGTGCCGGGCAAAGGCGTAGGCCGCGGGAACGCCGAGCACCAGCGCCACCGCAACGGAAGCGACCGACAGGAAGATCGAGTTGCCGAGGTTGCGCATGAAGGCGATGTCGAGCGTACCGGCGGCCGTCTGCAACTTGCCGGTGATCAGCGCCGCATAGTTGGATAGTGTCGGCGAGAACACGATCGATGGCGGAATGGTCAGGATCGTCTCGTTCGTCTGGAACGACATCAGGAAGATCCAGAAGATCGGGAACATGAAGAAGACAACGACGAGCGTCAGGGCGACAGCGCGCAGGACCCGTTCGATGGGAGACGTGGTTTCCATGTGAACCTCCTTACGCTTCGCCGCGGGCGCGTTCGCGCAGGCGCAGCCAGTTCTTGATGAAGACGTTGGAGAGCGTGTAGGTGATCGCCCACAGGATGATCAAAAGCGCTGCCGAACGGCCGACATTGGTCGACTGGAAGAAGTTGAGATAGGCCTCGACCTGAAAGACGGTCAGCGTGTTGCCGGGGCCGCCTTGCGTCATCGCATAGATGATGTCGAACTGCTGGATACTGTCGAGCAACCGGAACAGCGTCGCCGTCAGGATATAGGGCGTCAGCATCGGCAGGGTGATGCGGAAAAAGACGAAGCTTCGCGGCACGCCGTCAAGCGCCGCCGCCTCGAAAGGCTGGGTCGGCAGCGACCGAAGGCCGGCCAGAAGCAGGATCATGATGAAGGGCGTATAGACCCAGATATCGACGAGGATGACGGTCAGGAGTGCCGTGTCGGGCGAAGAGGCCCAGCGGAAGTCATGCAGGCCGATCAGGCTTGCGAGGTAGCTGAGGATGCCGAAACTCGGATTGGTCATCAGCTTCCACATCAAAGCGGCGAGCGCCGGCGCAATCATCAGCGGCAACAGCAGCATGATCGAGATGAAGTTGTTGATCGTTGAGCGGCGCTGCAGCAACAATGCGATGCCGAGACCGAGCAGCAGTTCCAGCGTCACGGTGATCCCGGCATAGAGCAGCGACACCTTCAGCGTGTTCCAGAAGGCCGGATCGGTGACGAAGTTCAGGTAGTTTTCGCCCCAGTTGAACTGACGCGCCCAGGGCTGGCTCAACCTATAACGCTGGAACGAATAGATAACCGCCGTGAAGAAGGGGATGAGAATGCCGATGCACACGAGCAGCGCCGGCAGGCTCAGCACATAGGGAAGCATCTTCCTGCTGATCCTGAAACCTGACGCCGGTTTGCGGAGTGTTGCTGTTGAAGCCATGTGGAGCTCCGTTCTCTAAAGTCTTGAAGAAAGCACGCGGCACGCGAGGTCGAGCCCCGCGCCAGTCCACCGGCATCTCAGGTTGGTTTGGGCGGCCTTAAGCCGATCTCGCGGGATGCCCGGCGCCGAATGCGCCGGGCATCGCTTGGGAGGCGTATCAGCCGAGACCAGCTTCCTTCAGCTGGCGATCGATGCTTTCGACGAGCTGGTCGAGACCTTCATCGACCGGTACCTGCTTGGCGACCATCTTCTGCAGCGTCGCCGCCCATTCGGTGGTGACGTCGAAGAACAGCGGCTGCGGCGTGAACTTGATCGAGGCGCCGGCGGCCGAAGCGTCGAACATTTCGACATAGCCCGGATACTTGCCGTTCAGCTTCTCGCGGAACATCTCGTCCTTCCAGATCGACTGGCGAACGGGATCGACGAAGTCCATCTTGGTGGCGCCGAACAGCGCGTGCTCCGGACCCGACGCCCACTGCAGGAAGTACCAGGTGGCGTCCTTGTCCTTGGAGAAATTGGACATGGCGAGCGACCAGATCCAGATGTTTGGCGTCGAGGCCGTGGCTTCCGGGTTGGCGGCAAAGGCGGCGTAGCCGAGCTTGCCGGCCATCTTGTTGTCGCCGCCGTTCATGAAGTAACCAAGGCAATCGGCGTCGAAGATCATCGCCGATGCGCCGGCACCGAGATCGGCGCCGACCTGATACCAGGTATAGGTCGACCAGTCCTTCGGGCCGCTTTCCTGGATCATCTGCACGAACTTGGTGTGATAGGCCTTGGACTCGGCCGTATTCATCGCTGCCGACAGCTTACCGTCGGCTGAAACGTTCAAGTCCTTCTGGTTGAAGTTGGCGTAACCGGACAGGAAGCCCGGATGGATCGTCGCCCAGGAGCGCGAACCTCTGACGCCGATGCCGTAGATGCCGCCGATGTCCTTCTGCAGCTTGGCCGCGACCGCGATCATGTCGTCGAGGTTCTTCGGCAGCTCGACGCCGGCCTTGTCGAACATCTCGCGGTTATAGGTGATGTTGTTCTGTTCGAACGCCCACGGAATGCACCATTGCTTGGCGTCTTCCGAACCGAGCGCCCCGCCCGGCTGACCGTTCCAGGCGCAGGAGTTCTTCACGCCGGCGAGGAAATCGTCCCAGTTGTAGTTCGGGTTGGTCTTGGTCGGATCCTTGATCCATTCGTTGAGGTCGGCGATCCAGCCGGCCGGACCATAGGTCCAGGTCATGTAGGCGCCGGTCATGAAGGCGTCGTATTCGGACGAGCCCGACGAAAGCGCTGCCGTCACCTTGTCGAAATAGACGTCCTCCGGGAACACGTCATAGGTGACTTCGATACCGGTCAGATCCTTGAAGGCCTGAAGGTTGGCAATCATCGCGTCAGCATAGGGATGCTTGTTCAGAAGCAGCTTCAACGACTTTCCGGAATGCGCCTTCCAGTCGAAATCGGCGGCCAGCGCCTGGGTCGACATCATGTTGAAGAGCGTGCCGGCCGAACCGGCCGCAATCCCGGCAGCGCCGAGACCCTTGAGCATGCCGCGACGATCTACCTCTCCGCGCAGAAACGCGCTGATGAGGTCTTTCTCCTTCTCGTACATAAGTCTTCTCCTCCGTTGCGGGTATGATTGCATCATGCGATCACCGGCTACCCGACCGGTATTCCTCCCCCGAGGCGTTAGAGCGACACCTCCTCGCCCTCGCCTCTCGACTTTGTCAGGCACTCCTCATTTTCCGTCGGCGGCCAGCGCCCGAGCGGTCTTTTCGTCGGTGATGAGGCCGCTCAGCAGGCCGCTGCCAAGCACGGCACGAATGGCAGGCGTCTTGATCTTGCCGCCGGCGACGGCCACCGTGCGCCGATCCTTCAGGTCGTCGCGGCTGAGCGTGAAGGTGCGGTTCGACAGCGTCGTCTCGATCGGGCGACCATCCTCGTCGAAGAAGTGGCCAAGCAACTCGCCCTTGCCCCCGCCCCTCTGAATTTCCTCGATCTCGCTCATCTCGATCATTCCGGTCGAAACCAGCGACGCCTCGCGCTCTGCCGTGCCGATGCCAACCAACAAGAGGTCGGCGGTCTTGGCGAGATCGAACACTTCGCGCACGCCGCGCTGGCTGAAGAGCACGTCGCGATCCTCGACGGTGTTGGCGAAGAACGGCACGGGCATGACATAGGCTTCCGCGCCGGTACGCTCGGCCAGCCGGTGGATCACGTCATGCGGGTTTGCCGAGAACTTGCGGGTGAGACCGCCGAGCAGCGAGACGAAACGGGTGTTATTGCTGGTGGTGCGCGGCAGATACTCGACACAAGCAGCAAGCGTGCGGCCATGACCGACGCCGACGAGCGCAGTTTCGCCGCGTTCGATCTCGCGCTTCAGGAACTGCGCGCCAGAAATGCCGAGCGCCTTCAGCGGCAGATCGTCGGCATCGAAGTCGGGAACGACCTCGCAGTAGTCAAGTCCGTAGCGCGCGGAAAGCTTCTGCTCCAGCTCGACGCATTCCGACACTTCGCCATCGATATAGACCTTCACCAGGCCTTCCTGGTTGGCCTTCATGATCAGGCGGTGGGCTTTCAGTGACGTCAGCCCCAGCCGCTTGGCAACCTCGGCCTGGGTCAGACCGCCGGCATAATGCAGCCACGCGGCGCGCGTCGCCATGCTGGTTTCGTCGTCGCGAAGGTTTGCACCACCGATGATCGCCATCGTCTCCACCCAGGTTCGTTATGTTGCAACGCATGATACCTTTTGCATTGCATGATATTTTTATCTCGTTGCTGAAAGAAATTTCATGCCGTGAAAAAAATGTCAAGCAAGTACGTGCGCGGTGCGTTCATGGTTTGTGGATCGCGGCGAATGACGAGGAGAAAGGACTGGCCGACGAGCGTGCAATGGGCCGAGAATCGATGGCGATGGGACTGCTGCCGCTGGCGGGCATAGGGAGGGCCGAGGGCGCATCGAGACGCCTCATCCCTGTGCCTGTCATAGGGATCCAGCCAACCCAAGGCCTTGGGCTGGAAGGTCTTCTGACCTGACAGACGTCAGGTCGCTGGATTCCGGCACAAGGCCGGAATGAGGGAGAATGGGATGCGCCGCACCTCCAACACAGCCATTCTCAGCCGACGCTTCACACTTTGGCAGTTCTCTGGGAACGCCAAGGGTGCAAAAACCTCCTCATCCCTGTGCCTGTCACAGGGATCCAGCCAGCCCAAGGCCTTGGGCTGGAAGGTCTTTTGACCCGACAGACGTCAGGTCGCTGGATTCCGGCACAGGGCCGGAATGAGGGGCGACGGGGATACGCCGCCCGTCAAGCAAGGGCGCGCTCTTAGAATTTCGCCAACACGCCCCCCGAAAGACTGGTGTGGCGCTGAACCCTACTGGCTGAGATTGCGCAGGTAGAGGGAAAGAAGCTGCGTCTGAGAGGAGATGCCGAGCTTACGGTAGACGTTGCGGCGGTGGACCTTGACCGTGCCGGTCGAGATCCCAAGCTTCAGGCCGATCGATTCCGACGAATGACCCTGCAGCACGAGTTCGATGATCGAGGCTTCGCGCTCGGTCAGATTCAGGTGCTGCCAGACGCCGTCCGCGGGAGGGTGCGCCGACTTTCTCCGGCTGCGGCCGGTCTTTGCCAGCGCCGTGTCGAACCGGCGCCCGAGGTCGGCCCAGTGGTGGCGCACAAGGGCGGAGACCAGCGGCTCGACCTTCTTCAGCAACGCGAATTCCGCCGTGCTGAACGGGCCTGTCGCCTCGCGCCGCATCAGCGAAAGCACGACGGTGATCTGCTCGCTGATCGGCACGAAGAAGCCGACCTCCTCCGCCAGTCCCGTCTGCACGTAATAGGTCCGATAGTATTCGCTGGAGAAGAACCGGTCCGGCGCCCGCTCCCGCATGCGCCAGACACCCGGCTTGCCCTCGCAGGCCGCGTGGTAGAACGGATCAAGCAGATAGGGCCCGGCCTGGTAGAGGCTGACGAATAGAACATGGTCCTTGGCATTGAAGGTACTGTAGAGGTCGATCGGCCGTTCCTTGCCGCGATAGGCGAAAACCACGACATAATCGAAGGTCATCAGCGTCGACATCAATTGCCGATAGGCCGCACCCACAGCCTCGTCGTCCATGGTCGCACCGTCGACCATGGGCGCCAAGACCTGAAATAATCCCTCGAGATCGATGCCCAAACCGCTCTCCCGCCGATCCGGCCCTGTTCCGGGGTATACTCCTCCCACAAGCCAATTCGCGTTGAAATACCTCTCTCGGGGTATATACCGGCACCGGGCGCTTTGACTAGGCTGCCTGTCAATGACGGTGGAGCGCGGGGGCATCAGAGCCTTGGCGGTATCCGACAACAACCGCAGGGAACAGACGTGACATCCGCTTCGACGAACGACATCGAATTCCGTTCGGTCGCCAAACGCTATGGCAGCGTGACCGCCGTTTCGGACATCAACTTCGCGGTGCCCCGGGGCGCCTTCATGGCGCTGCTCGGACCTTCCGGCTGCGGCAAGACCACCTGCCTGCGCATGATCGGCGGCTTCGAGCAGCCGAGCGAAGGCACCGTCTATATCAACGGCGAGGCGATGAACGGCGTTGCCGCCTATCGGCGCCCGGTCAACATGGTGTTCCAGCACTATGCGCTGTTCCCGCATCTCGACGTCGAGCAGAACGTCTCCTATGGCCTCAGGCAGATGCGGCCGCGCATCGCCAGTGCCGAGATTTCGCGCCGCGCCCAGGAGGCGCTGGAGATGGTCCGGCTCGGCGGCTTCGGCAAGCGCCGGATCCACGAAATGTCCGGCGGCCAGCAGCAGCGCGTCGCGCTCGCCCGCGCCATCGTCAACAAGCCGAGGGTGCTCCTGCTCGACGAGCCGCTGGCGGCACTCGACAAGAAGCTGCGTACCGCCATGCAGATCGAGCTGCAGACCCTGCAGCGCGAACTCGGCATCACCTTCGTGCTCGTCACCCACGACCAGGAGGAAGCGCTGTCGATGAGCGACTTCGTCTGCGTCATGAATGCCGGCCGCATCGTCCAGGTCGGGCCGCCGCAGGAAATCTACGATCGCCCTGCAAGCCTGTTCGTCGCCGATTTCGTCGGCAAGACCAACCGGATCGCTGCCACCGTCGACAATGGCGGCGCCTCCATCCTGTTTGCCAACGGCACGCGGTTTGCCGCCCCGGCCACCACGACACCGAGCGCCGGTGCTGCCATGGTCGCGTTGCGCCCCGAGGCGATCAGCCTGAAACGCAATGGTGCTGCCGCCACTGCCGCCCTCACCGGCACCGTCACGCACCGCATCTTCCTGGGATCATCGGTCGAATACTCCATCGATGTCGATGGCCTCGGCGATTTCCTCGTCACCGCCGACCGCCGGGCGCTCGGCGACAGCGATCTCGTCGAGCCCGGCGACAAGGTCGGCCTCGCCTTCGATCCGAATGCGCTTCACGTCTTTCCGGCCTGAAATGTGTTTCCGGCCCGACCCGGCCGCCCCCTGAGCCTTGCATGAACGTCAACGATAAAGGGAACAGCGTCATGACCAAATGGTACAGAGAAAATGCCCCGATCACCGCCGAGCAATTGGCCGACGAGCTGATGCGCCTGAAGCGCGGCTCGGTCACCCGCCGCCACTTCCTCGGCGTCACCGGCCTTGGCCTTGCAACGGCGGTTCTGGCGCGCCAGCCGGGCCTCTTCAATTCGACGGCCTTTGCCGGCGATCTCGGCACGCAGATGTCGATCGCCACCTGGCCTAATTATCATGATCCTGCCACCTTCGAGGCGTTCCAGACGGCAACCGGCGTTGCCGTCGAGGTCAACGTCTTCGGCTCGAACGAGGAAATGCTCGCCAAGCTCCAGGCCGGCGGCACCGGCTGGGACCTGTTCGTGCCCACCAACTACACCATCTCCACCTATGTGAAGCTCGGCCTGATCGACGAACTCGATCTCTCCAAGCTGCCGAACTACGACGCCTCGACCGAGACCGCGCGCTTCACCAACGAGGGTGTCGTCGACGGCAAGACCTATGCCGTGCCGAAGAACTGGGGCACCACGGGCATCGCGCTCAACTCCAGCAAGATCAAGACACCGGTGACCAGCTGGAAGGACTTCTTCGAGATCGCCATGACCGAGGCCGACGGCCGCGCCATGGTCCACGACTACCAGCTGACCACCATCGGCAATGCGCTCGTCTCGCTCGGCTATTCCTTCAATTCGACCAAGCCGGAAGGGCTCGCCAAGGCCGAGGAACTGCTGATCAAGGTCAAGCCGCACCTCTACGCCATCAACAGCGACTACCAGCCGTCGATGCGCGCCACCGACGCCTGGATGACGATGTGCTGGACCAATGACGGCGCGCAGCTCAACCGCGACATGCCGGAAATCCAGTTCGTGCTCGGCAAGGACGGCGGCGAAATCTGGTCGGACTTCTACGCCATCCCGAAGAGTGCGGCCAACAAGGCGGCCGGTTATGCGCTGCTCAACTACCTGATGGCACCGGAAAACGCCGTCAAGGAACATATCGCCAATGGCGCGCCGACCACCGACAGCCGCGTGATGAAGCTGCTGCCGGCCGACGTCACCGGCAACAAGATCGTCTATCCCGACGAGGCCTCGCTGACGCCGCTCGAATTCGGCGCCGCGGTAACCTTGACCGATCCGGGCCGCGCCGAGCTGATGGCGCGGTTCAAGTCAGCCTGATTGAAACTTTGACGTGACCGCCCCTCATCCTCGCGGTGAGGGGCCGAAATGCCAATGAAACTTGACGGATCAACTCACATGCCCGCGGCAACGAACACGAAGAGAAACCTGGTGACGGCAGCGCTGGTGGCGCCGGCGGCGGCATGGCTGATGATCTTTCTGGTCCTGCCGTTCATCGCCATGCTGGTCTTCGCCTTCGGCGAGCGCGCGCCCGAAGGCGGCTATCAGGCGGCGTTCACCTTCGCCCAGTTCGCCAGGCTCCCGACCCGGGCGGCCGCCTTCTGGAACACGATGGTGCTGGCGCCGGTCGGTGCGCTGCTCTGCCTGCTGGTCGCCTACCCCGTCGCCTATTATCTCGCCGTCAAGGCGGACCCGCGGTACCGCCTTATCCTCGTGTCGCTGGTGGTCGTACCCTTCTGGACGAGCCTGCTCGTTCGCACCTATGCCTGGATGTATATCCTCGGCTCGCGCGGCATTCCGAACCTGCTGTCGATGATCGGCCTTGAGGATGTGCGCCTGCTCAATACGCCGGGCGCCGTGCTGCTCGGCATCGTCTATGGCTACCTGCCGCTGATGATCATGCCGATCTATGTCAGCCTCGAAAAGCTCGATCGCCGGCTGCTCGAAGCCTCCGCCGATCTCGGCGCGAGACCCGTCTCGACCTTCTTCGGCGTCACCCTGCCGCTGTCACTGCCGGGCGTGATGACGGGCGTGGCGCTCGTCACCATCCTGCTGCTCGGCGAATACCTGATCCCGCAGCTTCTCGGTGGCGGCAAGGTGTTCTTCATCGGCAACGCGCTGGTCGATCTCTTCCTGCAATCTCGAAACTGGCCTTTCGGCTCGGCGATCGCCGTGACGCTGGTGGCCGTGGTCGTGGTCATCCTGATGGTGGCGATGCGCATCGCCTTCAGGGTCGCCGGCACAAGACAGGTGGATCTCGTCTGATGCGCGCCTTCATCTCCTCGGTCTATATCTTCCTCTACGCGCCGATCGCGCTGGTCGTCCTGTTTTCGTTCAATGCCGGCCGCAGCGCCAGCGAGTTCACCGGCTTTTCGACCGCATGGTACGGCAAGGCGCTCGGCAATACCTTCCTGGTCTCGGCGCTGCAGAACAGCCTGATGATCGCCTTTACCAGCGCCACCCTTGCCGCCATCTTCGGCACCATGGCCGCACTCGGCATGGAGCGGCTGGCGCCGCGCAACCGGGCGATCTTCGACGCGCTCTTTGCCGCGGCCATCGTCGTGCCCGGCGTCGTCATCGGCATCGCCACGCTTGTGGCGCTCGTCGCCGTCTTTTCCTTCGTCAATCCGGCGCTATCCGCCATCTGGCCGGGCGACCAGCCGCCACAGCTCGGGCTCGGCTATGGCTCGATCATCGCCGCGCACGGGCTGTTCTCGATGGCGCTCGTTACCATGATCGTGAAAGCTCGCATCGCCAGCCTCGGGCGCGATATCGTCGAGGCATCGAGCGATCTCTATGCGACGCCGCTCACCACCTTCCGCCTGATCGTGCTACCGCAGATCCTGCCGTCGATCCTGGCGGGTTTCCTGCTCGCCTTCACCTTCTCCTTCGACGATTTCATCATCGCCTTCTTCGTCGCCGGTTCGAAGACGACGCTGCCGATCTACGTCTTCGCTTCGATCCGCCGCGGCGTGACGCCGGAAATCAACGCGATCGCGACGCTGGTGCTCGTCGCCTCGCTGCTCCTGATCCTGACCGCCCGCATCCTGATGCGGGACAAAAAACCGAAATCCGGGGAGTGAACAGATGATCCTGAAAGACCGGGTCGCGATCGTGACCGGAGCGGGCTCCGGGATCGGTCAGGCGGGCGCTGCCATCATGGCGCGCGAGGGTGCGCATGTCGTCGTCGTCGACCGCAGCCCCGAGGCCGGCAGCCTGACCGTCGACACCATCCGCGCCATGGGCGGCAAGGCCGAGGCCGTCACCCTCGACGTTACCGACGATGCAGCGCTTGCCGACGGCATCGCCGATATCCTCTATCGCCACGGCCGCATCGATATCCTGCACAATCACGCCGGCGCGCAGGTTGCCGGCGATCTTGAAGAGGTCGAAGTCTCCGGCTTCGACCGCTCGTGGAACCTCAATGTGCGTGCGCATTTCATGGCCGCCCGCCTGGTCATGCCGTCGATGAAGGCCGCCGGCCGCGGCGTCATCGTCAACACCTCGTCATCGTCGGGCGTGCTCTACGACCGCGAGATGATCGCCTACACCACCACCAAGCATGCGGTTATCGCCATGACCAAGCAGATGGCCGGCGACTACGCCCGCCACGGCATCCGCGTCAACGCGCTCTGCCCCGGTTGGGTCGATACGCCCTTCAACGACCCCTTCATCGCCCAGATGGGCGGTCGCGGCGCGATCGAGGCCTACATCCGCGAAAAGGTACCGCTCGGCCGCTGGGCAAGCGTCGACGAAATCGCCGAGTCGATCCTGTTCCTGGTGTCCGACCGATCGTCCTACATGACCGGCCAAATCCTGGTGGTCGATGGCGGCGAGACGGTGGTGTGACGTCCGGACGCTGAGGTACCCACCAGGCCTCGTTGTGAAGGCGCCGCCGCCCCACTCGCCTCATTTCCGCGCTGGCTCGGAGCGTTTTCCTCGCGTCCCTGGTGTCTGTGGTGCGCGAAGCGCTTCCTCCTTTCCCTCATTTCTGTGCTTGTCACAGAAATCCAGCCACGGCGCGTCTGCGCCGTGAAGGACTTGTGCCAGACGCCGGAACGAAGGAGCCTCTGGCGCCGCCGACGCGGCGCCGCTGGATCTCTGTGACAAGCACAGAGATGAGGTCGGCAAATGTTGACGCCCTATCACACCTCCGGAACAATACCCCGGCATGCCCAGGCCACTGCCGCAAACGACCGGGGGCCGTCGGGTTGGCCAGCCTCATAGGCGGCCTTCACGGCTGCATCGATCTTCACCCGCTGGGCTGGCTCTAGTGCCGAGACGTATTTGCCGAGAGGTCCCTCACCCGCGGAGATCGGCTGCCAGAAATCTGCGAACGACTGATAGTCCATCCGGATCATAAGCGACGTCTGCTCGATATCCACGAGGCCATGCGCCGCGAAGCTCTGTATCATCTCTCCGGGCCGCATCATCGGCTGGAAACAATAGCGGGCGCGTACCTGATCGGCATTTTCATCGAGCATCGCCGCCGTATCGAGCACCATGCGCATGCCCGGCAGACCGCCGAAATGATCCCAGACCACGGCCGCAACCACGCCGCCCGGCCGCACCACCCGGCGCATTTCGGCGACGGCCTTTTCCGCTTCAGGTACGAAATGCAGGACCAGCAGCGCCAGCGCCCGGTCGAAATAATCATCGGCAAAGGGAAGCGCGCAGGCATCGGCCTGCTGGATCCTGATCCTCGGATCGGTGTTCGCCTTGATCGCCGCTTCGACGAAGACGGGCGAAAAGTCGATCGCCGTGATCTCACGGAGATCTGCCGCATGCGGCAGCGCAAAGGTCAGGCTTCCGGTACCACATCCGACGTCGAGGATCCGCTCGCCATCTGCAAGGCCTGAAAAGTTGATAAAAAGCGGCGCGAGCTGTTTGCTCCAACGCCCCATCAGTTGCTCATAGCCAGTCGCACTTTGAACATTGAAGCTTGATGTCATGATCGCCCCCAAGCAGCAAAGCCAGCATTCTACCGCGTTTCCATAAATCGTATTCGATTTAAGGAAACATGCGGCAATTCAAAGTGCTACAACGACCTTCGCGCGTACGCGCGGCGCTGTAGCTCGCGCACTGCTCGATACCAAGGCGTCGACGATCCTCTCGGAGAGACGGTGGCAAGACGCCGGCCCCTGGCTATGTCAGGGCAATGTGCCCGATGCCCTTGGCGGCGATCTCCTCAAAACTCTCGTCGTAGCCGGCATCGGCGTAGCGGATGACGCCGAGTGCGGTGTCGTTGGTGAGCGCATGGTCGAGCCGCTCGTCGGCAGCTTGCGTGCCGTCGGCCACCACCGTCACGCCGCAGCTCGTCATGTAGCCGGCATAGCCGCCGCCGCCCGAATGCACGACGACGAGATCCGCCATCGAGGAGCAGAGCAGCATGGCGTCGAGCAGCGGCCAGTCGGCGATCGCGTCCGATCCGTCCTTCATCCGCTCGGTCATGATGTTGGGATGCGCCATGGCGCCGGCATCGAGGTGGTCGCGCGAAAAGGCGACTGGTCCCTTCAATTCGCCCGACGCCACCAGTTCGTTGACGCGACGGGCCAGCGCTGTGCGCTCACCATGGCCGAGCCAGGCGATGCGCGCCGGCAGGCCCTCGAACGGGATGTGCTCGCGTGCAAGCCTGATCCAGTTGGTGACGATCTTGTTGTCCGGGAACATTTCGAGTAGCAGGTCGTCGATGCGCGCGATGTCGCTCTCCTCGCCGGACAGAGCCATCCAGCGGAAGGGGCCGATGGCGCGGGCAAAGAGTGGGCGCAAATAGGCCTCGGTGAAGATTGGAATGTCGAAGGCGTTGGTAACGCCGCCCTCGCGCGCCTGGGTGCGGATGAGGTTGCCGTTGTCGAAGACTTCCGCGCCCTTTTTCTGAAACTCGAGCATCGCCGTAACATGCTCGACGATCGAGGCGCGGCTTGCGGCCATCAGCTGGCCCTGGCCGTCGTCACGCAGCGATTTCACCTGATCGACCGTCATGCCCTTCGGCACGTAGCCGTAGACGAGGTCGTGCGCCGAGGTCTGGTCGGTAACCACGTCGGGCACGATGCCGCGCCGGGCGATTTCCGGGTAGACCTCGGCGGCGTTGCCGATGAGCCCGACGGAGAGCGCCCGCTTGTCCCGGACCGCCGCATCGATCATCGCAAGTGCCGTATCCAGATCCGGTGCGATCTCCTGGAGGTAGCCGATCTCCCGGCGCTTCTTCGCCCGCTCCGGGTCGATATCGACGCAGAGGATGGCGGCGCCCGCCATGCGGCCGGCAAGCGGCTGCGCGCCCCCCATGCCGCCGAGCCCGGCCGTCAGCACGAAGCGGCCGGAAAGATCGCCGCCGAACCGCCGCTCGGCAATGCGCATGAAGATCTCGTAGGTGCCCTGGATCACCCCCTGGCTGCCGATATATTGCCAGGCCCCGGCCGTCAGCCCGCCCCAGCAGATCAGCCCCTTGCGTTGCAGCTCGTAGAAGACTTCGGCCTTGGCCCATTGGCCGACGATGTTGCAGTTGGCCATGATCACCAGCGGCGCCTTGGCATGGGTCTTGAGCAGCCCGACCGGCTTGCCGGACTGGATGATCAGCGTCTGGTCCTCGTCCATCTCGATCAACGTCTTGACGATGGCGCGGTGCGCCGGCCAGTTGCGCGCGGCCTTGCCGAGCGCGGCATAGACGATGAGGTTGTCCGGATCCTCGCCGACAGAAAGCACGTTTTCGAGTAGCCGCAGCAAGGCCTCCTGCCGCCAGCCCTTGGCGCGCAGCACCAGTCCGCCGGGGATCGGAAAGTTCGGGTGACGGGGGTTGGCCTTGGGCATCGTCTCGTTCCTCTTCGTTGTCGCGAGGCAGCTCGCTGCCCCTCACCCTAACCCTCTCCCCGCAAGGGGAGAGGGGATTGTTCACAGCTTGCGGCGAACATCGCGTGCGAAGCCGCTATGGTCCATCGCCCACAGGCCGGGGGCGTAAACGGCTCCCCTGCTCGCTGCCAACGCGCCATCTCATCACAATCGTGCCTCTCCCCTTCTCGGCGAGAAGAATAACCACGGCTTGCCGCCCCGGGTCGCAACGACGTCGCCTCTCCCCGCCTACGGGGAGAGGTTAGGGTGAGGGGCAAAACCACTCTCTGCATTCACTTCGGCGGCAACGTTTCGACGAAGGCAGTCGCCGCATCGATGAGCCGCTTGCGCACGGCGTCGTCGCCATAAGCGTCTGCCCCGGCCCGCACCCAGCCATGCATCGCGCGGCCGTTCATCACCATCAGTTCGACATCGGACAGCGCCAGCGCCCAGCCGTCATTGCCCTTGCCGAGCCGCACCAGCATCGATCCTTCGCGCGCGCCGCAGAGCAGGTTGCCGTTGAGCAGAAACGCCCAGCCGCCGAACATCGCCTTTTCCGACAGCCCCGGCCGCCCGGCGATCTCGTCCTTGATCAGTTCCTCAAGTCCCGCATCCCGCGCCATGACCTCTCTCCCCTGGCGTTTCCTGTGCACACGAAATCTGGAAACGCTTTACCTCATTGTTCTCTTGCATTTCCGGACGGAAAACCGCTTCGCGCTTTTCCTGGACATGCTCTACGACCGCCCGGCCAGAGCGTAGCGGGCGAGCTCTATGCCCATCGCCTTTTCGACCGAGGGGTAGACCGTCGGGTCGAGCACGCTGGACGCAAGCGGGATCACCGACTTCGGCACATGCAGCACGAAGATCGTCATGCCGACCCGCAGTTGGCCGACGCTCAAGGGTTCGCCCTCTGATGACAACGTGGTGATGACGTCAGGGAAGGTGGCAAGCCTCCGGCCTTCCGCAGAGTCAACCGCCATGTATTCATTCATCACGTGCAATACCGTTGAGTCAGCCCCCTTCCCCAGCGTCACCGTGCCGATGTCGAAGGCCTCCTTGGTGTAGGTGACCGACTTGTCGGTGATCGTGCCTTCGGCAAGGATCGCGCCATTGGTCGTCTTGACGATCGCATCGATCACCGCGCTGCCGCCCTTGGCTTCCGCCGCGATGATCGCCTCGCCGAGCGCCAGCGCCAGCGAGATGCCGCCGAGCGCCGCATTCGCCTTGACGTAGGACGCGCGGACCGGATTGCGGCACGAGGCGATGAAACCGCCGGACATGTCGGAGGCGGTGCGCAGGATCGGCGAGACCTTGGCGGTCGCGCCGCGGACCACCAGCTCGATATAGCGGTTCTCGTCGCGATTTCCCCCGACGGCGGTCTGGATCATCTGTTCAGGCGACCCGGCAAGGCCGATCGAGCCCATGTCGCCGGTCGGGTGCGCCCGGATGTCGCCGACCGCATCGACCACCTTGGTCCCGAGGATCGCCGATGGCAGCCAGCCATTGAGCGTCGAGGACTTGCCGTTCTGGCCGATGATCAGGCCCGAAAGCTTCTCGCCGAGCGCCTCCTGCAGCAGTTGCACCGCCTTGACGTAGTCGACGCCGCGCATTTCCCAGGGGGTGGTCGAGGCCGGCGCGCCGATGGCGGCTGCTGTCGCCACCCAGTCGTCGGCATCAAGCTCGTCGACCGACACCAGTTCCGGTTTGCCGATCGAGACCGCGGCATAGCCGAGCATGCGGCCGTGATCGGCCCAGCCGCCGCCGCCGGCGGCATAGACGGAGCCGCCCTTGACCGCAGCTTCGACATCCTTCTCCGTCAATATCCGACCCATCTCAAACCTTCTCCTGCAATTGTTTGTCGAGCCTTCTGACGGCATCGAAGAGCACGGCAGTGCCTAGCGCGATATCGTCGTTCTCCGCCCACTCGTCCGGGGCGTGCGAACGACCGCCCCGGCACGGAATGAAGATCATCGCCGAGCGGGTGATGCGCCCCATCCACGCGGTGTCATGCCCGGCTCCGGAGGCCATGCGCCGGTGGCGGGCACCGATCTGGCCGCAGCTTTCCTCCAGCGTCGAAAGCAGCAGCGGATCGCCGGGTGTGGGATGATTGTCGGAGATAACATTGGCGGGCGCGATGGTCACGCCGGCCTCACCGGCAACGCGCGCGGCAAGCGCGCCCAGTTCGACGATGAATTTCTCCATCTGCGGCTGCAGTTCGGCACGTGCATCGATCAGCAACCGCGCCCGCGACGGCACGACATTGGCGGCGTTCGGTTCGATCGAGAACTCGCCGACGGTCGCGGTGAAGTGTCCCTCGCCCTTGGAGAATTCGGTTGCCAGCGCCTCGATTGCCAGCACCAACCGGGAGGCTGCGACAAGCGCATCGCGCCGGTGGTCCATCGGTGTCGTGCCGGCATGGTCGGCCTGCCCTTCGACGATGATCTCGATGCGGGTGATGCCGGAGATCGCTGTGACGACGCCGATATCCAGGCGCCCGGTCTCCAGCACCGGCCCCTGCTCGATATGCAGTTCCAGAAAGGCCTTGATGTCGGAACGCTTGAGCGCTGGCAGCCGCGACGGATCGCCGCCAACTTCGACGATGCCCTGCCGCAGGCTCAGTTCGCCCTGCACCCGGCTCAGCCAGCCATCCGGCAGGATGCCGGCCATGCCGCGGCTGCCGACGCAGGAAACGCCGAAGATCGACACTTCCTCGGCAAGGAAATCGACGATCTCCAGGTCGTGATCGAGTTCGATGCCGCCGTCGGAAAGCGCGCGCGCCACTTCAAGTGCCGCGGCGACGCCGGCAATGCCGTCGAAGCGACCGCCCTCCGGCACCGTGTCGGAGTGGGAACCAAGCATCAGCGTTCCGAGCGCGGACTTTCGCCCCTTGCGCCGGCCGATGAGATTGCCGGCCGCATCGATGCGCGTCTCCAGCCCCGCCGCACGAAAGCGGCGATCGAGGAAGGCGCGGCCCTCCAGAAACAGCGGCGTGAAAGCCCGGCGGGTATAGGGCCGATCCGGCTCCGTGATCCCCGCAAGCCCGTTGACGATGCCGGCGATCCGGCTGGCATCCACCGGCAGATTGGTCTTGATGCTCGTGCTCATCGGGCCTCCTGCAAAGGCAAAGTCTGCAGCGGGCGAACGAAGGCGCCGGTGCCAGGCTTGGCGACGACGGCGCGCCCGTCAAAGGCAAGCGACCCGCGCAGATAGGTGGCAGACACCCGCCAGGGCAGCCTGATGCCGTTATAGGGCGACCAGCCGACGACGTTGTGACCGCTTGTCGCCGCATCATAGGTATAGGGCTCGGGCGTCATGACGATGATATCGGCGTCCTTGCCGGCCTCCAGCGCGCCCTTCTGGTGGTCGAGCCGGAAATGCCGCGCCGGGTTCAGCGTCATCAGCTCGGCCGCCCGCGTCAGCGGGATGCCGCGCTCAAGCGCGCCCTTGACGAACAGCGGCACCATGACCTCCAGACCCGGCACGCCGGAGGCATTGGCGAGCATGTCCGGATTGGTCTTGCGATCCTCCGACCAGCTGACATGGTCGGTCGAAACCATCGTCACCGTGCCATCGGCCACATGCCGCCATAGCTTTTCCACCTCGGCACGCGGGCGGATCGGCGGATTGATCTTCGCCTTGCCGCCAAGCCGGCGAACGTCGTTCTCCTCGTCGAGCGTCAGATAATGGATGCAGCATTCGATCGTCGCCGCGTGGCCCTGGCGCCGGTAGGCGTCGGCAATCTCGTAGCCGCGCCCGAGCGAGCAGTGGACCACATGCGCCGGGCATCCGGTCGAAGCACCCGTTTCGTAGATCTGGTTGGTCGCCAAGAGCTCGGTGAGCGGCGGACGGGAAAGGCCATGGGCGCGATAATCGGTGATCCCAGCGGCCCTGACCTTTTCGATCGCGCCGCGCACCGCCTCGTCGTCCTCGTTGTGCACCCCGGCTGTAAGCCCCGTCGGCGCGATCGCGCGAAAGCAATCCTCGAGCAGCGCTGCGGGAATGCGCGGAAAGCGCTTGGGGTCGGTGCCGAAGGTGGAGAACTTGAAGGCGGCAACGCCGGCCTCGACCATTTCGAGGATGCGGGCCGGCCCCTCCTCGGGGTCGACCGTGCCGTAGAGGGCGAAGTCGACCCGCGCCTGCGGGCTCGCATGGGCGACCTTGCGCCCAACGGCCTCCGCCGAGCAGACGAGATTGCCTTCGTCATAGGGCATGTCGACGATCGTGGTCACACCGCCGGCCGCGGCCGAGCGCGTCGACCAGACGAAATCCTCCTGGTTCTTCTGCGACAGCGAATGCACCTGCGCGTCTATGGCGCCGGGAAGGATCATTGCGCGTCCGAGATCGTGGCGTTCACGGGCAGCCGGTGCCACCCCCTGCCCGACATGCACGACCTTGCCATCGCGCACGGCCACATGTCCGCCTTCGACGATCCGGTGCGGGAGAACGATGGTGCCTTTCAGGACAAGATCGAAATCGGACATCGTGTTCTCTCCATCGGATCAGCCTTGTTGGATCAGCCTGGATCACTTGCTCAGCGCAAAGAAGTCGTCGAACTCCGGCATCGGCGCCATGGTGACGAAGGTGCGCAGCAGGTCATGGCAGGTAAACGCGCCTTGCAACGCCTCGATTTCCTTCGATAGCGGCCGGTCCTTCAGATAGATCGGGCTGATCGAGCGGGTGCGCTCATGCGCGAGCTTGACGATGCCGTGTGGCGCATCGCCGACAAGATCGATCGCCTGCGACGACAGGATCGCCTCGATCGCCGCCAACTGCCGCAGATCGCGCACCTGGGTTTCCATGCGCTCGACGATCAAAGGCAGGAAGGTCGCCTCTTCCTCCAACCCGCCGGCAACGACGATCGACTGGGCCGAAAGCGGCACCGCCATCGACTGCACGCGCATGTAGAGCTCGACCGCAAGCTTCATCAGCGGGCCGAGGCCGGTGGCGATTTCGCCCGGCGCCACCAGATTGACCGGCAGGTTGCGGCGCCCGCCGTTCGACAGAAGGATGCAACGGTTGAGCACGTTGCGCGCCACATGGGAAAACGCGATTTGCGCCGTTTCGACATAGAGCGTCGTGGTCAAGGGCAGCGAAGCACCCGAGGCATGCACCTGGCCGCCGAGCACCACCGGATTGTCGTCGGAAAGATAGGTCGCCTCGACCAGACGGCCGGCGGCAACCAGCAGCGTATCGACAACGGCGCCGAACACCTGTGCGGTCATGCGCAGGCTCAATGGGTCATGGATCGCCGTCGGCAAGGGCCAGTCGGAAACGCCCGATTGGCCGTAGAGCCAGGAGCCGACCAGCGCCTCGCCCCGCGTCGACAGCGTCGCGGCCACCCGCCACGGATCAGCCGAAGCGCCAAGCGCCTGCGACGACATCACGCCGGTCACCAGCAGCACGCGGATGGCCGCTGCCGCCTCGCGCAGCACGTCGGCGGCCGCCGAATAGGCAATCGCATTGACGCTGAGTGCCGCAAGCGCGTCGCGCGGCCGCATCACCAAAGCCGTCAGCCCGGCATCGGCAAGCGCCGTTTCGGCCGGAACCAGCCGGCCGCGATGATAGGCTTCGCCGACCCCGGTCAGAACGGCCGCGATCTGCCCCATCAGGCCGATATCGGCGCAGCCCATCGAGCCGTGCCGACGCACTGCCGGGATGATGTCGTGCTCGATGAGTGCGAGGAAGGCGTGGATCAGCTCGGGGCTGCATCCGGTATGCCCGCGCATCGCGGTGTTGCAGCGAATGGCGATGGCCTTGCGCACGATCGGCACCGCAAAAAATTCGCCGGTGCCGAAATGATGGGCACGCACCAAGGAGGTATTGAACTCCGCCAGATCGTCCGCCGTCCAGAGCCGGTCCTTCATCGAGCCGACGCCGGTGTTGGACCCGTAGACCGGCAGGCCGAGCGCGATGCGATCGGCGATCACCTTGTGGGCAGCCGCCACCCGCTCCATGCCGCCCTCGTCCGCGACCGGTCGCGCCGCACCCGAGCCGATTTCCTCGAGCGTCGCGAAGTCGAGCGGTTTTCCGCAGAGAACGATGGACTTGACCTGTTGCAGCATGCCTCGAGAACCTTACCACGCGATCCGCCTCGACGCCGAAACGATGCGTGGATGCAAAGACTTGATGCGATCCCGCCTCTATGGGCGAGGGATCGTCTGCCAGCATGCTATGCGTTTTGTTCGCTCTCGTGATATATCCCAAATCCGGAACGGCCGATGCCAAATTCTGAACATGGTGGCACCGACGATGCCGGCGGAGAACTTACGCAATGGATATCGCCACGATCCTGCTCGTCGAGGCCGTCATGCGCGAAGGCGGCATAAGGCGCGCCGCCACCTTGAGCAGCCGTGCGCCGTCGAGCGTCAGCGCCGCCGTTCGCCGCTTCGAACAGGCCGTTTCGATCCCGCTTTTCCGTCGCGACGGCGGCCTCGTGGCCCTAACGCTGGAGGCCCGTGCACGCCAGGCCGATGTGACCGAAGCAAGCGCCACAATCCGGGCGCTGCTGACTACGGCTAGCGGCGAACCACCGACTGCGATCCCGCCTGTCGGCCTCGTCGCCCTCGACCGTTTCGTCCGGATCGCCCGGGCCGGCAGCATCCGGGCGGCCGCCCGCACCCTCGGCCTTGGACAGCCGCAACTGACACGGCAGATCGCCGACCTCGAACGTCATCTGCAATGCCGGCTGCTCGGGCGGTCCCATGGCGGCATCGTCTGCACCCCGACAGCCCTCGGCATCATCCCTGAAGTCGAACGCCTGCTCGACATCTGGGCGCGGCTGACGCGCGCTTCGGCCGACCGGTTCCGCCGCGACGTCACCACCTGGCGCCTCGGCGCGGTCATGCCGCTCGGGCCGGAAAGCGAGATTGCCCGCATGCTGGCGGCGCTGACGGCCACTTGGCACCGCTCCCGCCCGCGGCAATCGCTGTTCATCTCCAGCACCACCGCCGACGAGCTTCTCGCCGGTCTCAAGAGCCGGCGCTTCGACGCCGCCCTGCTCGATATCGCCGGCATTCCACCAGATTTCGACGGCCGTCTCGTGTCCGAAACCGCACTGGTGCTCGCCGGTCCGGCACCGGCCCTTTCGGAAATGGGCGGCGATCTCCCCCGGCTGCTCGCCACCTGCCCGATCGCCGTTCCGAGCGTGCGAAGCGGCCTGCGCCGGGAGGTCACCCGCTTTCTCGATGACACGCTCACGGAGCATGAGCACCGCCGCGTGACACTGGTCGAGGTCGATTCCATCCCCGTCATCATCAACCTGGTCAGCCACCATGGCTATCTCTCGGTGCTGCCGGAAACCTCGCTGTCGCGGGTCCAGCGCCCACCCGCCATGATCCGGCTAGGGCCGCTCTACCGCCAGTCGCTGACGCTCATCTGGCCGCGCGGCGCCTTTTCCAGCGAGGTCGGCGACCTGATGATCGGCATGATGAAGACGGGTCCGCAGGCAGCGACAGCCTCGCCAGCGTAATCGGGATCGCCGGAATCAGTTCTTCACGATCTGCCGTCAAACAGCTGAAACGACTCAGGAATACCGCACCGTTGAATCAGCTCATGAGGTGCATCGTCGCCTCAAAGCCGGTGTCTCCACCTGAGCAGCTAAAGCGCGTCGCGATCTTTCGGATTCGCTTGCTGCGCTTTAAGCTCTTGTTTTTTCGCATGTCGTCATCGCAAAACCGCTGAACACTTTTGCGCGACGTGCCTTAGGGATGTCCAGTCGCCTTGGCCTTGCCGATCGCACCCTCCGGCGAACGGCCGCGATCCTCGGCTCCATGGCCAAGCTTCAGCCGACGACGCGTCTCGCTCGGGCTCTCGCGGTAATGGGCGCGGTAGCTGCGCGAGAAGGATGATGACGAATTGAAGCCGGTGATCGCGGCGATGTCGGCAAATTCCATGCGCGTCTCGATCACCTTACGCCGCGCCGCATTAAGGCGCAGCGCCAGGTAATGTTCGTGCGGCCCCACCCCCATCGTGTCGCGAAACAGGTCCCGCAGGTGCCGGGCACCGACGCCGATGCGGCGGGCGAGCCGCGCGAGCGTCAAAGGCGCCTCAACCGTTTCCTCCATCAGCTTGACCGCGGCGCCGACACGGGGGTCGAGGATGCGCATGTTGCCGATCGCCGGCATCTGCAGGAGGTCGCCGCGGGTGCGCTCCTGTTCGTAGATGAACAGGCGCGACACTTCGAGCGCCAGCGAATAGCCGTGCGCCCGGCGGATCAGCTCCAGCATCAGGTCGAGCGTCGGCAGGGAGCCGCCGGTGGTGATGCGCTTGCCGTCGATGACGAACCGTTCGCGCACCATCGTCACCTGCGGATAGGTGGCGGTAAAATCCTCGAAATCCTCCCAGTGGGTGGTGGCTTTGGAATTGTCGAGCAAGCTGGTTTCGGCAAGCAGCCAGGAGCCGGATTCGATGCCCGCCATCAGCTCGCGATGGCGCGCCGTCTGCGACAGCATCATCTTCAGCTGCGAGGTGGCGCTCCGCTGCCAATTGTAGCTCGACAGGATGAAGAGCGGCGCCGTTTCGCGCTGTGGTCGGAAAGCGCCTGCAACCGGAATGGGGATGCCGCTCTTGGTTTCGATCGGCTCGCCGTCAGGGCTGTAGAGCGTCCAGCTGTAGAGCGGCCGGCCGGCGATGCGGTTGGCAGCGCGCATCGGCTCGATCACCGAGGCAACGAGGATCAGGTTGGTCTCCGGCAACACCAGGATGTCGGCGTGCTGCACCTGCGAAACGCTCTGATCCATTCGCAAACTTCTCCTTATCGTTGCCGATAATGTACAAGATAGAACCGATTATGAAAAGCAGAGCCGCCGTTCTTGGCTCGTAATGGCTTTAATAAAAGGGAGACTGCAATGCCGCTCAGCATGAACCGCGAGGTATTCATCACCTGTGCCGTCACCGGCGCCGGAGACACCGTTTCAAAGTCCAGCCACGTTCCGATCACGCCAAAGCAGATTGCCGATGCGGCGATTGAAGCCGCCAAGGCGGGTGCTGCCGTGGCCCACTGCCACGTCCGCGATCCGGACACCGGCGCCCCTGCCCGCAGGCTCGATCTCTACCGCGAAGTCACCGACCGCATCCGCTCCGCCGATGTCGATGTCGTGCTCAACCTGACAGCCGGCATGGGCGGGGACCTGGTTTTCGGCAATGTCGAAAGCCCGTTCCCGGTCAACGAAAAAGGCACCGACATGGCCGGCGCCACCGAGCGCGTTGCCCATGTCGCCGACTGCCTGCCGGAAATCTGCACGCTCGACTGCGGCACCATGAACTTCTCGCTCGGCGACTATGTCATGACCAACACGCCGTCGATGCTGCGCGAAATGGCGCGGCAGATGACGGCGCTCGGTGTCCGCCCCGAGATCGAGGCCTTCGACACCGGCCACCTCTGGTTCGCCAAGCAGCTCGCCGAGGAAGGGCTGATCGAGGATCCGGTGCTGATCCAGCTCTGCATGGGCATTCCGTGGGGGGCGCCTGATGACCTCAACACCTTCATGGCCATGGTCAACAACGTGCCGGATAACTGGACCTTCTCTGCCTTCTCAATCGGCCGGAACGCGCTTGCCTACCCGGCAGCAGCAGTCCTTGCCGGCGGCAACGTCCGCGTCGGCCTCGAAGACAATCTCTATATCGGCAAGGGCCAGCTCGCGACCAACGGTCAGCTCGTCGAAAAGGCAGTCGGCCTCATCGAGGGCATGGGTGCCAAGATCATCGGGCCGGATGAGGTCCGCAAGAAACTGAAGCTGACGAAGCGCTGAGCGGGGATATCATGAGCCTTATAACGAAAGCAGCCTGCGTCGGTGGCGGCGTCATCGGCGGCGCCTGGGTAGCGCGGTTTGCGCTTGCCGGCATCGATGTGAAGATCTTCGACCCGCATCCGGAGGCAGAACGCATCATCGGCGAAGTCATGGCCAATGCCGAGCGCGCCTATGCGATGCTGACCATGGCGCCGCTGCCGCCGAAGGGAAAACTCACCTTCTGCAAAAGCATCGAGGAAACGGTCAAGGACGCTGATTGGATTCAGGAAAGCGTGCCCGAGCGGCTGGAGCTGAAGCGCGGCGTCATCACTCAGATCGATGCCGCCGCAAGACCTGACGCGCTGATCGGCTCCTCCACTTCGGGGCTGCTACCATCCGACCTGCAGGCCGAGATGAAGCACCCCGAGCGCATGTTCGTGGCGCACCCGTATAACCCCGTCTACCTGCTGCCGCTCGTCGAACTCGTCGGCGGCAAGAAGACGTCGAAGGCGACGATCGAGCGCGCCATGCAGGGCGTCGAACAGATCGGCATGAAGGGCGTCGTCATTGCCAAGGAGATCGAGGCCTTCGTCGGCGACCGTCTGCTGGAAGCGCTCTGGCGCGAGGCGCTGTGGCTGATCCAGGATGACATCTGCGATACCGAGACGCTCGACAATGTCATGCGTTACTCCTTCGGCATGCGCTGGGCGCAGATGGGTCTGTTCGAGACCTACCGCATCGCCGGCGGCGAAGCCGGCATGCGCCACTTCCTTGCCCAGTTCGGCCCCTGCCTGAAATGGCCCTGGACCAAGTTCACCGATGTCGTCGATCTCGACGATGCGCTGGTGGAGAAGATCGGTGCACAGTCGGACGCGCAGGCCGCCGGCCGCTCGATCCGCGAGCTCGAGCGCATCCGCGACGAAAACCTCGTCGGCATCATGCATGCGCTGAAATCGGGCAATGGCGGCGAAGGCTGGGGCGCCGGCAAGCTGCTTGCCGACTTCGAGGCGAAGCTCTGGGCCAACGCCAAGAAGCCTGAAGCCGATCTCGGCGACGTCAAGCCGCTGCACATTCTCGACACCAAGGTCAGCGCCGCCTGGGTCGACTATAACGGCCACATGACCGAGCACCGCTATCTCCAGGTGTTCGGCGATACCTCCGACGGCCTGCTGCGCCTGATCGGCGTCGACCTCGACTATGTCCGCGACGGCCACAGCTACTACACGGTCGAGACCCATATCCGGAACCTCGGCGAGGCCAAGCTCGGCGATGCGCTCTATTCGACCTGCCAGCTTCTGTCGTCGGACGAGAAGCGCCTGCATCTCTTCTCGACGATCTACAATGCCGAAACGAAGGAAGCCATCGCAACCGCCGAGCAGATGATGCTGCACGTCGACAGCAAGGCCGGCAAATCGGTCGCTGCCCCAGCCAAGGTCCTGGACAAGCTGAAGGCGATCACCGAGGCCCACGCCGGCCTGCCGACGCCCGAAGGTGCCGGACGGTTCGTCGGCCAGAAGCGCTAACGGACGGCTCCTTCGACGTGGAAGGGGCAGTCTTTGCGGGAAAAGTCGGGCGACGGCCGCCCCTCATCCCGCTGCCGCGACCTTGTCCCCGTCAACGGGCGAAGGAACATGCTGCAGCCGCTCGCCCCTGTCTTCGGCAGTAGGAGCGCAGCCGCAAAGAGTCCCCTCTCCCCGCCTGCGGGGAGAGGGTTAGGGTGAGGGGCAGGCAACCGCGCATGCCAGCGGCCGATGGGGAGATCGGCCAGAGGGCAGGCAGATAAATTGCGAGGGAGAACACATGAATTTCGCACTGACCGATGAACAGCAGATGATCGTCGACACGGTCCGCAGCTTCGTCGAGACCGAAATCTATCCGTATGAGGACGAGGTCGAGCGCACGGGTATCGTGCCGCCCGAACTGGGCCAGGATATTGCCCGCAAGTGCAAGGAAATCGGCTTCTTCGGCTGCAATTTCCCCGAAGAGGTGGGCGGCGCCGGTCTCGACCATACGTCCTTCACGCTGGTCGAACGCGAGCTCGGCCGCGGCTCGATGGGCCTCACCGTCTTCTTCGGCCGCCCTTCGGGCATCCTGATGGCCTGCAACGACGAGCAGCGCGAAAGATACCTGCTGCCGGCGGTCAAGGGCGACAAGTTCGACGCGCTCGCCATGACCGAGCCGGATGCCGGCTCCGACGTGCGCGGCATGAAGTGCTTTGCCCGCAAGGACGGCGACGACTGGATCGTCAACGGCACCAAGCATTTCATCAGCCATGCGGACATCGCCGATTTCGTCATCGTCTTCATCGCAACGGGTGAAGAGGACACACCGCGCGGGCCAAAAAAGAAGATCACCTGCTTCCTCGTCGACCGCGGCACGCCCGGCTTCGAGATCCGCAAGGGTTACAGCTCCGTCTCCCACCGCGGTTACAACAACTGCATCCTGACCTTCGACGACTGCCGCCTGCCCTCCGCCCAGATCCTCGGCGAAGTACACAAAGGCTTCGACGTCGCCAACGACTGGCTGTTCGCCACACGGCTGACGGTGGCTGCGACCTCGGTCGGCCGCGCGCGTCGCGCCTTCGATTACGCGCTGAACTACGCCGCCGAGCGCAAGCAGTTCGGCAAGCCGATCGGCGCCAACCAGGGCGTCTCCTTCAAGCTCGCCGACATGATCACCGAGATCGACGCCGCCGATCTGCTGACGCTTTCGGCCGCCTGGCGCCTCGACCAGGGCCTGCCCTCCAACCGCGAGATCGCCTCTGCCAAGGTCTA
Source organism: Ensifer sp. Root31 (assembly GCF_001424825.1). Classification (NCBI taxonomy): domain Bacteria; kingdom Pseudomonadati; phylum Pseudomonadota; class Alphaproteobacteria; order Hyphomicrobiales; family Rhizobiaceae; genus Ensifer; species Ensifer sp. Root31. The sequence goes on along the minus strand of NZ_LMCO01000056.1, from coordinate 52,124 downwards.
CGCCACCGAAATGCTTGCCCGCGTCACCGACGAGGCGATCCAGATCTTCGGCGGCATGGGGCTGATGGACGACCTGCCGCTCGCCCGCTTCTGGCGCGACGCCCGCGTCGAGCGCATCTGGGACGGCACCTCCGAGATCCAGCGCCACATCATCAGCCGCGACCTGCTGCGGCCGCTCGGAGCGTAACGAATGATCGAGCGGCGCTCCTCCCCACCCCTCATTCCTGTGCCCGTCACAGGAATCCAGCAGCGGCACGTCCGTGCCGCGATTGACCCTTTGACGAACACCAGACCCGACACCGCCTCCAAGGCAGAAACACTCTTCACCGGCTTGCCGATGCAAGACGGCTGGATTCCTGTGACGAGCACAGGAATGAGGGCGTCGCGAAACACAGGAACGTGGGAGTGTCTGATTAGATGACCCAAACACCCCGTTCCCTCGACAGGCTGATCCGACCAAAATCCATCGCCGTCTTCGGCGGCAAGGAGGCGCGGCGGGTCATCGAACAATGCGACAAGATGGGCTTCGCCGGCGATATCTGGCCGGTGCATCCGAGGGAGGACCAGATCCTCGGACGCAGGTGCTACCGCTCGGTCGCCGACCTTCCCGGAGCACCGGACGCGTCCTTCGTCGGCGTCAATCGGCAGCTCACCATCGACATCATCGCGGCGCTTTCGGCGCGCGGTGCCGGCGGCGCCGTCTGCTATGCCTCGGGTTTTCGCGAGGCGGCAAGCGAACTCGATGACGGCAACGACATGCAGGAAGCGCTCGTTGCCGCTGCCGGCGACATGCCAATCGTCGGCCCGAATTGTTACGGCTTCATCAACATGCTCGACGGCGCCCTGCTCTGGCCCGACCAGCACGGTATGCAGCGCGTCGAAAGAGGCGTTGCCGTCCTGACGCAATCCTCCAACATCGCTTGCAACATCTCGATGCAGACGCGCGGCCTGCCGCTCGCCTATCTCATGACCGCCGGCAACCAGGCGCAGACCGGCCTGTCCGACATCGCCTGCGCCGTGCTGGAAGATCCGCGCGTCACTGCCGTCGGCCTGCATATCGAGGGTTTCGACAGCATTGCAGCGCTCGAGCGGCTGGCAACGCGCGCCCGTGAACTCGGCAAGCCGGTCGTGACTTTGAAGGTCGGCAAGTCGGAGGCAGCCCAGCTTGCCACGGTCTCGCACACGGCCTCGCTTGCCGGCAACGACCGGGTCTCCTCCGCACTTCTCGCCCGCCTCGGCATCGGCCGCGTCGACACGCTGCCGGCGCTGCTGGAAACGTTGAAGCTGCTGCATGTCGCCGGCCCGCTCGAAAGCAGCGAGATTTCCTCGATGAGCTGTTCGGGCGGCGAGGCCTCGCTGATGGCGGATGCCGGCGTGCGCTATCGCGTCAACTTCCGGGCACTGAAGGAAGAACAGCGACGCCCCCTGAAGGAAAGCCTCGGCGAGATGGTGACGATCGCCAACCCGCTCGACTACCACACCTTCGTCTGGGGCAACCGCGAGAAACAGACGACCGCCTTCAGCGCGATGATGAAGGGCGGCTATGCGCTCAACCTGATCGTGCTGGACTTCCCCCGCCAGGACCGCTGCGACGCGGCCGACTGGGTGACGACCTGCGACGCGGTGATCGATGCGGCAAACGCGACCAGCGCCCGCGCCGGTATCGTCGCCAGCCTCGGCGAAAACATGCCGGAACAGACGGCACTCTCTCTGATGGCTGCCGGTGTCATCCCCTTCTTTGGGATCGACGAGGCGTTGGCAGCCGTCGAGACCGCTGCCGGCATCGGCGCGGCCTGGGCCAGACCCGCACCGCCGAAGCTCCTGAACGGCGGCGTTTCAGGCGGTGGCAATGCCATCACCCTTAGCGAACATGAAGCCAAGACCGAGCTTGCGGCTTCGGGCCTTAAGGTTCCGCCGGGCACGACCGCATCGACGCCGCAAGAGGCCGCCACGGCAGCCGAAAGCCTCGGTTTCCCCGTCGTGCTCAAGGGGCTGGGCGTCGCCCACAAGACCGAGGCCGGGGCCGTCAAGCTGAACCTTGCAAGCAGTGCCGAGGTGCTTAGCGCCGCGGAAGGCATGGCTGCCGTGGCATCGGGTTATCTCATCGAGAAGATGGTGGCAAAACCCGTGGCCGAACTCATCATCGGCGCGATGCGCGATCCCGTCGCGGGCCCGGTGCTGACCATCGGCGCCGGCGGCATCCTCGTGGAACTGCTGGATGATTCCGCAATCCTGACGCTGCCGACGACGCCGGAGCTGATCCGCGAGGCGATCGACGGACTGAAGATCAGGAAGTTGCTCGACGGCTACCGCGGCGGACCGAAGGGCGATTTCGCGGCCCTTGCCGACGCTGTCGCCGCTGCGGCATCCTATGTCGTTTCAAACGCTTCAAACCTCGAAGAACTCGATATCAATCCTTTAATGGTGTTACCGGAAGGCCATGGAGCCATCGCCGCCGACGCCCTGATCCGCCGGAGGAACTGACGCCATGACCGGACCGATCCTTACCCGCCGCGAAGGCGGCATTCTCGAAGTCACGATCGACCGGCCGAAGGCGAACGCCATCGACCTGAAGACCAGCCGGGTGATGGGCGAGATCTTCCGCGACTTTCGCGACGACGACACGCTGCGCGTCGCCATCATCACCGGGGCCGGCGAAAAATTCTTCTGTCCGGGATGGGACCTGAAGGCGGCGGCGGCCGGCGATGCTGTCGATGGCGACTACGGCATCGGCGGCTTCGGCGGCATGCAGGAACTGCGCGATCTCAACAAGCCTGTGATATCAGCCGTCAACGGCATCTGCTGCGGTGGCGGCCTCGAAATCGCGCTTTCCACCGATCTGATCCTCGCAGCCGAGCACGCCACCTTCGCGCTGCCGGAAATCCGCTCCGGCACCGTCGCCGACGCCGCCTCGATCAAGCTGCCGAAGCGCATCCCCTATCACATCGCCATGGACATGCTCCTGACCGGCCGCTGGCTCGATGTCGTCGAAGCCAACCGCTGGGGCTTCGTCAACGAGATCCTGCCCGCCGACAAGCTGATGGCGCGCGCCTGGGAGCTCGCCCGCCTGCTCGAGAGCGGCCCGCCGCTCGTCTATGCCGCCATCAAGGAAGTGGTGCGCGCAGCCGAGGGCGAGACCTTCCAGGCGACGATGAACAAGATCACCCGCCGGCAGTTCAAGACTGTCGACATTCTTTATTCGAGCGAGGACCAGCTGGAGGGCGCAAAGGCGTTTGCCGAGAAGCGCGACCCGGTCTGGAAGGGGCGCTGACAGACGCTGCCACGGGCGGCGCAGGACTGACGACGGGCCGGTGAACCGGCAAAGCGACGTCACGGAACGTGTGGGGTCTCCCGCGCGCCGCCGAAGGCCTATCCATAAATGTAGCTTATGGAAATGAATTATAATTTAGGACGTTACAAGGTGCAATCGAGCGATTAGGCTTATCGATCTGAAGCCAAGAGCGTCCGCCCGAGAAAGGAGAAACGAGGCAAGCGAAGACAAAAAATGGGCCCAAACGGCCGATCCGAAAGCCATCCGCAAGGTGGCGGTACGCAGCAATCTCTACCAACCACAACGAACGGCGAATGCCGACACAGAAGGGAACAGGGGAATGAGCGATTACAAGGATTACCTCACACGACAGGTCATGCTCGGCAGGATGAACCGGCGTGAATTTCTCGGACGCGCGGCTGCAGCCGGCATCCTCGCATCGACGGCAGGAACACTGTTTGCCACCAGCGCCGCGGCCCAGGAGCCGAAGCGCGGCGGCCATCTGAAACTCGGCCTCGAAGGCGCTGCCGCGACCGACTCGAAAGATCCGGCCAAGGCACTCTCGCAGTTCATGTTCGTCGTCGGCCGCAACTGGGGCGACATGCTGGTCGAAAGCCATCCGACCACCGGCGCACCCGTGCCGGCGCTCGCCGAATCCTGGGAGCCATCTGCCGATGCCTCGACCTGGACCTTCGCCATCCGCAAGGGCGTGAAGTTCCACGACGGCAAGGAACTGACCGTCGACGACGTCATCAAGACGCTGCAGCGCCACACCGACGAGAAGTCGGAGTCCGGCGCGCTCGGCGTGATGAAATCGATCGAGGAGATCAAGGCCGACGGCGACAAGCTGGTGCTGAAGCTGACGGAGGGCAATGCCGATCTGCCGCTGCTTCTGTCCGACTATCACCTGATCATCCAGCCGAATGGTGGCATCGACGCTCCCGACGCCATGATCGGCACCGGACCCTTCAAGGTGGCGAGCTTCGAGGCCGGCGTTCGCGCCACCTTCGAGCGAAACACCGACGACTGGCGGACGGATCGCGGCTTTGTCGATTCGGTCGAGCTGATTGCAATCAACGATGCCACCGCTCGCATCGCGGCCCTTTCCTCCGGTCAGGTCCACTTCATCAACCGCGTCGATCCGAAGACCGTCAATCTCCTGAAGAAGGCGCCGACCGTCGAGATCCTGAACACGTCCGGCCGCGGCCACTACGTCTTCATCATGCACTGCAACACTGCGCCGTTCGACAATATCGACCTGCGCATGGCGCTGAAATATGCGATGGACCGCGAGACCATGGTCGAGCGCATCCTCGGCGGTTACGGCAAGGTCGGCAACGACTTCCCGATCAACGACACCTACGCCCTCTTCCCCGAAGGCATCGAGCAGCGCGCCTATGACCCCGACAAGGCGGCCTTCCATTACAAGAAGTCCGGCCACAGTGGCTCGGTGCTGCTGCGCACCTCCGACGTCGCCTTCCCAGGCGCCGTCGATGCGGCCGTGCTCTACCAGGAAAGCGCGAAGAAGGCAGGCATCGAGATCGAGGTCAAGCGCGAACCGGGCGACGGCTACTGGACGAACGTCTGGAACGTCCAGCCGTTCTCCACATCCTACTGGGGCGGGCGCCCGACCCAGGACCAGATGTATTCGACAGCCTATCTGTCCACCGCCGACTGGAACGACACGCGCTTCCTGCGCCCCGACTTCGACAAGATCCTGCTCGAGGCACGCTCCGAACTGGACGAGACCAAGCGCAAGGACATGTATCGCACCATGGCGATGATGGTGCGCGACGAAGGCGGCCTGATCCTGCCGATGTTCAACGACTTCGTGAACGCCTCCACCAAGCAGGTGAAAGGCTACGTCCACGATATCGGCAACGACATGTCGAATGGCTACGTCGCGACCCGCGTCTGGCTCGACGCCTGATGATGGAAAGCGGACCGATGACTGGTCCGGTTCCGACGGATGGGACCGCGGATGGAGCACATCCGCGGTCTGCCGATCTTTCCGGTGTACCAGCAAAACCCAACCCCGCCGACGCCCAGGGCGAACTCGGTGGCACCTTCAGGCGGCGCTTTATCTTTCGCCGTCCTCTCGCGGCGCTGATCCTTCAGCGCCTCGGCCTGAGCGTCGGCCTGCTCTTTGCCGTGTCGCTGATGATCTTCGGCGGCATCGAGGCGCTTCCCGGCGACTTCGCCACCACCTATCTCGGCCAGTCGGCAACGCCGCAGGCGGTGGAAAACATCCGCAAGGACCTCGGCCTCGACAAGCCCTGGAGCGAGCGTTACCTCTCCTGGCTCGGCGGCGCCGTGCAAGGCGACTTCGGCACCTCCTGGGCCAGCAAGAACTCGGTCGGGGAACAGATCGGCAAGCGTCTCGGCAATTCGCTGTTCCTCGCTTTCTTCGCCGCGCTCGTCTCCGTGCCGCTTGCCGTCGGCTTGGGCATGCTGGCGGTGCAGTTCCGCAACCGGCTGCCGGACAAGATCATCAACGTCGTCTCACTGGCGGCCATCTCGCTGCCCGAGTTCTTCGTCGGCTATCTCCTGATCATGTTCTTCGCCGTCAAATTCGGCGTCGCCACCTTCCCGGCGACGGTCTATGACAGCATGACCTTCAGCGAGCGGCTTTCGGCGATCGCGCTTCCGGTCGCAACCCTCGTGCTCGTCGTTCTCGCCCACATGATGCGCATGACCCGAGCGGCGATCCTCAACGTCATGTCGTCGGCCTATGTCGAGACGGCCGAACTCAAAGGGCTTGGCATGTTCCGCATCATCGCCCGCCACGCCGCTCCCAATGCCGTGGCACCTGTTATCAACGTCATCGCGCTCAACCTTGCCTATCTCGTCGTCGGCGTCGTCGTGGTCGAGGTGGTGTTCGTCTATCCCGGCATGGGGCAATACATGGTGGATGCCGTGACCGTGCGCGACATGCCGGTCGTGCAGGCCTGCGGCCTGATCTTCGCGGCTTTCTACATCTTCCTCAACATGGCGGCCGACATTATCGCCATTCTCGCCAACCCGAGACTGAGGCATCCGCGATGAACCTGAGATCCATCCCCCTTAGCGCCTGGATCGGCATCGCCGGCATCGCCATTGCGATCTTCTGCGCCCTGTTCGCCCCTGTCATCGCCCCCTTCGGCGAACGCGAGGTCGTCGGCGACGTCTGGCTTCCTTCCGGTGGCGACTTCCTGCTCGGCACCGACAATCTCGGGCGCGACCTGCTGTCGCGCCTGATCTACGGCGCCCGCACCACCATCTTCGTGGCGCTGGCGGCAACCGTGCTGTCCTTCTCGCTCGGCATGATCCTCTCCTTCACCGCCGCGGTCATGGGCGGGTTCGTCGACCAGTTCTTCTCCCGCTTCAACGATCTGATGATGGCGATCCCGACGCTGATCTTCGCCCTCGTCGTGCTGGCGGTGCTGCCGCAGCATCTGTGGATCCTGATCCTGGTCATGGCCGTGCTCGATTCCACCCGCGTGTTCCGCATCGGCCGCGCGGTCGCGCTCGATGTCGCGGTCATGGAGTTCGTCGAGGCGGCCAGACTAAGAGGCGAAGGCAGCGTCTGGATCATCTTCCGCGAGATCCTGCCCAACACGTTGTCGCCGCTGCTTGCCGAGTTCGGCCTGCGCTTTGCCTTTTCCATCCTGTTTCTTTCCACCCTCTCCTTCCTCGGCCTCGGCATCCAGCCGCCGGCCGCCGACTGGGGCGGCATGGTCAAGGACAACAAGGATGGCATCATCTTCGGCATATCAGCTGCCCTGATCCCGGGTGCTGCGATCGCGACACTGGCGATCTGCGTCAACCTCGTGGTCGACTGGCTGATGAAGAGAACCTCCAGCCTGAAAGGAGGGCGTGGCGATGCCTGAGGCTTCACCTGACAAGAACACGCTTCTTTCCGTCAAGAACCTGAAGATCGAAGCGACCAGCTATCCCCCGGGCGAGCCACCGAAAACCGTGACCCTGGTCGAAGGCGTTTCCTTCGACCTCCAGAAGGGCAAGGTGCTTGGCCTGATCGGCGAATCCGGGGCCGGCAAGTCGACCATTGGCCTGTCGGCGCTCGCCTATGGCCGCGGTGGCGTGCGCATCACCGGGGGCCAGGTGCTGCTCGACGGCAAGGATATCCTGCCGCTCGACAAGAACGGCATCCGCTCGATCCGCGGCGCCCGCGTCTGCTACGTCGCACAGTCGGCGGCCGCCGCCTTCAACCCGGCGCACCGGCTCGGTGATCAGGTGATCGAGGCATCGCTTCGCCACGGCATCATGAACCGCGAGGAAGCAAAAAAGCGTGCGCTCTACCTGTTCCAGGTGCTCGGCTTGCCGAATCCGGAAAGCTTCGGCGAGCGTTATCCTCACCAGGTTTCCGGCGGTCAGTTGCAGCGGGCGATGACCGCTATGGCGCTCTGCCCCAACCCGGAGCTGATCGTCTTCGACGAGCCGACGACGGCGCTCGACGTGACGACCCAGATCGACGTGCTCGCCGCGATCAAGCACGCGATCGAGGAAACGCACACCGCAGCCCTCTACATCACCCATGACCTTGCCGTTGTCGCCCAGATCTCCGACGACATCATGGTGCTGCGCCACGGCAAGACGGTGGAGTACGGCACCACCAAACAGGTGATCGAGGCTCCGGCCGAAGACTATACCCGGGCACTGGTCAGCGTACGCCAGACCAAGCGCGAAGAAGCGCCGGACCAGACCGGCACGCAATTGAAGATCGAGCATATCAGCGCTGGCTATGCCAACGGCTTCAAGGTGCTGCACGACGTTTCCATGCATCTGCCCAAGGGCCAGACGTTGGCGATCGTTGGCGAAAGCGGTTCCGGCAAGTCGACGCTGGCGCGCGTCATCACCGGCCTCTTGCCGCCGACCGAAGGGCGCATCACCTTCGAAGGCAAGGAACTGCCGCGCGCCTTGAAGGGCCGCAGCAACGACGAACTGCGCCGCATCCAGATGATCTACCAGATGGCCGATACGGCGATGAACCCGCGCCAAACGGTGCGCGACATCGTCGGCCGACCGCTGTCCTTCTACTTCGGCATGCATGGCGCCAAGAAGACGGCGCGGGTCAAGGAACTGCTCGACCAGATCGAGATGGGAACGAAGTTCCTCGATCGCTATCCGGCCGAGCTTTCCGGCGGCCAGAAGCAGCGCGTCGCCATTGCCCGGGCGCTCGCCGCGGAGCCGGAACTCATCCTCTGCGACGAGCCAACCTCGGCCCTCGACCCGCTGGTGGCCGAAGGCATCCTGAATCTGCTTTTGAAGCTTCAGGAGGAAACCGCTGTTTCCTATGTCTTTATCACCCACGACATCGCCATCGTCCGGGCGATTGCCGACAGCGTCGCGGTGATGCATCGCGGCCGGCTGGTGCGTTTCGGCCCGAAGTCCAAGGTGCTGGCACCGCCCTTCGACGACTATACCGACCTGTTGCTAAAGTCCGTTCCCGAGATGGAAATCGGCTGGCTGGAGCGGGTGCTGACGACCCGCCGCATGGAAAGTGCGGGCAACTGAGGGCCAGCGCCGAAAGTGCCTACGTAGTCCCCTCTCCCCGCCTGCGGGGAGAGGGCTAGGTTGGTCAAGACGATCCAGCCGTCACTTCACCTTGCAATCGACATCGCCCAATCGTTGCGCCGCTTCGCCCTCAAAGGTCACCGACGGCTCCGCCTTGGCGGTGCAGTCGCCGGTGGCGCCACTGCCTGACCGGAAATGCACGACCGGCTGCCCTTCGATCATGATGCTCGGCACCACCTCGTAAAGCTCCGGCGGACAGTTGGCGACGTCGGAGAGCCGAAGCGCCGGCTGGCCGCCGATCATGACGCTGGTGGAGCCGGAAAGCGCGCAAGCCGGGATGGGCGGGCGCGCATCTTCGGCGGCAGACGGCATGGCCGAGACCGCGAGCAGAAGTCCAGACATGGCGATATCTGCAGATTTCATCAGCTTCTCCTTCGACGGTGCAGACGCGGAATGCAACGCAATCTAGAGCATGTCGCGCAAAAGTGCGCAGCGGTTTTGCGATAACGACATGCGTAGAAACAAGAACTTAAAGCGCAGCGAGCAAACCTGGAGATCGCGATGCGCTTTAAGTCGGCAACGCCGCGCACGCTATCTCAATAATCGGTCGGCACCGTCAGCACGTCGGCATCAGGCGTTTCGAGAAAGGCCCTGACCGTCGAGGGCATCTGCCGCGAGCCTGTGGCCAGCACGCCGCAGCGCGACAGCATCTGCCGGATATCCGGCTCCTGGCCGAGGGTGCGCCAGATCATCCGCGAGGCATAGGGCAGGTTTTCCTTGCGCCAGGAAACGCCCATGGTCGTGCCGCGCAGATAGACGCGCTGATGCACTTCGAACGGCATCAGGATCGTCTGCGACAGCATCGGCTGGCGCCCGACGCTGCGCTCGGCGATGAAGATGCGATTGCGCCAGAAGGTGACGAGGCCGACATATTTCGAAAACTGCTGGATTTCGTTGGCGGCATCGCGGATGCGCTCAATCGACTTCACCCGGATCGATCCGCTCTCCTCGTGAATGCGGGCGCAGGAACAGACGACGCGGCCGGGCCACGACGGCGAGAGATGGTAGGTCTGGTAATAGCCGATATGGCGGCGAAGCCCGGCCAGATCACCGGGAAATCCTTCAAGCAGCAGCCCGGCTTGCGAGCGGTCGCGATCGGGCCTGACCATGCGGGCTTCGAACAGTTTCGACGACAGGGAAAAGTCCTGCGCCTGCAGCCCGAAGAAGCTGGCGATGCGCGCGACATTATGCGCCGACGGCCGCGCCTCGCCACTGATGTAGCGGTTGAACTGCTGACGGTTGATGCCGATCTCGCGACAGATCTGCGAGATCGAGCGCCGCGTCGCGCAGGCGAAACGAAGATTGGCGGCAAAGTTGTCGGCGTCGTGCACGAGCGGCTCCCAGCGATCCGGAACAGATAGCGTAAAGTCGCGTAAATCAGCGTCAAGTCGCGAAATTGTGCAACCCGCCGCAGCCGTTAGGTTTTCCCTTGAAACAACACTTCAGAGGGAACCTGCATATGAGCGAATTCACCAAGCGTCCCGACGGCCTCATCGTGCCGACAGGCATCAACCGCCGCGGCTTCCTGGCGGGCACCGCGGCCCTCGGTCTGGCGGCAGGCTTGGGCGGCACGATGGTTGCGGGCGATGCACGCGCCGAGGAGCCCAAGCGCGGCGGTCACCTGAAACTGGGCCTGAAGGGCGGCGCCACCACCGATACGCTCGATCCCGCCGGCTATAGCGGCTCGGTGTCCTTCGTCATCGGCCACCTCTGGGGCGACACCCTGGTCGAATCCGATCCGAAGACCGGCGCGCCGCTGCCGGCACTGGCCGAATCCTGGGAGCCCTCGGCGGATGCGTCGCAATGGACCTTCAAGATCCGCAGCGACGTCAGCTTCCACGACGGCAGCAAGATGACCATCGCCGATGTCATCGCCACGCTGAAGCGGCATTCGGACGAAGGCTCGAAATCAGGTGCGCTCGGCTTGATGCGCTCGATCAAGAACATCGAGGAAAAGGCCGGCGCGCTGGTGCTGACACTGACCGAAGGCAATGCCGACCTGCCGCTGCTTCTGACCGACTATCACCTGATCATCCAGCCACGCGGCGGCGTCGACAATCCCGCCTCGCCCATCGGCACCGGCCCCTACAAGCTTGCAAGCTATGAAGCCGGCCTGCGCTCGACCTTCGAGAAGAACGCCAATGACTGGCGCCAGGACCGCGGCTTCGTCGACAGCGTCGAAATCATCGTGATGAACGACACGACCGCGCGCATCGCCGCGCTTTCCTCCGGCCAGGTGCATTTCATCAACAACATCGACCCGAAGACGGTGCCGCTCCTGAAGCGTGCGCCGCGCGTCGAGATTCTCCGGACCGCCGGCAAGGGCTTCTACAGCTTCCTGATGCATTGCGACACGGCGCCCTTCGACAACAACGACCTGAGGCTCGCACTCAAATATGCGGTCGACCGACAGGCGATTCTCGACCGCGTTGTCGGTGGTTTCGGCACGCTCGGCAACGACTATCCGGTCAACGAGAACTATGCGCTGGCGCCCGAGGGCATCGAGCAGCGCGCCTATGACCCCGACAAGGCCGCCTTCCACTTCAAGAAATCGGGCCACGACCGGCCGATCCTTCTGCGCACCTCGGATGCCGCCTTCCCCGGCGCCATCGACGCCGCGGTTCTGTTCCAGGAAAGCGCCAAGAAGGCCGGTATCGAGCTCGAAGTGCGCCGCGAGCCGGAGGATGGCTACTGGACCAATGTCTGGAACGTCCAGCCGTTCTGCGCCTCCTACTGGGGCGGCCGGCCGACGCAGGATTCACGCTACTCCACCTCCTATCTCTCCAGCGCCGAGTGGAACGACACGCGCTTCAAGCGCGAGGACTTCGACAAGCTCCTGCTTCAGGCCCGCTCGGAGCTCGACGATGCCAAGCGCAAGGAGATGTACCGTACGATGGCGATGACGGTGCGCGACGAGGGCGGCCTGATCCTGCCGGTGTTCAACGACTACGTGAACGCCGCTTCCGCATCGCTGAAGGGTTTCGTCCACGACATCGGCAACGACCTTTCGAACGGCTATGTTGCCAGCCGCGTCTGGTTCGACAGCTAAGAACACGGTTTCGCGTACGGAAGTGCGTAAAAACAATGCGTTAGAGCATTTCCAGCAGAAGTGTTTAGCGGTTTTGCGTCTGGAAACGCGTAAGAACAATGAGAGTGAGCGGAACAACCGATATGTCAGAGCGTGAATTCACCCTGATCGAGAACGAGTGGATCCGATTGAAGGACGGCACGCGGCTTGCCGCCCGCATCTGGATGCCGGATGGCGCCGACGCTGAGCCGGTGCCGGCCGTGCTCGAATACCTGCCCTACCGCAAGCGCGGCGGCACGAGTCTCCGCGATGAATCGACCTATCCGGTCTTTGCCGCCGCCGGCATTGCCGGCGTGCGCGTCGACATTCGCGGCTCGGGCGAATCCGATGGCGTCATCGATGGCGAATATACGCCGCGCGAGCTTTCCGACGGCTGCGAGATCATCGAATGGATCGCCGCCCAGCCGTGGTCGAATGGCAAGGTCGGGATGATGGGCATCTCCTGGGGCGGCTTCAACTGCCTGCAGGTGGCAGCCCTCAAGCCGCCGGCGCTGAAGGCGGTGATCTCGATCGCCTCGACCGTCGACCGCTACAACGACGACATCCATTACAAGAATGGGTGCCATCTCTCCGCCCAGCTTTCCTGGGCGGCGACCATGCTTGCCTATCAATCGCGCGCGCCCGACCCTGCGATCGTCGGCGACCGCTGGAAGGAGATGTGGCTGGAGCGCCTGGAGAACGAACCCTACTTCATGGAGGAATGGCTCGAGCATCAGCGCCGCGACGCCTTCTGGCAGCACGGCTCGATCTCGGAGGATTTCGGCGGCTTCGACACTCCCGCGCTCGTCATCGCCGGTTGGGCCGACGGTTATCGCAACACGCCGCTGAAAGCCGTCGAGGGCCTCGGCGCAAAGGCCAAGGCGCTGATCGGCCCCTGGGTGCACAAATATCCGCATTTCGCCTGGCCAAAGCCCCGCGCCGATTTTCACGGCGAGGCGATCCGCTGGTGGAACCGTTGGCTGCGCGACGAAAAGAACGGCGCCGAAGGCGGACCGCAGGTGCGCGCCTATATCCTCGACGGCCCGCGCCCGGCCGTCCGGCGCGACAACGACCCTGGCCGCTGGGTCGCCAAGGACGTCTGGCAAAAGCCGGAGATGCAGGTTCTCGGCATCACGCTCGACGGCAGGCTTTCCACCGACGCCAAAGATATGGGCACCGGCGAGGTCTATCTGAAATCACCGCTCGATACCGGCACGGCTTCCGGCGAATATTTCACCCTGAAACCCGATGCCGAAATGGCCGGTGACCAGCGCATCGACGATGCCGGAGCGCTGACCTTCGAAACGCGGCCGCTGCTGGAGGCTGAAGACTATCTCGGCCAGCCAAGCCTCTCGGTCGATGTCACCTGCCCGGCCGACACGGCCAACCTTGTCGCCCGCATCGTCGACGTGCACCCGGATGGTACCGCCACCCGCATCGCCTTCGGCGTGCTCAATCTGGCGCATCGCGACGGCAATGCCGAACCGCGGGCAATGGAAAAGGGTCGCCGCACGCGGATCACACTGGTGCTCGACGCCTGCGGCTATCGCGTGCGCGCCGGCCACCGCATCCGGCTGTCGCTGTCGACGTCCTACTGGCCGATGATTTTGCCGCCGCCTGATGATCCCGGCCTCACCATCGACACAGCGAGCCTGACGCTTGCCCTTCCGCTGCTCGGCCAGCACAACGAGGTCGTCGTGCCGGAGCCGGAAAATCCGGATCCGCTGCCGAAATACATCGAGCGGACGGCCGGCAGCACCAGCCGCACCGTCGAACGCGACATGACCAACGGCGTCACCCACTATCGCATCTACGAGGATGGGGGCTTGAGCGAGCATCCGGATACCGGGCTCGCGACGCAGGACATCCGCGACGAGACCTGGTCCATCGCTCCCGACAATCCGCATTCGATGATCGGCACCTCGACCTGGACCTGCATTTCCAAACGCGAGGGCTGGTCGGTGCGCACGGTCTCGACCTCGGTTCTCACCTGCGATGCCGACGACTGGATCACCGAAGCCAAGATCGTCGCCTATGAAAACGACGCGCCCATCTTCGAGAAGAGCTTTGCCAAGCGGGTCGCACGCGACCTGATGTAACACCGTCTTGGCTCCAAAAGCGTATGACTGCACCAATCGGTAAACATTTTACTGATAGTTACAGTCGTGCGCCATTTCTTCAATTGCCACCAACCTGCCGTCCATATCGGCCGCGGCCTCGTTGCCGGCATGGGTGGCCTCGTGGCCATCGCCGCCGTCGGCGCGCTCACCAATATCGTCGGCGAACCGCTTCTGATGGCGCCGTTTGGCGCCAGCTGCGTGCTGATCTTCTCGGTCGCCGGCAGCCCGCTCTCCCAGCCCGCCAATGTCGTCGGTGGACATTTCATCGCGACGCTGGTCGGCCTCGTCATGCGCGCAGTCTTCCCCAATGAGTGGTGGGCGGTCGGCCTTGCGGTCGGTGCTGCGATCGCGCTGATGGCAGCGCTGCGCATCACCCATCCGCCGGCGGGCGCCACTCCGCTCGTGGTCTTTGCCAGCGACCCCGGCCTCGACTTCCTGCTTTTCCCCGTTCTGACCGGCTCATTGGTGCTGGTTGCGGTTGGAACGCTGTTTCATCGTTTTGGCAAGGTCGAGTATCCGCTGCCGAGGAAACCCGCATGAGCCGCGTCGTCGCCGAGCGCCAGGACGTCATCGCCACGCTCGCGGAGGTCTTTCGCGAACACGGCTATGATGGCGCGAGCCTCAACCTGATCACCGAGAAGACCGGGCTCGGCGGGCAGCCTCTATCACTTCTTCCCTGGTGGGAAGGAGGAGATGGCCGAGGCGGTGCTTGGCGACATCGCCCTATGGTTCCAGACCAACATATTCGACCTGCTGCGCAACAGCGAAAGGCCGGCGGCTGCGATCGACGACATGTTTGCCTCCGTCGACAGCTACTTTCGCCGGGGACGCCGCCTCTGCCTGATGGGCGTCATTGCCCGCCAGCGGCGCCCATGATCGCTTCTCCGTCGAGCTCACCCGATACTTTGCCGATTGGCGGACTGCCCTCGCCGAGGCGCTCGGCCGCCAGGGTATCGCCGAGAACGAGCGGCAGGCGCTGGCCGAAGAAGTGATCGGCGGCATCCAGGGGGCACTCATTCTTGCCCGCAGCCTTGGTGACGCCGAAGCTTTCGGCCGCGTGCCCCTCCGCCTTAAGGGCCGATGCACCCTGTCGCATAACTGACAAAAATCAGATCTCAGGCCTCGGCCGCCTTGACAATTCCCCGCGCGCCCAGTTATTAACCATCAAGTTAAATAACTTTCAGGTTAAAGAACGGCCGCGCCAAGCGACAGCGCTGGCTGCGGGAGGAATTGTTATGGCAATGACCAGTGAAAACGCATCGCGCGAACACAGACTGAGCCTCGAAATCACCAGGATCTTCGATGCGCCGCGCAGCCTGGTGTTTAGGGTATGGTCAACGCCCGAGCATGCCTTGCGCTGGTGGGGACCGCGCGATTTCAGCCCGCACTCGCTGACGATGGATTTCCGCCCCGGCGGCGCCTGGCGCGCCTGCATCCGTTCGCCGGAAGGGCGCGACTATTGGATGGGCGGCGTCTATCGCGAGGTGATCGAGCCGGAGAAACTCATCTTCACCTTCGCCTGGGACGAAGAAGGCAAGCCGGGTGCCGACACGCTGATCACCGTTTCATTCGTCGATGTCGGCGGCAAGACCCGTCTGACCTTCCACCAGACCCCCTTCGACAGCGTCGACGAGCGCGACTCGCACCAGGAAGGCTGGGGCGAGTGCCTCGAAAGACTGGAGGAGTATCTTTCCGATGTCTGAGACAATGACCACCGCGGACAACACACCGGGCCCGAAGGCCACGCGGCGGGAGTGGATCGGCCTTGCCGTCCTCGCCTTGCCCTGCATGCTCTATTCGATGGACCTGACGGTCCTGAATCTCGCGGTGCCGCAACTGACCGAGCAGCTGAAGCCATCGGCCTCGCAGCTCCTGTGGATCGTCGATATCTACGGTTTCATGGTGGCGGGCTCTCTGATCACCATGGGCACGCTTGGCGACCGCATCGGCCGGCGCCGGCTCTTGATGATCGGCTCCATCGCCTTCGGCATCGCCTCGGTGCTGGCCGCCTTCGCCTGGAGCGCCGAAACGCTGATCCTCGCACGTGCTGTCCTCGGCGTCGCAGCAGCAACCTTGGCGCCCTCGACGCTGTCGCTGATCCGCAACATGTTCCTCGATGACAAGCAGCGCACGCTGGCGATCGGCATCTGGATCGCCAGCTTCTCCGCCGGCGGCGCCATCGGCCCTGTCGTCGGCGGGCTGATGCTGTCTCAGTTCTGGTGGGGTTCGGTGTTCCTGCTCGCGGTGCCTGTGATGATCCTGCTTCTGATCCTCGGTCCCATGCTGCTGCCGGAGTTCCGCGATCCGAATGCCGGCCGGCTCGATTTCATCAGTGCCGGACAGTCGCTGGTTGCCGTGCTGTCGGTAATCTATGGCATGAAGCGCATCGCCGAGGACGGTCTCGACGTCACCGCCGTGTTCTTCATCCTGCTCGGGCTGACCGTCGCCATCCTGTTTGCCCGGCGCCAGAGCCGGCTTGCCGATCCGTTGATCGACCTCGCCTTGTTCAGGACCCCGGCTTTCAGCGCCGCCCTCGGCGTTAATATTCTCGGCCTGTTCGTCGGCTTTGGCGCCTTCCTGTTCGTGGCGCAGTATCTGCAGCTCGTGCTCGGCCTGTCGCCCTTCGTCGCCGGTCTCTGGTCGGTGCCGACAGGGGTCGCCATGGTGCTCGGTTCGATCCTGGTTCCGTCGCTTGCCGCCCGCTATGCCGCCTCGAACCTGATTGCTGCCGGCTTCGTGCTGACCGCCATCGGCTTTGCGATCTGCACCCAGGTCGAAACGACGAGCAGTCCGCTGCTCGTCACGACGGGCCTCGTCGTTCTCTGCCTCGGCTTTGCGCCAGTGGGCACGCTGACGACGGACCTGATCGTCGGCTCCGCCCCGCCGGAGCGCGCCGGCGCTGCATCGGCGATCTCGGAGACGAGCTTCGAGTTCGGCGGTGCGCTCGGGATCGCCGTGCTCGGCAGCATGCTGACATCAGCCTATCGCACCCGCATGGACGCCGTGATCGTCACCGGCCTTCCGACTGAGACCGTGGAGGCCGCACGCCAGACGCTTGGCGGCGCCGTCGCCATCGCCGAGCAACTTCCGGGCGAGCAATCCGAACGGCTGCTCAATGCCGCCCGCGACGTGTTCACCAATTCGTTTGCCTTCACCGCATCGATCTGCGTGGCCCTGTCGCTGCTGACGGCACTGCTCGCCTTCCTGCTCTTGCGCAAGGCAACCGGTGACGGCGCCGACAGCGATCCGGCAATTGCCGACGAGGCGGAGGCCTCGGTCAAAGCCGGATAATAACCGGCGTCCGCACAACGGACGCCAACACATAAATCGCATCAACGTTCAACTCGCCAGCGTCGTTTCCCCGGTCGAAAGACCAGGGACAGCCGACGACTGTCCAAAGACAGGAGCCCGTCCGATGAAAAAGCGCTATCGCGGCAGCTGCCACTGCGGCACCGTTGAGTTCGAATGCCAGCTCGACCTTGCCGAAGGCATCCGCCGCTGCAATTGCAGTTTCTGCGCCAAGACGCGCATGCAGAAATCCTTCGCGCTGCGCGACGAGTTTGCCATCACCAGGGGCAAGGAGGCGTTGACGAGCTATCGGGCGGAGCCTTCGAACTGGCGGGAGGGCGACGTCGATCACTACTTCTGCAGCCGCTGCGGCATCCGGCCGTTTTCGCGCGGCTATCTCGAGGATTTCCTCGGCCATTTCTACGCCGTCAACGTCGCCTGCGTTGACGGCGTCAGCGACGAGGAACTCGGCACGGCACCGATCATCTACGAGAACGGTCGTCACGACGACTACGAAAACCCGCCGCGCGACATCCGCTTCATGTGATCGCCGAGGCGATCAGGCCGGGCTCAATGCCAGCAGCGCCTCGAGCGCACGCTCGGCATCGGCCTCCGGCACGAAGATGTGGTCATGATAATAGGCGGCCACGACGTTGGCACTGATGCCCTCCCGCGTCAGCGCCGTCGCCACCGCCGCCGTCAGCCCGACCGCCTCAAGCGCCGAATGCACATTGAGCGTGATGCGGCGAAGCAGCGGACCATAGGAAAGGCCGGCCGCATCGGCAGCATGACGCTCCAGGATCAGCGTCAGCCCCTCGTCCTCGCGATAGGTGGCAAGCGGCTCCACCGGCATGTAACGCTGCGCCTCGTCATGGGGCACGGTGCAATAGACATAGGTCTGCGGAAACAGAACCGGCGCCATCGTCGCCAGCAGCTTCGTCAAATCCGTTTCGCCAGCCATCACCCCTCCTCTAACCTTCCACAGTCCCCGCTATGCGGGATCAAGTCGCCAATGCAGTGGTAGCGGATCGTCACATTGCCGTGAAGCACGCTCTTGCGATTTGCATTCGGCCGGGTCCGCGAAAAACATGGGTTCACACGGCCGCCGCCCGAACGCGGCAGAGGAAGCAACCATGTCTTCGACACGCAACATTCTGCCGTTCGCTCCGGCTATCAACCACCATCTCTGGCTGATGGCTCCGGCACTTGCCATCTGCGCCGCCCTTTCGATTGCGCCCTCAGCCCGCGCCGCCGAACCGGCCGTATCCATTCCCCCGCCGTCGCTGGATGAGAAAGCGGCCAGCGGTCCGGAAACGGCGGTATTTGCCGGCGGTTGTTTCTGGGGCGTCCAGGGCGTCTTCCAGCATGTGAAGGGCGTGACCAACGCTGTCTCGGGCTATGCCGGCGGCAGCCGCGACACGGCGTCCTATGAGGCGGTCAGCAATGGCGACACCGGCCACGCGGAATCGGTGGAAGTGACCTACGATCCGAGCCAGGTCAGCTACGGCAAGCTGTTGCAGATCTTCTTCTCCGTCGGCCACAACCCGACGCAGCTGAACTATCAGGGGCCGGATCACGGCACGCAGTATCGTTCGGCTCTGTTCGTTGCCACGCCGGAGCAGAAGAAGATCGCCGAGGCCTACGTCGCCGAGCTCGGAAAATCAGGCGTCTTTCCGACCGAGATCGTCACCGAGATCGCGCCGCTGAAGGGCTTCTATGTCGCGGAGGGCTACCATCAGGATTTCCTGACGCGCAACCCGACCTATCCCTACATCGTCTACAACGACATGCCGAAGATCGAGAGCCTGCGCAAACTGTTCCCGCAGAGCTTCCGCCCCAATCCGGTGCTGGTGTTCAAGGCGAAGAGCTAGCGCGTTTCCGCCCGCAATTGCGCTCCGGTGAAAACTGGAGCGTTCAGCCGGTTCCGACAAGCACCGCAATACCTTCGGCCAAGCGCCGAAAGCCTTCGCGCGCACCCTCACTCATGTGCCGTGCCCGCAGCCAGGCGTGGATCATCTGCGGCTCTTCGCGAAAGGTGACGTTGACGCCGGCCGT
Organism: Ensifer sp. Root31; assembly: GCF_001424825.1. Classification (NCBI taxonomy): domain Bacteria; kingdom Pseudomonadati; phylum Pseudomonadota; class Alphaproteobacteria; order Hyphomicrobiales; family Rhizobiaceae; genus Ensifer; species Ensifer sp. Root31. The sequence continues at coordinate 32,749 of NZ_LMCO01000056.1, read as the reverse complement.
CGCAAGCCGCGCGGCATAGAGGCGCGCGTCATCGCGCAAGGGGTCGAAATAGGCACCAGCGATATAGGTCGGCGGTAAGCCGGAAAGATCCTTCTCCGCCAGCGGCACCGCAAACGGGTCGTCGGCCGGCGCCTGCAAAATCTTTCGGTAGTAGCTGGTATCGGCAGTCGTCAGTCCCGGCGCATCGGACATTTCGAGATAGGAACCGGAAGCCAGGTCACCGCCGAGGCCAGGATAGATCAGCGCCTGCCCGACGATACCAGACACCCCGTCCGCCCGGGCCTTCAACACGATGCCTGCGGTCAGGTTCCCGCCGGCACTGTCGCCGACGACCACCACCGGTCGGCCATCGGCCACCAGGAAATTCAAGACCGCGTAGCAATCCTCGAAGGCGGCTGGCCAGACGTGGTCGGGCGCCAGCCGATAATCAACCGACACCAGTTCTGCCCTTGCGAAATCGGCAAGCTCGGCGCAGATGGCGTCATGGCTGTCGAGCGAGCCGACGACCCAACCGCCGCCGTGAATGTAGTAGATTCGGATGTCGGTCGAAACGCTCGCCGGCCGATAGCGCCGGATCGGGATCCGGCCGTCGACAAGCTCGTCCTCGCGCGTCAGCCCCGCCGGCGACGGCGCGTCGAACTCTGCGCAGAGCGCATCGTACCATTTGCGCTGCTGTTCGATCGACGCATCGACCGCATCGGCGGGATAGAATTCTTCGCAGCGCCGGTGAAAGGCGAGGATGCCCTCCTCCGTCGGCATCGGTTTCGATACAGCCTGATCCAAAGTCCGCCTCCCTGATCTCTCCGGCGGAAGTCTAGCAGCAGGCCGCCGGTCTTCTATCCGGAAACCGACATAACCGGACAAATCCCGCCGCAGTTGCGTTGTCGGGGACGATCTCTTGGCAGCGCTTGCAAGCGCGCCTCCACAACGATTAACTGCACGGATGGCCTTCACCTTCAGACAGTTGCAGTATTTCGTCGCCGTCGCCGAGCAAGGCTCGATCACGCGGGCGGCGCAGAACCTCTCGATCTCGCAATCCTCGATCACCGAGGCGATCAAGGAGCTTGAAGGGGACCTCGGCGTCGAGCTGTTCGACCGGCATCCGCGCGGTCTTTCGATCACCCACAACGGCCATCAGTTCCTGCGGCATGCGACCAAGATCCTCTCCGATGTCTCCGACGCCCGGCGCAGTTTTTCCGACAGCCGCGAGGAAACCGGCGGCAAGCTCAATCTCGGCGTCACCTCGCTGGTTGCCGGTTACGTCCTCTCCGACCTGCTCGCTCGCTATCGCCGCGCCTGTCCCGGCGTCGATGTCAGTGCCATCGAGGACAACGGCTCATATCTCGAACACCTGCTGATCGGCGGCGAACTCGACGTTGCCGTCATGGTCATTTCCAACCTGCGCGACCGCATGGCGCTGCAGGCTGAGATTCTCGAAACCTCGCCCTATCGCCTCTGGCTGCCGATCGGCCATCCGCTTGTCAGCGCCGACATCATCTCGATCAGCGATATCGCCAAGGAGCCGCTGATCATGCTGACGGTGGATGAAATCGAGGAGAACACCGGCAAGCTGCTGTCGGCGCTCGGCGCCCGCCCGCATGTCGCCTTCCGCACCCGCTCGGTCGAAGCGGTGCGCAGCCTGGTGGCGACTGGCGCCGGCATCGCGCTCCTGCCCGATCTCGTCTACCGCCCCTGGTCGCTTGAAGGCGACCGCATCGAGAGCCGCGACGTCTCCGGCGCCCTGCCCGTCGTCCAGGTCGGCATGGTCTGGCGCAAGGGCTCCAGCCTGCCGCAATCGGCCCGCGATTTCGTCGGCATAGCCGAAGCGCTTCGCAGCGCCCGGCCGCGCTAAAAATCCCGGTGCGATCCAGAACCACGAGTAAAATCATGTAGCTACTCGGCATTTGCCGGGCACGTTGGAGCCTTGACACGGCCCTGATATCGGTAAAACCGATAGCGGCATTCTGATTAATGAATTTGCGAATGCGGAGAAATCAAGGCACGTTTCAATCTGGGAACGAAGCCGTAAAATGCGGCTCAAAATTGGGAGAATTCAGATGAAGCAGATCCTGAAATCCTGCACCGCGCTGACGTTGTCGCTCGGCCTCGTGGCGCCCGCCTTGGCGCAGGAGCCGCTGAAGGAACTGGGCAAGGGCGAAGGCGAACTGTCGATCGTCGCCTGGGCTGGCTACATCGAGCGCGGCGAGACCGACAAGAACTACGACTGGGTCACCGATTTCGAAAAGCAGACCGGCTGCAAGGTCAGCGTCAAGACGGCCGCGACCTCCGACGAAATGGTGGCGCTGATGAACGAAGGCGGCTTCGACCTCGTCACCGCCTCGGGCGACGCCTCGATGCGGCTCGTCGCCGGCAAGCGCGTCCAGCCGATCAACACCGATCTCATCCCCAGCTGGAAGACGATCGACGAGCGCATGCAGAACGCGCCCTGGCACACGGTCAACGGCGTTCACTACGGCACTCCCTATGTCTGGGGTCCGAACGTGCTGATGTACAACAAGGATGCCTTCAAGGGCGAAGCGCCGAAGAGCTGGAACGTCGTCTTCGAGGAAATGAACCTGCCCGACGGCAAGTCCAACAAGGGCCGTGTCCAGGCCTATGACGGCCCGATCCATGTCGCCGACGCCGCCAACTACCTGATCAAGCACAAGCCCGAGCTCGGCATCAAGGATCCCTACGAACTCAACGAAGACCAGTACAAGGCAGCGCTCGATCTGCTGCGCACCCAGCGCACGCTCGTCGGCCGCTACTGGCACGATGCGATGATCCAGATCGACGACTTCAAGAACGAAGGCGTCGTCGCCTCCGGCTCCTGGCCGTTCCAGGTCAACCTGATGGAAGCCGAAAAGCTGCCGATCGCCTCAACCATCCCGGAAGAAGGGGTCACCGGATGGGCTGACACCACCATGCTGCACGCCGAAAGCGCCCATCCGAACTGCGCCTATATGTGGATGGAGCATTCGCTGTCGCCAAAGGTCCAGGGCGACGTCTCTGCCTGGTTCGGCGCCAACCCGTCCGTCGGCGCAGCCTGCAAGGGCAATGACCTTCTGACCGACGCCGGCTGCAAGACCAACGGCTACGAGGACTTCGACAAGGTCAAGTTCTGGAAGACGCCGGTGACGAAATGCGCAAGCCAGGGCGAATGTGTGCCTTACCACCGCTGGGTCTCCGACTACATCGGCGTTATCGGCGGTCGCTGAGCCGCCACGACCATATCGCAAGCATCGCCCCTCACCCTGACCCTCTCCCCGCACGCGGGGAGAGGGAACGCCCCCGGCAAACCCGCCGGGTGAGCTTTGGGCGAGACGCCAACCGCACGTTCCCTTCTCCCCCCGAGCGGGGAGAAGGTTGCGGCAGCGGGATGAGGGGCTGGAATCCTGGAGCAATTTGATGTCCACCGCCGTTCTTTTCGACAATGTTTCCCGCCACTTCGGCGCCGTACGCGCGGTCGATGGTGTGGACCTCGAAGTCGCCGAGGGCGAGTTCTTCGCCATGCTCGGCCCCTCGGGCTCGGGCAAGACCACCTGCCTGAGGCTGATGGCCGGCTTTGAACAGCCGACAGGCGGTCATATCGAAATCTTCGGCGAAACCGCGGAGGGCGTGCCGCCCTATCGCCGCAGCGTCAACACCGTGTTCCAGGACTATGCGCTGTTCCCGCATCTCTCGATCCTCGACAACGTTGCCTACGGGCTGATGGTCAAGGGCGTCGGCCGCGAGGAGCGCCGCAAGGCGGCGGCAGATGCGCTCGCCATGGTCAAGCTGCCGGACTATGGCAGCCGCCGCCCCGGCCAGCTCTCGGGTGGCCAGCGTCAGCGCGTGGCGCTCGCCCGCGCGCTGGTGAACAAGCCCAAGGTGCTTTTGCTCGACGAGCCGCTCGGCGCGCTCGACCTGAAGCTGCGCGAGCAGATGCAGGAGGAACTGAAGACCCTGCAAAAATCGCTCGGCATCACCTTCGTCTTCGTCACCCACGATCAGGGCGAAGCGCTGTCGATGGCCGACCGCATCGCCGTCTTCAACGACGGCCGCATCCAGCAGCTCGGCAGCCCAGAAGAAGTCTACAAGCAGCCGAAGACACGCTTCGTCGCCGATTTCGTCGGCTCGTCAAACGTCTTGCCGGCAAAGCTGTGCCAGAGGCTGGGCGTCAGATCCTCCTATGCCAGCCTTCGCCCCGAGGCGATCGCGCTGTCGGCCCCGCGCGAAGGCGCGCTCAGCCTCAACGGCACCGTGTCGGCCCATAGTTTCCTCGGCGCGGTCAACCGCGTCGTCGTCGACGTCGAAGGCGCGCGCATCGCGGTTGCAAGCCCCGCCTCGCTCGCCGTCCCGCAAATCGGCAGCCCCGTCACTATCAGCTTTGCCGCCGACGAACTGCACCCGATGGAGGACGCATGACCGCCGTCGCTGAAAATCTCGCAGTCCCGGATCGCCGCGGCCCGACCGGCCGGCTCTCGGACTTCTTCTGGAAGCACCCGCATGTGCTGCTTGTCGTCATGCTGGCGCCGCCGCTCTTATGGCTCGGCGTCGTCTATGTCGGCTCGCTCTTTGCTCTCCTGCTGCAGAGCTTCTTCTCGATCGACGACTTCTCCGGCCTGATCAATTACGAGTTCACCTTCGCCACCTACCGCCAGCTGCTGAGCGAAACCAATCTCGACATCATCCTGCGCACCGTATCAATGGCGGCAATCGTGACGCTCGCCTCGGCGCTCATCGCCTTCCCGATCGCCTATTACGCGGCGCGCTACGCGCAGGGAAAATGGAAGGTGCTGTTCTATCTCGGCGTCATGCTGCCGCTCTGGTCGAGCTACCTGGTCAAGATCTATGCCTGGAAGCTGATCCTGGCCAAGGAAGGCATCGTCACCTGGTTCCTCGCGAAGCTGCATCTTCTGTGGGTGCTCGATGCCTGGCTCTCGCTTCCCGTCGTCGGGGGCAACTCGCTCTCGGTCAGCTACACCGGCACCTTCATCGTCTTCGTCTATGTCTGGATGCCGTTCATGATCCTGCCGATCCAGGCAGCGCTGGAGCGCGTGCCGACCAACCTGATCGAGGCCTCCTCCGATCTCGGCGGCACGCCGGCCCAGACCTTTCGCCACGTGCTCTTCCCGCTGGCGCTGCCGGGCATCGTCGCCGGCTCGATCTTCACCTTCTCGCTGACGCTCGGCGATTACATCATTCCGCAGATCATCGGCTCCTCCCGGCTGTTCATCGGTCAGGCGGTCTATGCCCAGCAGGGCACTGCCGGCAACATTCCGCTTGCCGCCGCCTTTACCGTGGTGCCGATCGTCATCATGGGCGCCTATCTCTGGATGGCCAAACGCATGGGGGCCTTCGATGCGCTCTGACCGCCTCAACCGCTCGCCCCTCGGACTGAAGATCGCAGCTGCCGCCGGCCTCGCCTTCATGCATGTGCCAATCCTGCTGATCTTCCTCTATGCCTTCACCACGGAGGAAAAGAGCTACCAGTTCCCGCCGCCGGGGCTGACGACACAATGGTTTGCGGTTGCCTGGAACCGGCCGGATGTCTGGGCGGCGCTGACGCTCTCGGTCAAGGTCGCCTCGATCGCGACCGCGGTCGCCCTGGTGCTCGGCACGCTCTGTGCCGCCGCCGTCAGCCAGACCCGCTTCTTCGGCCGCGAGACGATCTCGCTGCTGGTCATCCTGCCGATCGCGCTGCCCGGCATCATCACCGGCATCGCGCTGCGCTCGGCCTTTTCCATGGCGGAGATGCCATTCTCCTTCTGGACGATCGTGCTCGGTCACGCGACCTTCTGCATCGTCGTCGTCTACAACAATGCGGTGGCCCGTTTCCGCCGCATATCGGGCTCGCTGATCGAAGCCTCGATGGACCTGGGTGCCGACGGCTTCCAGACCTTCCGCCACATCATCCTGCCGAACATCGGCACCGCACTTCTTGCCGGCGGCATGCTCGCCTTCGCGCTGTCCTTCGACGAGGTGATCGTCACCACCTTCACCGCCGGCCAGCAGTCGACGCTGCCGATCTGGATGCTCGAAGAACTCATCCGCCCGCGCCAGCGACCGGTGACCAACGTGGTCGCCATGATCGTGGTGCTGGTCACTTTCCTGCCGATCCTCGGCGCCTACTACCTGACCCGCGACGGCGACCAGATCGCCGGTGCCGGCAAGTGAACTCGACTTTCAAGGGAGAACAGACATGGACACCCAGCTTTTGATCGGATCGCGCTTCGAAGCCGGAACCGAGGCCGAAGAGCATATCCTGAACCCGCGCACCGGCGGAAAGATCATCGACCTCGCCGAAGCCTCGCACATTCAGGTCGAGGCGGCGGTGAGCGCGGCAGAACGCGCCTTCGTCTCCTGGTCGATGACGACACCCGGCGAACGCTCCGGTTACCTGCTCAGGATCGCCGACGCGATCGAAAAGCACGCCGACGATTTCGCAGCCCTTGAAGCGCTCAACTGCGGCAAGCCGATCAATGCGGTGAAGAACGACGAACTGCCGGCGATCGTCGATTGCTGGCGCTTCTTTGCCGGCGCCATCCGCAATCTGCACGCGCCGACATCGGGCGAGTATCTGCCGGGGCATACCTCCATGGTTCGTCGCGATCCGGTTGGCATCGTCGGCTCGATCGCGCCCTGGAACTACCCGCTGATGATGATGGCGTGGAAACTGGCACCGGCGATTGCCGGCGGCAACACCGTCGTTTTCAAGCCGTCCGAACAGACGCCTTTGACGGCGCTGAAGCTCGCCCGTCTGCTCGCCGACATCCTGCCGGAAGGCGTGGTCAACGTTGTCACGGGCCGCGGCGAAACCGTCGGCAACGCGCTGATCAACCACCCGAAGATCGCGATGGTCTCGATCACCGGCGACATCGCCACCGGCAAGAAGGTGCTGACGGCCGCCGCCAAGACGGTGAAGCGCACGCATCTGGAGCTCGGCGGCAAGGCCCCTGTCATCGTCTATGACGACGCCGACCTCGAAGCCGTCGTCAACGGCATCCGCACCTTCGGCTATTACAATGCCGGCCAGGACTGCACCGCCGCCTGCCGCATCTATGCCGAAGCCGGCATCTACGAAAAGCTCGTCGCCGACCTGAGTTCGGCCGTCTCCACCATCCGTTACAATCTCGCCGACGACACCGAAAACGAGATCGGCCCGCTGATCTCGCGGCGCCAACGTGATCGCGTCGCAAGCTTCGTCGAACGTGCGGCCGACCAGAAGCATATCGAGATCACCACCGGCGGTGCTCCTGGCAGCGCCGACGGTTTCTTCTTCCAGCCGACGGTGATTGCCGGCGCGACGCAGGAAGACGAGATCGTCCGTCGCGAGGTGTTCGGCCCTGTCGTCTCGGTCACCCGCTTCACCGGCAAGGACGATGCCGTCGGCTGGGCCAACGACAGCGATTATGGCCTCGCCTCTTCGGTCTGGACGAAGGACATCTCCAAGGCGATGAAGGCCGCCTCGCGCCTGCAATATGGCTGCACCTGGATCAACACCCACTTCATGCTGACCAACGAGATGCCGCATGGCGGCGTCAAGCAGTCGGGCTATGGCAAGGACATGTCGGTCTATGCGCTCGAGGACTACACTGCTGTCCGTCACATCATGATCAACCACGGCTGACGCCGGCAGGACGTTGGCCGCGGTGCGGACAAAGCATGCAAACGAAGATAAACGGGAGGAAAATGCCATGTATCGCCGTCAACTGCTTGCTGCTGCAGGTGCATTGGGTCTGAGCACACTTCTTCTGGCGCCCGCCGGCCTCGCCGCCGACGCGGCGCCTGATGTCGTCGGTGCCTATGTCGCAGCGTGGAATGCCCATGACTCGAGCAAGGCCGCATCCTATTTCGCCGACGACGTCACCTATTACGACGCGTCCGTCGGCAAGCCTGTCACCGGCAAGGATGCCGCCAAGACCGGTGTCATCGACAATTTCCTGAATGCGGTTCCCGACGCCGTCTGGACCATGAAAGGCGACCCCATCGCCGCCGGCGACAAGGTCTCCTTCGAATGGGAATTCTCCGGCACCAACTCAGGCGCCTGGGCCGATGGCACGGCCGCGACCGGCAAGAGCTTCAAGTTCACCGGCGCCTCGGTCTTCACGGTCAAGGACGGCAAGATCGCCACTCAAAGCGACTATTACGACGCGCTCGGCTTCTACAAGCAGCTCGGCCTGATGTAGGCGGCCGTCGAGCCCGCGGCACCGGCCCTTCAGTAGCCGCAAGCCCGAGCTTGCGGCTGTCTCGCGCCTCGCCCGCGCATTAAAACATGCGGACAAAACTCATAAAATAACTTGCACAACGAATAAACATGAGTAACACGATCATCTTATGAATGTCTGACCCGTTCAGAAGGTGTCGCATGGTTGCAAGATGGCGTCTGTCCGCCCCCGCATTTGTGTTCGCGACGGCTCCGCGCGGCAGGCCTCGCAACGGCAGTGGGCCGGCCACGGGCCACACGCGGGTGCCCCAATGACTGCCGTATCCGAAGCGATCATGGAGACAGGCGCCCCCAAGGTTCTGTCTGCTGCCTTTTCCGGCCCGCACGCCTGGTGCAACGAAAAGATGGTGCTGTCGGACGATCTTTCCGACGGCATGGTCCTGCCCGAGTTCTTCGCCTCCGGCGCCTTCGACCGCGCCCTCGACACCTACGCTGAAAGGTCCGGCGGCACCGACCGCCGCGCGATCGCCTCCATGTGGTCGCTCTACTACTTCTCGGCGCTCACCATCCCCTATCTCGTTGCTCGCGTGCTCGACCATCAGGTGTTGCCGGTCGCCTTCAACCGCATGAAGGTGGCGCTGGCAGAAGATGGCCTGCCCCGCGCCTTTGGCGTCGCCGATGCCGGTAACTGGCAGGCGGGCGATGACGACGACGTGTTTGCCACCCTGGCGCCGCTGATGGGCGAGCACCTGCGCGAAGTGGTCGGCTACCTCAAGTCGAGTGGCGGCATCGCGCCGAAACTCGCCTGGAACAACGCGCTGGTTTACATCGACTATGCCCTGCGCGCCGCCGGCGTCGAGCCGCTTCATGCCCAGGCCGAAGCCCTCATCGGCAGCAGATCCCTGCCCGACGGCTCGCCCAACCCCTTCTTCGATTGCCTGCGTCACGAGGAAGAGGACGGTGCGCGGGTGTGCCGGCGCAAGATCTGCTGCCTGCGCTATCTGCTGCCGGGGGTCCGCAGCTGCGGCAGCCTCTGCGCCCTTCCCACCCAACGGAAACAGTAGTTTTGCTTCTCCTATCGCGATCCACGGTCCGGGCCTTGCTGGCCATCTTCGTCACCACCACGCTTTTCGCCACTGGCGCCCGGGCCGAAAACCGATGGCCGCTGACGGTGAAGGACGCGGCCGGGCGCGAGGTGACGTTAGCGGAAAGGCCAAAAGCCATCCTGCTTGGCAGCGGCTTCAACCTGGTCGCGCTTTCGCTCATTCATCCGGACCCCGTCAGCCTGCTGGCCGGCTGGTCCGGAGACATGAAGGGCGACAACCCTGAGATCTACGAGAGCTTTCGCAAAAAATTTCCTGCAATCGCCGACGTGCCGCTGATCGACGACGGCGGCACCGGCGCCGCACTGTCTTTCGAAACGCTGCTGACGCTGAAGGCCGACCTCGCGATCCTCGCCAACTGGCAGGCCGACACCGAGCCGGGCCAGCGCGCCATCGACTATCTCACCAGCACCGGCGTGCCGGTCATCGTCGTCGACTTCAACAGCGATCCCCTGAAGAGCACGCCGGATATGATGCGGCTCCTTGGGCGTATCTTCGAACGCGACGAGCAGGCCGAAGCCTTCGCACGCTACTACGAAGACAAGCTGGCGCTGATCCGCTCCCGTGTCGCCGCCAAGCCCGAACCGCGCCCAACCGTGCTGATGGATGCGTTTCCCAAGCCTGACCGTTGCTGCTGGGCCTATGGCGTCGGTGGGCTCGGCGAATTCCTGACGATCGCCGGCGGCCGCAACATCGCCGAAGGCGCGCTGCCGCGCGTCGGCGGCACCGTCAATGCAGAAGCGGTGATGGCGGCAAACCCCGACGTCTACATCGCCACCTCTTCGCCCGGCGGCACCTATAGCGGCTTCTCCATCGGTCCCGGCGTTGCCAGGCAAGAGGCGCAGCAGACCTTGGCTGCGGCCGTCGCAACGCCGGCGCTATCGAGCGTTGCGGCGGTCGAGAACGGCCGCGTCCATGGCGTCTGGAACTTCTTCAACGCCATCCCGCTCAATATTGTCGCTGCCGAAGCCTTCGCCCACTGGCTGCGGCCCGACATCTTCGCCGATCTCGACCCGGAAAAGAGCCTCGCCGACATCAACGAACGCTTCGCAGCCGTTCCTTTCGAGGGCACCTATACCGTCAGCCTTGGGGCCGTTACGCCCCGGTAGAAGCGCCCAAAAGCCCGCAACATTTGCAATCGCCGCAAGGGGTTGACGAAATCGCTCGCCGTTCAATCCACCAAATGTCGCAAGCGTGACCTTCGACCAGAGCCACGCGATGTTGCCACCCGCTCCTCACACTATATAAGGGTCGACGAGGAGGAGCTTCATGCTTTGGTTGGTAGCGTTGGTTGGCGTGGCGATCGTGTATCTGGCGGCGCGTTTCAGCCGCTTTCGCCGGTGGGCCGAGCCCATCCTCTCGGTCGCAGTGGCGATCGCCCTGCTCTCTGCCTTCGTCGTCTGGATCAGCGACCGCGGCGAGCGCAAGGCTGCAGCACCTGAGCCGGTGGCGACGGCCCCGGCGGCTCCGGCCGCCCAGAACATCAGCCTCGACGGCATGACGTTCGAACAAAGCCAGCCGGAGCGCAGCTTCCGCCTGCGCGGCACCGTCAGCAACAATGGCGCAACACCGCTCGAATATTTCCGGCTTTCCGTGACGCTCGAAGACTGCCCGCAGGACGCATGCGCGAAGATCGGCGACGACTCAGCCCTGGTTCTCGCCCGCGTGCCCGTCGGCCAGGCAAGGCCTTTCGAGACTTTCCTCACTTTCCCGAGCCGAGAGGGCGAAAGCCTGACGACGCCGAAATGGACCTACCAGGTGCTGGAAGTCCGCGGCGCCGCCAGCCGATAAGCCACTGCACGCGTTGCGGCGTCCTTACGCTGCCGACGCCGGCCGCATGGCCGAAATGATTGCCGCCGTGGTCGTCACCTCCGCGAATTCCGCCCGCAGCGTTGCGACATGGGCACGGTGGATGTCCCGCGCCGGGATCATGTCGCCGTCGCCATCCGGCTGGTCGAAGCAGTCGCAGGCATCTTCCACCAGGACCACCCGGTAACCGAGATTGGCGCCGACCCGCACCGAGGTCGAAACACACATATCAGTCGAGATGCCGAAGAGGACGATCGTATCAACGCCGAGCCGGCGCAGGCGAAGATCGAGATCGGTGCCGATGAAGGCGGCGTTGACGCTCTTGTTGACGAGCGGTTCGTCGCCAACGGGCTCGAAGCCCGGGCGCGGCGCGTTGCCAGACGCACCCGGCCTCAAGGTCGAGCCCGGCGCGACGCTGTCGTGCCGCACATGGATGATCGGCCGGCCGGCCGCGCGCCAGGCGGCAAGCAAGGCGCGGCCGTTGTTGTCAACGTCCCCGTTCCAGCGTGGCGGCCAGGGAGCGGCATCAAATGCCTGCTGCATGTCGATCGGGATGAGGACGGCATTGTCGGGAAGTCTCGGAATGGTCATGGCTAACGCTCCTTGATTGCCTCGGGAAGCTAGCCGTCCTATCGTCCGGTTTCACTGGACATGATGGCGGAAGACCGGACGATTGTCCGGCAAAATGACCAAGGGGACGACACATTGACCGAACTTGATGAAAAGGACCGGCTGCTGGTGGCCGCCCTGCGGCAGGATTCGCGCCAGAGCCTGGTGGCGCTTGCCCGCCATGCCGGCTTGTCACGCAGCGCCGCCCATGAACGTCTGCGCCGGCTCGAAACCAAGGGCGTCATCGCCGGCTATACGATCCGCATCGGCATCGAGGACAAGGCGCCGGTCGTGCGCGCGCTGATCGCGATATCCTTCCAGCCCGGTAAGAACTGCGACCACATCGTACCGCATCTCGCCGGCATGCCGCCGGTCGTCAGCTGCTGGTCGCTCGCCGGAGAGACCGACCTGATGCTGCTGGTCGAATGCGCTTCGAACGGCGATCTTGACACCATCCGTCGGCAGATCTCGTTGATATCGGGCGTCGCCACCGTGCAGACCCATGTGGCGCTGCGCACCCATTTCGATAGGCGTGACTGATCGCGCTGCGCCGATAGACGATGCCTGGCGTTGTTTCGGCCTCCATGCCGCAACTGAGACCACGGATACCTACCTCATTCCTGTGCTCGTCACAGGAATCTAGCGACGGCGCGTCCGCGCCGTCAGTGACATTCTTCGTCACATCAGGCGTTTTCAGAATTCTTTCACACCGCCGACGCGGCGCTGCTGGATCCCTGTGACAAGAACAGGGATGATGGTTGCGAAGGCCGGCTGATCTCGTCGAGATACCAGTTGATGTAGCGCAGCTCGTTCTGCTCCATCGGCGCGATCGGGCCCGGCACGAAATAATGCGAGCGCACGCCGCGCGAGGTGTGCTCGATGATCGCCTTGTCCTCATCGGTCGTGACCTTCCACAGCCAGGTGAGCTTTTCGAGGTCGTAGTCCTGCCCCTCCTCGGCCTTGCCGTCGACAAGCCAGATCAGCTCCATTTCGCAGGTGCCCGCCGTCTTCGGAATGAAGCGGTAGATCATGCCGTGATCGGGATAGCAGACGAGGAAGGTCGTGCCGCCGAGGTGGATGGAGGTGACGCCGCCGTCGAAATCGCTGAACCGGCCCATCAGGGTGCTAAGCGGCTGGCCGTCCTTGCTGCCGGTCTTGACGCCGTCATAGAGCGCATAGCGGAAGGCATGCACCGTCTCCTTGCCGCCGGCGGAACTCTGCCAGTGATCGCCGGAACCGACCTCGATGCCGAGAGCGCAGGTGCGCGCCTCCATCTTGGCGTTCAGCTCCTCGATCATGTGCAACGGCTGTTCGAGCGCGTGCGTCTCGGAATACTCAGGATGCGCCGGGCCGCAATGGTAGCACTCGACATAGTTCTCGACCGCGAGCTTCCAGTTGGCGTCGACAGGATAGGACTGCCGGTGCGCGACCTTGGCCTCGGCCCAGCCATATTGGCCGCAGGTGGCATGCAGCAGGTTCTCGACCTCGGTGAAATCGAGCGGCTGTTCGGCAAAGGAGATGAAGATCAGCCCCTCGACGACGCGCACATGAAGCTTCTTCAGCCCATGGTCCTCACGCTTGAAATCCTTCGGCATCAGCCGCGCCGCCTTCAGCGCACCGTCATTGCCGTAGGTCCAGGCGTGGTAGGGACAGACGAAGGCGCGGGCGTTGCCCTTTTCCTTGGTGCAGACCTCGGCGCCGCGATGGCGACAGACGTTCAGCATCGCATGGATCGCGCCCGTGGCCGTGCGGGTGACGATCACCTGCTCGGCGGCCATGCGAAAGACTTCGAAGTCATTGGGGTTGGGGATCACGCTTTCATGCGCGACGCAGTGCCAATGGCGGCGAAACACCCGGTCGAGATCACGCTCGTAGATATCCTCGTCGTGGTAGAAGGCCCGCACCAGCCCATGGCCCGGCCGATGCGCAGCGACCAGCTGATCGATGCGGTCGCCCGCGACAGTCGTATTGGAAAGGTCCGATGCGAACATGGCCCTGAACTCCTGAAAGAAGAACCGGAAGAACCGCGTCCCGGCGCGCGCATGCTAAATTTGCCTTGATGTACGAGGCTGCCCCTCACCCCCACCCTCTCCCCGCACGCGGGGGAGAGGGAGAGCGCTCCACCCGCACCTCAACCGCGCCCTTACTCAGGCACGGCGGTCGCCACACGTCTCCTTCTCCCCGTCAAACGGGGAGAAGGTGGCCGGCAGGCCGGATGAGGGGCAGCCTCAAACGCCGTCGTTACATCCTCACCCGCTCGGAACGCGGATCGTACATCGCCTTCAGCGACGCCTCCGCCTTCACCCGCGTGCCGGCGATCTCGATCTCGAAGCTGGAGCCGAGCACGTCGGCGTCGCTTTCGCCTTCCGACGGCACATAACCAAGGCCGATGGCACCGCCGAGATGGTGGCCGTAGTTGCCCGAGGTGATGGTGCCGACGATCTGGCCGTCGCGCACGATCGCTTCGTTGTGGAAGAGCAAAGGCTCGGGATCGGCCAGCCGGAATTGCACCAGCCGGCGCGAAAGCCCGCGATTGTGCTTGGCCAGCACCGCCTCGCGACCGATGAAATCGCCCTTGTCGGGTTTCACCGCAAAACCGAGCCCGGCTTCGAGCACATGGTCCTCGTCGGTGATATCGTGGCCGAAATGGCGGAAGGCCTTTTCGATACGGCAGCTGTCGAGCGTGTGGATGCCGCAGAGTTTCAGCCCGACATCCTGCCCCGCCTCCTCCAGCGCCTCGAACACATGCGCCGTCTGGTCGGTCGAGACGTAGAGCTCCCAGCCGAGTTCGCCGACATAGGTGACGCGGTGGGCGCGGGCGAGCCCCATGCCGATCTCGATTTCGCGCGCCGTGCCGAAGGGATGCGCCGCATTCGAGAAATCGTTCGGGCTCACCTTCTGCATCAGTTCGCGCGCCTTCGGCCCCATGACGCAGAGCACGCTTTCGCCGGCACCGACATCGGTGATGACGACGAACTCGTCGCGCACATGCTTGCGCAGCCAAGCAAGATCACGTTGAAGCGTGGCGCCCGGAACGACGAGCAGGAACGCGGTTTCAGAAAGGCGCGTGACCGTGAGGTCGCTTTCGATGCCACCACGGCCGTTGAGCATCTGGGTGTAGACGATACGGCCGGCCTCGACATTCATCTCGTTGGCGCAAAGCCGCTGCAGGAAGGAAAGCGCATCGCGCCCCTCCACCCGGATCTTGCCGAAGGAGGTCATGTCGAACAGGCCGACGCCGTTGCGAACCGCCAGATGTTCGGACTTCTGGTTCTCGAACCAGTTCTGCCGTTTCCAGGAGTAGCGGTATTCGCGCTCCTGGCCGTCATTCGCAAACCAGTTGGCTCGCTCCCAGCCGGCCACTTCGCCGAAGACCGCGCCACGCGCCTTCAGATGCTCGTGCAGCGGCGAGCGGCGCACGCCACGCGCCGTCGCCATCTGGCGATAGGGGAAATGGTCGGCATAGAGCAGCCCCAGCGTCTCAGAGACCCGATCCTTGAGGTAAGCGCGGTTCTTCTGGAAGGGCTGTGCCCGGCGGATATCGACCTCCCAGAGATCGAAGGGCGGCTCGCCGTCGTTCATCCATTGGGCGAGCGCCATGCCGGCGCCGCCTGACGATACGATGCCGATCGAGTTGTAGCCGGCCGCGACCCAATAGCCTTTCACTTCCGGCGCCTCGCCGAGATAGTAGCGGTCGTCCGGCGTAAAGCTTTCCGGCCCATTGAAGAAGGTATGGATGCCCGCCGTCTCCAGCATCGGCATGCGGTTGACGGCCATTTCGAGGATCGGCGAGAAATGGTCGAAATCGTCTGGCAACTGGTCGAAGCAAAAATCCTCACGGATACCGTCCATGCCCCAGGGTTTGGCCTTCAGCTCGAAGGCGCCGACCAGCATCTTGCCGGCATCCTCCTTGTAGTAAGTGCATTCATCCGGCACGCGCAGCACCGGCAGGCGCTTGAGGCCGGGGATCGCCTCGGTGACGATGTAGAAGTGCTCGCAGGCATGCAGCGGCACGGTGACGCCGGATTGTCGCGCGAACTCCCTGCCCCACATGCCGGCGCAGTTGACGACGTTGTCGGTTTCGATCGTATAGCTTTCGCCGTTCTGCTCGCAGGTCACGCCCGTTACCCGGCCGTCCTTCTTCAGAACCGCGGTCACCTTGACGCCCTCGATGATCGTCGCGCCGTTCTGCCGCGCACCCTTGGCGAGCGCCATGGCGATGTTGGCCGGGTCGCACTGGCCGTCGAGCGGCAGATGCACCGCCGCCTTCACATCCGAGGTGTTGAGATGCGGATACATCGCCTTGACTTCGTCAGGCGTGATTTCACGCACATCGACGTTGAAGGCGCGCGCCAGCGAAGCCTGGCGGTAGATCTCCTCCTTGCGTTCTTCCGTCAGCGCCACGGTGATCGAACCGTTCTGGCGCATGCCGGTGGAGATGCCGGTTTCGGCCTCCAGCTTGACGTAGAGGTCGGCGGAATATTTTGCCAGCCGCGTCATGTTCTGCGAGGCGCGTAGCTGGCCGATCAGGCCGGCCGCATGCCAGGTCGTGCCCGACGTCAGCTGCTTGCGTTCGAGCAGCACCACGTCGGTCCAGCCGAGCTTGGCGAGGTGATAGGCGACCGAACAGCCGGAGACGCCGCCACCGATGATGACTGCCCGGGCTTTCGAGGGAATCGGCTTGGTCATGCGCGCAGTCTTTCATTGGAGGGATCCCAGAGCGGCTGGTCGGCCTCGACGGTCGCCTTGAAGCGGTCGCCGAAGATCTCGACCTCGATCTCGTTGCCGGGCACGGCGAGATCGGCGCGCAGCATGCCGAGCGCAATCGACTTGCCGACGCGGTAGCCCCAGTTGCCCGAGGTCGTTTCGCCCACCACCTGGCCGTCCGACCAGAGCGTCGACATATACGGCGCGTCGCAGCCGTCGGCGGCGACTGTCAAAGTGACGAAACGTTTGCTGACACCCTGCTGCTTTTCGCGCTCCAGCGCCGCCTTGCCTTTGAAGCCGGGCTTTGCCCAGTCGACGAAGCGCTCCAGCCCGCCCTGCAGGATGGTGTAATCGGTGGAAAGGTCGCCCTTCCAGGCGCGGTAGCCCTTCTCGATGCGCAGGCTGTCGAGCGCCTCCATGCCGAAGGGTTTCAGGCCATGTTTCTCTCCGGCAGCCCAGACGGCATCGAAGATCGCGGCGGTATCGTCCACCTTGGTGTGGATCTCCCAGCCGAGTTCACCGGCAAAGGATACCCGCACCAACTGGCAGTAGCGCCCGGCAATCTGCGCTGTCTGGTGCGTGAGCCAGCCCTTGGCGAGATCCGCATCGCTGACATCGGCAAGGATGTCGCGCGATTTCGGCCCGGTGAGGATCTGGCAGCTAAACTGCGTGGTGACATCGTCTAGCGTGAACGCGGCATCGGCGGGCCGATGTTTCTGCAGCCATTCGAGATCGTGCCACTGCGCCGTTGCCGCCGTGATCAGGAAGAAGAAATCCTCGTCCAGCATCATCACCGA
The DNA here is from genome assembly GCF_001424825.1 of Ensifer sp. Root31. NCBI lineage: Bacteria > Pseudomonadati > Pseudomonadota > Alphaproteobacteria > Hyphomicrobiales > Rhizobiaceae > Ensifer > Ensifer sp. Root31. Next base: position 15,575 of record NZ_LMCO01000056.1, on the reverse strand, counting down.
CATTTCGGTGACGATGCGGCCCTTGTCGTCGGAGAAATAGGCAAGGCCGATGCGGCCCGGCTTCGGCACCCGGCCGGTGATCAGGCCCGAGAGCCATTCGGTCGCGCCCTTGCCCTTGATCCGGAAGCGCGAGAACCCCGGCAGGTCGAGGATGCCGGCGGCATCGCGCACGGCGAGACACTCTTCCTCGATGCGCTTGGCCCACGGCCCCGCCCGCCCCCAGGTCTGCGTTGACTCTTCGGAGGTGTCGTCACCTGATTTGGCGTACCACATCGCCCGTTCCCAGCCGTTATAGGGCTTGAATTGCGCGCCGAGTGCCTGGATCCGGTCGTGGATCGGCGACAGCTTCTTGCCGCGACCCGCCGCCCAATAGTGCTTCGGAAAATGCATCGCGTACTCGTGGCCGTAGATCTCCATGCCCTTGGCGATGCAATAGTCCTGGTCGGTATAGTCGGTGTACCGGCGTGGATCGCAGGACCACATGTCCCATTCCGTCTGGCCCTCGGTGATCCACTCAGCCAGCACCTTGCCGGCGCCGCCGGCCTGGCAGATGCCGAAGGTGAAGACGCAGGCCTCAAACGCGTTCGGCACGCCGGGCATCGGCCCGATCAGCGGATTGCCGTCGGGCGCATAGGGGATCGGGCCGTTGATGATCCGCGACAGCCCCGCGGTCCCAAGGATCGGCACGCGCTCGACAGCGTCGTTCAGATACCATTCCAGCCGATCGAGATCGTCAGGGAAGAGCTGGAACGAAAAGTCCTCGGGCATCGGATCGTCTGATGTCGTCCAGTGTGCTCGGCAGTTACGCTCATAGGGCCCGAGGTTCATGCCGTTCTTCTCCTGGCGGAGATAATAGGAGCTGTCGACATCGCGCAAGAGCGGCAGCTTGTGTCCGACCTCCTTCGACCAGGCGGCCAGTTCCGGGATCTCGTCGAACAGCACGTACTGATGGCTCATCACCATCATCGGCACGTCGCGGCCGAACATCTTGCCGACCTCGCGGGCATAGTAGCCGGCGGCGTTGACGACGTATTCGCAGCGGATTTCGCCCTGCGGCGTCGAGATCACCCATTCGTCGTTTTCGCGGCGCGCCGCCGTAACGGGACAGAAGCGGATGATCTTTGCGCCCATGTCGCGCGCGCCCTTGGCCAGCGCCTGCGTCAGCTGCGCCGGGTCGATGTCGCCGTCATAGGGGTCGTAGAGCGCACCGGTCAGCTCGTGCGTTTCGAGGAACGGATAACGGCTGCGCATCTCGTCGGGCGTCAGGATGTCGAGGTCCATGCCCTGGTAGCGACCCATGCCGACGACACGCTTGAACTCCTGCAGCCGCTCCTTCGAGTGGCCGAGCCTTATCGAGCCGGTGACGTGGTAGTTCATCGGATAATCGACGAGCGCACCGAGATCGCGGTAGAGCGAGGCGGAATAGCGCTGCATGTTCATGATCGACCAGGACGACGAGAAGGTCGGCACGTTGCCGGCCGCATGCCAGGTCGATCCGGCCGTCAGCTCGTTCTTTTCCAGAAGCACGCAGTCGGTCCAGCCGGCCTTGGCAAGATGGTAGAGCGAGGAAGCGCCGATCGCTCCCCCACCGATGATCACGACACGCGCGTGAGACGGCAAATTCGACATGCACTGTTCCCTCGTTTTGCCGGAATTCTTGCCGTCGAAACGAGGCGCCATCAAGCGATGGAAACAGGCTTTATTGATCGAAGAATTCGATTAGATTGAGTGGAACTTCGAAACCGGATGGGATGCCGATGCAAGTGGATCTGATCGAGACGTTTCTGGACCTGATGGAAACCCGTTCCTTCAACCGCACGGCCGAGCGGCTGAACATCACCCAGTCCACCGTTTCCCACCGCGTCAAGGCGCTGGAGGCACAGTTCAATCGCAAGCTCTTTACCCGCAACAAGGGTGGAACCGTGCCGACAGCCGCCGGACTCAGGTTTCTAGACTACGCAATAGCCTTGCAAAACCAGTGGCATGAGGCAACGCGCGCGGTCACCAATGCCGGCGCGCTGGAGCGCTCCATGCGGCTCGGCATCCAGCACGATCTGGCCGAAGCCTTTGCCGGCGAATGGCTATTCACGATCAGGCGTGAGCTGCCGACAACCGAAATCTACATGGAAGCGGATTATTCCAACCAGATGAACCGGGATCTCGGCGCCGGCAACCTCGACCTCGCCATGCTCTATACCCCGCACTATCTGCCCGATCTTCATTACGAAAGGATCGGCGATCTGCATTACATGATGGTGAGCACGGAAGCGGCTGCGCTATCGGATATCAGGGTCGAGACCTATATCCAGGCGATCTATTCGCCGGCCTTCGATCGCGCTCACCGGCTGGCTCTGCCGCATCTCTCCGCAGCGCCTGTTGCGACCGGCCAGAACATGGCGATCACCATGCTCCTGCATTCGCTCGGCGGAGCCGCCTATGTCACCACCGCAACGGCCAGACGGCTGACGCAATCCGGCCACGTCGCCCTTGTTGCCGATGCGCCGGTGATCCCGCAGACGGTCTACGCCGCCACCAGTCTGCGCACCCGTCATGCCCATCAGCACCGCAAGATCATCGGTGCGATGGAGGTGCTGCTTTCCGCAGGAAATGAGGAGGAAGCCTAATGTACGTTACGCCATTCGGCGCTGGATCAGCCGCTGTAAAAACATCAGGATCGAGACGATCGCAAGATAGTAGACGAGTGCTGCCGAATACCATTCGACGAAGCGGAAACTCGACGCGATCGCGTCGTTGACGACGGCCATGATCTCCCGCATCGAAATCACATAGGCAAGCGAGGTCAGCTTGATCAGGTTGATGAACTCGTTGACGAGCACCGGCATGACGATGCGCAAGGCCTGCGGCAGGACGACGAGGCCGAAGGTCTGCAGGCGGTTGAGCCCGAGCGCGCGTGCCGCATCTGTCTGCCCCTGGCCGATCGCCGCGAGCGCCCCGCGCATCGCTTCGGCCATATAGGCGGTCGTCACCAGCGTGAAGGCGATGAAGGCGGCGGCAAAGGGCGTGTACCAGGGCGCGCGCGTCAGGCCGGGAAAGAGCTGCGGCGCACCGTTCCAGACGATCAGCAGCACCAGGATGAGCGGCGACGAGCGAAACAGCCAGACATAGAGCTGGGCCGCCGTGCGCCGCACCGCCGCCATCGAGTTCAGGGCGACGGCGAGCGGCAGGCAGAGCAGAAACGAGGCGACCTGAACCAGGATGGACAGCAGGATCGCGATGGCCGCCCCCTGCAACATGACCGGCATGGTCAGGGCATCCAGAAACAGTTTCGTGTCGAAGTTCATGCCCTGTCCACCTTTTCAAGCCTCAACGATCGTAATCGACGTCGAACAGCGCCGGGTCCAGCCCGTATTTCTTGGCGATGCCGGCAAAAAAACCCTGCTCCTTCAGGGCCTTCAGCCCAGCCTTGACCGCGGCCGCATCGCTGCCTTCCTGGCGGCTGTAGATGCCGTAGGTGAAATCCGATGCCCACGTGTAGGGAAGCTGCAGCGTCCCGTCGGAACGCGAGGCGCGGTAGGCGCCTTCGGCCTCTTCGGTCATCGTCGCATCGACGCGGCCGACGAGGACCTGCTGGTAGGCCGCCTGCTGGGTCGGATATTCCTGGACCTCGACCGGCGGCTGACCCTTGGCGATCAGTTCCTTGTTCAGGGGCTCGATCCGCTCCTGCTTGTAGTAGGCGCCGGCTTCGAGCGCGATCACCTTGCCGCTCAGATCCTCCGGCGCCTTGATTGTGTCGCTACCGGCCTTGGTCACCATCGCGGTGGCCGATTTCATGTAGGACACGCCGTCATAAGTCTCGCGGCGCTTGGCGTTGATGTAGATGCCGCTGACGATCAAGTCGCAGCGCCCGGCCCCGAGCGTCGGCAACAGCCCGGCAAACTCCGTGACGGTATAGTTGACCTTGGCATTCCAGAGACCGGCGAGCGCTTCGACGATCTCGATATCGATGCCGGTCGGGGTTAGATCGGCCGGACTTTCCTTGAAGGTCAGCGGCGGAAAGGCCGCGGTGGTGCACACACCGATATCGCCATCGGCGGCAAAAGCCGGCGGCTCCGCCTGGGCAAGCCCCGCCGACAGCAGGATGGTTCCGAGAAGGGTTGCATGCGATGCCAGTCTGATCATCTCTATTCCCCTCATTGTGTTGGTGAAACGCGCCCGACGATGTCGCCATAGGTCTGGCTGTCGAAGGCGGGAAGGATAAGCGGGTCGACGAACCCGTCGCGTCGTGCCGTCAGCACGTATTGCATCATCGACGCATTATCAGGCATCTCGAAAACCTGGACGAAATCATAGGTTCCGAGCGTGGCGTAGAAGGCGACCGAGCGGCCGCCGAGCGAAGAAACGCGGTCTTCGCTCACCTTGCGCCGCGCGCCGCTGTCGGCGAGTTCGGCCAATCCCTTGGCCGTCAGTTTCATTAGCGAGATATATCGTTGCATGGGGCATCATTCCGTTGAAACGGTTGGCATCAGAACCGGTGATGTGGTGTTGGCGTCAGTGTTAGCGGCTAGCTTTTGCCAGGCCGGCGATGACCGCGTCGCTGGTCGAGACCGTGCCGAAGATGCCGTTCTCGATCGAGATCATGTTGATCGCCGCCTCATGCGCCCATTGCTCGCCGCTGGCGCAGCAATCCGAGATCGTCAGGCACTGGAAATTGCGGTCGCAGGCCTCGCGCAACGTCGTATGCACGCAGACGTCGGTGGTGCAGCCGGTAAACAGCATATGGGTGATGCCCTGCGCTCTGAGCACATGCTCGAGATCCGTATAGGTGAACGAGCTGTTGCAGGTCTTGTCGATGATGACGTCGCTGTCTGCGACATCGAGCTCGGGTAGCAGCTGAAAGCCGGGGCTCGAGCGCAGCAGGACCTCGGTGTTTTCCAGCCCCGAGCGCTTGCGGCGCCATTTTTCGTAAGGCGTCATGTCGGCGAGGTCGGCACGATAGCCCTGGCGCGTATGGATGATCAGGCATCCGGCTTGCCGCGCCGCGGCGATGACACGGTTGACGGCCGGCAGAATTGCCCTAAGCGGCGCCGGATCATAGCCCATCGAAGCGAAGTAGCCGTCGGGCGAGCAGAAGTCGATCTGCAGGTCGATCACCATCAGCGCGGTCTGCGACGGAACCAGCTTTCCGTCATAAGGAAAATCAAATGGTTGGGCCTCGATCATGCATGTCTCCCTCTCTCCGATCCAATTCATAGGAGCAAAAATCGATTGGGAATAGCGATTTTTTGTGCTTGATATTGTCTAGTTTTGCTAAACAATTGCCATTGCTTTGCACGCGACAGTCGATTGTCAATCAAGGCGGAAGTTCGAATGAAAGCTTTGCATTTCCTGCCTTATCTCAGGGCCTTCGAAGCCGTCGCCCGGATCGGCTCCGTGCGCCAGGCGGCCGACGAACTGGGCCTCAGCCCCGGCGCGGTATCGCTGCAGCTGCGCCGGCTTTCAGAGACGACGGGGCTGACACTTCTGGAGAAATCGGGACGCAATATCCGCCTGACGGCGGCCGGACGTGATTTCGCCCAGACCGTCTCCCATGCCATGGGCAATCTTGCCGTCGCGGTCGAGAATGGTGCCGAGCGGCAGCTCGAAAACCACCAGAAGAAGCTGACGGTCGCCCTGCCGCCGGCGCTGGCGATCGCCTGGATGGCCAGCCTCCTGGTGCAGTTCGCCGATGCGCGCGGCGTCAGCGATCTCGCCATGCGCAGCTGCATTCGCGCAAGCGACGTCCTCTGGGACGATGTCGACCTGGCGATCGTCTACGACAATCCGCCCTTCGACGGCCTGTGGTGGCAGGTGGTCAGCGACGTGAAGCTCAGGACCATATGTTCGCCGTTATTGTTCCCGCGGCTGGAAGGCTCGCACCGCGACAGGAAGCTGCGCGACGTCACATTGCTGCATGAGGATGACGGGCGGGAATGGACGCGCTGGTCGGCCGCCTCGCGCATCTCGCTCGAAGGCAGCCGCAGCGTTCGGGTGCCCTCGGTCGCCGTCGCCGTCGCATCCGCCCTGCAGGGACAGGGCATTGCGCTCGTCTCGGACGTTCTCACCCGCTCCTACCTGCAGGAAGGCCGGCTGATCCAGCCGTTCCCGACGGCGATACCGGCATCAGCAGGCTACTATCTTCTCTGTCCGACGGAGAAGGCCGAGGAACCGCTGATCCAGGCGCTTGCCCACCAGATCGCCGCCCACCTGCGTGGCGACTGACTGGCGCCGTACCCTTCAATAGCGCCCTTTGAGCAGCGCCTTCAGCCGCACCGCATCATCCGCGGTTACGCCCGGCGGATCGACAACCTGCATCCACGCATCGATATAGTGTTCCGGCGCATAGACGTGGCCGTAGCCGATCGGCGTCGTCGTGCCCATCGCCATGTCGGCCAGAAGCTGGAACATCGTCACGACAGGAAACCATCGAAGATCGGGCGAGACGTCATGCCCGCGCGGCGCTTTCATCCAGTCCGGCTCGCGGTAGAAGGAATACGGATCGAAGAAGGTGATCGGGTCGCTGGCATATTGCAGGTAGACGATGCGGACATTGCCCCATTCAGGGCCCGGAATATCAAGCGTATTCGCCTGGTTGGTGAAGCGGATCACCGATCCGTCGCGATAGAGCGGGCGCCATTGCGGAGACCCTGGATTGCGATTGCGGGTGATCGATAGCCAGGTCTTCGTCGGAAACGGCGAGCCGACCCAGAGCGCGCCCTGGAACGGATCGCTGATGATGTCGAACGGGTCGACCGAACCCTGCGAATTCATCGAGCCGAGGCTGAGGCCGTAGAGATAGAGCCGCGGCCGCTTGTCCTTGGGCAGCGTCGTCCAGTAGCCGTAAACCGCGTCGAACAGGGCGTTGGCTGTCTCGGCGCCATATTCCGGCTCGACCAGCAGAGAGAGCCAGCTCGTCAGGTAGGAGTATTGCACCGCGACACTGGCGACGTCGCCTTTCAACAGATATTCGAGCGAATCGAGCCCCGGCGGATCGATCCAGCCCGTTCCGGTCGGCACAACGATCATAAGGTTGGAGCGCTCGAACCCGCCGACGCGCTTCAGTTCTTCGAGCGCGAGCTTCGCTCGCTCCTTTGCCGTCTCGGCCGAATTGAGCCCGGCATAGACCCGCAGCGGCTCCTTCGCCCCGCCATTGAAGAAGGCGCCGATGTCCTTGGCGCTCGGCCCTGACGCGATGAACTGGCGTCCCTGCCGCCCGAGTTCATCCCAGGTCATCAGCGACGCGCCACTGCCCGTCTTCATCGGGTCAGTCGGCGGCGCCACATCAGGATCGATCAGCGCGTCGAGCCGTTGGAACGAGCTGTCGGCCGCATGCAGAGCGTAGCGGAAGATCACCCCGTCGGTGGCCGACCAGAACAGTGCAATTGCCGCCGCTACTGCGGCGAGCTTTGCCAGTGGCCGCGTCAACACATACTCGAAGCGCCTGGCGAGAACGCGGAACGTCAACCGAAACAGCCGTGCCAGCAGGACGATGAAGATGAAGACGAGCACGGCAATCAGGCCAAGCTTCAGCGGCTCCGCGCTCTCGACCGGGTCGAGGCCCATGAGGTTCCGCACGGTATTCTGCCACGCCGCCGCCCGCCAGAGGAAGGCGAGTGCAACGGCGGTGCAGCCGAGGGCAGCCACCAGCTTGAGGATCAGCCCGGTCCGTGGCCGCACATCGGGCAGCTCGAGAAACGACCACAGCCAACGAAGGAACACGCCGATGGCATAGCCGGCAGACAGCGAAAGACCTGAGATGACCGCTTGGATGACATAGGGGCGCGGGATCAGGCTTGGCGTCAGCGATGCAGCGAAAAACAGCACCCCGACGATGAGGCCCGTCGTCGAAAACGACGCCCTATGCCCGGACACGAACTGTGGAATGGGCCACTTTGCCACGCGCAGACCTGTCTCTTGAAGGTGATCCACCGGCAGGCTCCTTGTTCACGGTCGTTCATCGAGCGCGCCATTCCGATCGACGCGTTACCCGATTGATAACCGCCAGTCACCGCGCCGACAACCTCGTATCGGCCCTGCAACCGCTACGGGCGCGACAACCCTTGCCAAAGCGGCGAATGCGGCATCCCCTTACACGCGGTGGGTGCGGATCAGCTCTTCTGGAAGGCCAGGTGAACGCCGAGCCCGACGAGCACACCACCGCCGACGCGTTGCATGGCGCGCTGCGCCATGCTCGAACGCTTGAGCCGGGTGATCAGCACGCCCGCGAGGATGACGCAGGCAATATCAGCCGACGAAAACATCAGGTTGACGATCGTGCCGAGGATGACGAACTGCAGCCAGACCGGAAACGCCGCGGATGCATCGATGAACTGCGGCAGGAAGGCGACGAAGAAGATCGCCGTCTTCGGGTTCAGCACTTCGACGGTGATGCTCTCGAAGAAGGCGCGCCGGCCGGATTTCGCCTGGATGCCGGGCAAGGCGCGCTCCCCTTGCGTCTTGGCGCGAAACAGCGAGATGCCGAGCCAGACGAGATAGGCCGCACCGGCAAACTTGACGACCATGTAAAGCACCGGCACCGCATGAAACAGCACCGACAGGCCGGCAGCCGCCGCGAAAACATGCACATAACCGCCGAGGTGAATGCCAAGCGTCGCCATCAATCCGGACCAGCGGCCGCGCGCCATCGTCTGCGCCGCCGCATAGAGCATCGCAGGACCGGGGATATAGGCGAAGATCGCCGTGGTGGCGAGGAAAGCCAACAGCAGTTCCATTGAAGGCATCGATGTGCTCCCGATAGGCTGGACGGTGCGGATAAGCTGGCAATAGACAATGCCTGCGCTTGCTTGGCAAGGCGAATGGGCCAATGCGCGCACGCAGACATTGCGGGCCGGCCCGACCTTGCCACGCCCACCTGCCTGCCGTTTTGGAATCTACAAGCCGGAATGCGGCGCGCATCTCCCAGCCGAGGGCGACCGACGCGCAGGCCGCAACGTCGCCTCCCATAGTTGTCCAGTCCGGTGTTGCGAGCCCAAGACGTGTGCAGCGTCGGGCGTTTCATCGTCCTCCACACCACCCGCGTAGCGGCGTTCCGCTTCACGCGCGGGTCACCTCGACAGGTGTCTTCATGATGATTTCACGATGCGGGAACGGGATGGAAATGCCGGCCGCCTTGAACGCATCCCATAGCGCCATCAGCACTTGACCGCGAATATTCGTCAGCCCGTTGCTCGGATCGGAAATCCAGAACCTCAATTTGAAATCGAGCGATGATGCACCGAAACCGGTCATCCAGCAGACCGGCCGGGCATAGGTGCTGGCGACCCGCGGAATCGATGCGGCGGTCTCGATGGCGATGCGCGCGACCTCGTGCGGATCGCTGTCATAGGATGTTCCGAAGTCGATCTCGATGCGAACATAGTCGCTGGAAAACGACCAGTTCACGACTTGCTGCGAAATGAAGTCTTCGTTTGGAATGAGGTATTCCTTGCCGTCTCTCGTGATCACCGAGACGAACCGGGATCGCAGGTCGCGGACCGAGCCGAAGGTATCGCCGAGTGTGATCGTGTCGCCCGGTTTGATGGATTTATCGAGCAGGATAATGATCCCCGAGATGAAGTTGGAGACCACCTTCTGCAGGCCAAAGCCGATGCCGACACCGACGGCACCGGAAAAGATCGTCAATGCGGTCAAGTCGATACCGGTGGCGTTCAGGGCGATTAAGCCGGCGAAGCAGATCAATGCGATCTTGACCAATTTGCTGATGAGGACCTTGAAGGAGGGGGTGAGATCCGCAGACCTATGTATCCAATGCGCCGAGACGTTACCGAACAGGACGGCGAGCCAGATCAGCGCAAAGGAAAGGACGATAGCCTTCAAGACAAGCAACAGCGAAAGGCGAACCGCGCCGAGATTGAACGCCACGCCATCGAGCGTCGTCAGGATCACGCGATCGAGGCCAATCGCGTAGAGCGCAAAGTAGATCCAGCCAGTGACGGCAACAACACGCGCCAGCGTCTGATTTCTGATGATGCGCGTGAGGACCGAGATAACAAACCACGCCGCCGTAAGCGTAAGCGCGGTGCCGACCAGCCATCGGTATGACGGCCATCCAAAGCGCAACAGCATCGCATCGGCGATCCACAGCCATATAATCAGAAATAGCCACCGTAGCCGCCGCATGAAAGCGATGATGACGCGCAGCAAGTCCGGATTGCCCTTGATGGTGCGTGCGCGAGCTTCGACTGCCGGCTCTATCCGCTTTGCCAGGAGGCCACAAACCAGGTAGCCGGCGACAATCAGGGCGAGTTGATAGAACGTCCACTCGTTGAGAAGGACCGTCCGCATCCAGGAACCAACGGCGTTGAACGCTTCTACGAAATCCATCGCCTTTCTCCGCGAGCGCCATGCGTCCATCTGAGCGCACGAGAGCGGGGTGAGGAAAAGTGGGCGCGGTTTCCGCCCGCATCCCGCCCTAGCCAGAATCGATCACGTTCATGATCGTGGGTCGATCGACCGAAAATCATCGTGATCCAGGGACGCTCTCTTTTGAATCTAGCGCACCCTTTGCACTTTCAAAGCCGCCGCCCGAAAACCTGGTGCGGTCGCGTCGGGAAAATGCGACCCGCATACAGCGCAGTCCTCTCAGATCCGCCGCTCCTTGATCGTGTTCATGACGAAGCTTGTCTCGATCGAGGCCACGCATTTGAGCCGCGCGATCTTCTCCTTGATGAAGCGCTCGTATTGTTCGAGCCCGGCGCTCATCACCTTCAGCACATAATCGCGCGAGCCGGTGACGAGGTGGCATTCGAGCACTTCGTCCCAGCCGCGGATCGCCTGCTCGAACATGACGATCTCGTCCTCGTGCTGACGACTGAGCCTGACGGTCGCGATCGCCGTCATCGTCCAGCCCTCGACCGCCGGGTCGATCAAGGCGGTATAGCCGCGGATCACGCCGGTCTCCTCCAGCCGCCGCAGCCGGCGCAAACAAGGCGACGCCGATAGCCCGACGCGCTCGGCGAGCTCGTTGTTGGTGATGCGCGCGTCGGCCAGCAATTCCTTCAGAATTCGGCGGTCGGTTTCATCGGCAATTTTCTGCGTCATATTCCTTCAGTCCTGGCAATAGTTTGCGCAACTCAAGGGTATGTGATCGCAAATAGCAAGGATCGGTCCAGGCGTCTGATATAATTTGCCTGTCAGTCGCCCCGTTTCGCTTCAGGAGAAAGCCATGACCGCGCCGCACCCCTACAAGACTCATATCGGAAACCACAAGCTGCATCCCGAAACACTGATGCTGAACTATGGCTACGATCCTGAACTGTCGGAGGGGGCCGTCAAGCCGCCGGTGTTCCTGACGTCCACCTTCGTCTTCCGTTCGGCCGAGGAAGGCCGCGACTTCTTCGATTTCGTCTCCGGCCGCCGCGAGCCGCCGGCGGGTGTCGGCGCTGGTCTTGTCTATTCGCGCTTCAACCACCCGAACAGCGAAATCGTCGAAGATCGCCTTGCCGTCTATGAGCGCACGGAAAGCTGCGCGCTGTTTTCCTCCGGCATGTCGGCGATTGCCACGACACTGCTCGCCTTCGTCAAGCCCGGCGACGCGGTGCTGCACAGCCAGCCGCTCTATGGCGGTTCGGAAACGCTGCTGGCGAAAACCTTCCTCAATCTCGGCGTTTCGGCCGTCGGCTTTGCCGATGGCGTCAACGAGGCGGCGGTGACCGCGGCCGCCGAAGAGGCGATGGCCAAGGGCCGCGTCTCGGTCATTCTCATCGAAACGCCTGCCAATCCGACCAACAGCCTGGTGGACGTCGCCATGATCCGCCGCGTCGCCGACGCGATCGGCGCCAAGCAGGGTCACACGCCGGTGATCGCCTGCGACAACACCCTGCTCGGACCGGTCTTCCAGCGGCCGATCGAACACGGCGCCGATATCTCGCTCTATTCGCTGACCAAATATGTCGGCGGCCACTCCGACCTCATCGCCGGCGCAGCCCTCGGCTCGAAGGCGGTGATGAAGCAGGTGAAGGCGTTGCGCGGCGCCATCGGCACGCAGCTCGATCCGCATTCCTGCTGGATGCTCGGCCGCTCGCTCGAAACCCTGTCGGTGCGCATGCACAAGGCCAACGATAACGCCCGCGTCGTCGCCGAGTTCCTGCGCGACCATCCGAAGGTCGAGCGTATCCACTACCTGCCCTTCCACGACGAAGCCTCACCGCTCGGCAAGGCCTATGCGGCGCAATGCACTGGCGCCGGCTCGACCTTCTCCTTCGATATATCAGGCGGCCAGGAAGCGGCCTTCCGCTTCCTCAACGCACTGCAGATCTTCAAGCTTGCCGTCAGCCTCGGCGGCACGGAATCGCTGGCGAGCCACCCGGCGGCGATGACCCATTCCGGCGTGCCGATCGACGTGCGCCGCCGGATCGGCGTTCTCGACACGACGATCCGGCTTTCGATCGGCATCGAACATCCCGACGATCTGGTCGCCGACCTCGCCAACGCGCTGACGCTCGCCTGATTTCGAGAACCTGACATCAGCAGACCGGCCGCCGACGCCTTCGCGACCGGTCTGCTCAATGGGACAGGATGTTGATCACGTTGCCGAACGGGTCGCGGAGATAGAAGCGCCTGACACCCCAGGGCTCATCGGTAATGTCATAGACGATCGCCACGCCCTTTTCCCGGGCTTGGGCATAGACCGCATCGACATCGTCAACCTCGATCGAAAGCACCGGCACCGGCGTGCCGTTCCCGCCCTCACTCGCCACGCTCACCTGCGGCAATGCCGTCTGCCCTTTGGCCGCGAATGTCAGAATCCAGCCGTGATCCATCACCAGCTCGAGCCCGAGCAGATCTGCGTAAAAGGCGTGCGCGGCCTGCGGATCTGACGCGTAAAGATTGGACACGATACGTTTGACTGCCATGTCGTCCTCCCGGTTTTGCCACTCGGCAATCTGTATCGCCACGACAAGTTTGCCAAGAGCAGTGGTGCCTACTCCGATCGCGGCAGCACGGTCCGGATCGCGGTTTCGACCACAGCCTTGAAGCGCGCGATCTCCGGCCGCCGCTGCTGCTGGCGCGAGGTCTCCAGAAAGACCGTTCCCTCGGTGCCGTCGATTGCGAGCGGGCGGATGACGAGCGCCGGATGCAGGCCCGCCAGATGCCGGGCGAGTGACGACGGAACGGTGGCGACCAGCCGGCTCGCGGTCAGTGCATCGCCGATCCCCAGATGCGATGGCATGATGAGCATGATACGGCGCGAGCGCCCGTCCCGCGCCAGCAGCCGATCAAAATGGTTGTCCGAGACCGGCCACGGCAACGAATAGAGATGCGAGGCTGACAAATAGCCTTCGACCGTGACCTCATCCGTCGGAGCCAACGGGCAGAGCGGACCGAACAGGCAGACGAGGCGGTCGATCGCAACCGGGGTCCGGTCAACGAGGCTGCGGTCGTCACGATCGCCGCCGACCGAGATGACCGCATCGACTTCGCCCTGCGACAGTTCGGTGGCGTAGGAGCGGCGCTCGAAGGAGCGGATCTCCAGGCTATGGCACGCATGGTCCTGTTGCACGCCCTGGATCAGCACCGGCAGCAACTGCTGGCGCAGGCCGTCGGGCACCACCAGGGTAAACCGGCGCGCCTGGGGCAACGCTTCCAAAGCGCCGGATGAAACCGCGAGCGTAATGCTGGCAATCATCTCGCTGAGCGGCACCGCGATCTCTTCCATCCGCGGCGACGGCGCCATGCCGGTTGGCGTGCGCGCGAACAGTTCGTCGGAAAAATCCTCCCGCATGCGCCGCAGCCTGTGGCTGATCGACGACGCCGTCACCCCGAGCCGCACCGCCGCCCGCCCGACATGGCGTTCCAGCATCAGTGCATGCAGCACTTTCAGATTGTTGAGGTCGATGCGACGCCAGTCGAGCATGCTGAATTCCGTTCAATGCGAGATGAGGAGCGATCATTTTCCAGCGATCGTTGGCCTTGCTACAGCGGCTCCTTAACACAGGAGGTGGCATGAAAGCAGCCGCGTCCCAGGAGAGAACGGACCATTGAGATGCAGGTGATGATCGAGGGACAGTCACGCTTCCGGCCTTTCGGCTTACCTTATTGGGGGTTCGAAGATCTCAACAAGGGAGTTGGAAGCATGACTGCCTCTTATGATTACCATATCGGCGTCGACAAGGAGGTGGCATGAAAGCAGCCGCGTCCCAGGAGAGAACGGACCATTGAGATGCAGGTGATGATCGAGGGACAGTCACGCTTCCGGCCTTTCGGCTTACCTTATTGGGGTTTCGAAGATCTCAACAAGGGAGTTGGAAGCATGACTGCCTCTTATGATTACCATATCGGCGTCGACTACCACAAATCCTATAGTCATCTGGTGGTGCAGGACAGCAGCGGCAAGACGCTCAGATCGGGCCGGGTGAAGAACGATCGCCAGTCGCTCGGTGGGTTTCTSGAACGCTACCGCGAGAACTCGCATGCYGTGGTCGAGGCGACGCGCAACTGGATGGTGATGTACGACTGGCTCGACGACATTTGCGATGATGTCGTTCTCGCCCATCCYTTGAAGGTCAAGGCGATTGCCGACGCCAAGATCAAGACCGACAAGATCGATGCGACGGTGCTCGCGCATCTGCTCAGGGCCGACCTGGTGCCGRAGGCCTGGGCGCCCAGCGAACGAGCAAGAGACCTGCGCGTCGCCCTGCGCGAGCGGATGTTTTACGTGCGGCTGCGCACGRTGACGAAGAACCGCATTGTCACGGTGTTTGATCGCTATCCGGAGCAGACGGCACAGCTGAAGAAGCTCGGGGATCTGTTTGGCAAGGCCGGCCGCGTCCAGCTGGCGCAAGTCAACGTCTCGGAGATCGACCGCATCCAGATCGACCGTGGCCTCGCCTTCATCGGCGACATTGACGTGCGGATCAAGCAGTCGGAAGCAACGATCCGGGCGATGACCAAGGCCAATGCCAACGTCAAGCTGTTGAAGACGATCCCCGGCATCGGCGAGTTCTTCGCCCGGCTGATCGACGCGGAGATTGACGATGTATCCCGCTTTCGCAATCCGAAGAAGCTCGCCGCCTATGCCGGACTGGTGCCCTCGACCTATTCCTCCGGCGGCAAGACCTTTCACGGCAAGATCATCAAGCAGGGCAACAAGTGGCTGCGCTGGGCTTTCGTCGAAGCCGTCACCCCCGCCATCGCCAGCGATGCGCAACTTCATGACCAGTACGAGCATCTGAAGATCAGAGGAACCAACAAGGCGCGTGTGGCGATCGCGCGCAAGCTTTTGACGATCGCCTTCCAGATCCTGCGTGACCAGCGCGCTTACGAGCCGCGCGGCACCAGCACCACGGAAGGCGCGTCGACGATATCCCGGCTGTCCTGATTGTCGTCTAGCGAGCCCGGCAGGACTGGGCTGCGCTCCTCAAGGAGAATGGGAAGCCGGGAGCCGAACGCCACTCTGTGACCGAAGCCAGCACGGCATCAGGGTCACGCATTGGAGACTGGTTCAAGAACCGAACGGCAGATGCCTGTCGCGCGGAAGGAAGAGATTTAGCCGATCGGCGAAAATGCCGATCAATAACCAACCGAACCCAAGGAAAAGCCGCCAATCGAAGGCGTTT
>NZ_LMCO01000055.1:0-8121 GCF_001424825.1 Ensifer sp. Root31 | reverse complement strand
CCGCCCGTCACCTCTGATCGATCAAAGCCTCACCGATGCCGTCAACGAGGCACACGTCTCAAGGCCCGCGCCTTCCCTCCCGCGCGAGCGGGTTCGTTCATTGGCGCATGGTTGCCATCGCACCAACGCCGGCAAGCGCGCAGCGGCATGCAGAGATTGCGTCGCTGTCGTGCCGGAAATAGCGGGTGTCCCTGAAACTCGGAGCGTTGGTTAAGCACAAGATCACGACGACATCCTTCTATCCCGCGGGGCGTCGAGCTCTTCCAGTTTTGCATCCTCAGCCCATGAGGATCCACATCCGCTGCCGCTGTCGAAATTTCGCCCACTCGACAAAATCGCCTTGACGCTTCCGTCGCGCTTGATTAGAACACTGCGAACCGTACCGTACGGTACTCAAATGGGTGGAGCCAGGTGCAAAGCGTTGCTGCGACAAAAGAGGCGAATGCCGGGAGCGGCCTGACCGAGCGTCAGGGTGTCGTCCTCGAAGAGGCGTTGCGTCTGCTTGTTGACGGCGGCGAGAAGGCGCTGACGACCGCCGGTGTCGCGCGGGCTGCCAACTGTTCGAAGGAAAGCCTCTACAAGTGGTTCGGCGATCGCGACGGGCTGTTATCGGCGATGATCGGTTTCCAGGCGAGCAAGGTGCGCACGCTGGATGTCGCCGCGAGCGCGCTCGACGCCGAAAGCCTGAGCCGGCATCTGGTTGTCTTCGCCAAGGATCTGCTCGAGGTTCTTGCCGGCGACGTGTCGCTGGCGCTGAACCGGCTGGCGATCGGCCAGGCGAGCCGCGAAGGCTCCAAGCTCGGCCACATGCTGCAGGAGCGCGGACGCCGGCAGATCGGGCGGCGTGCTGCCGCTCTGCTGGAGGCCGGCCGCAAGGCGGGGCTGCTCGCGTTTGACGATGCCGACGAAGCCTATGGCGCGCTTTACGGGCTGGTCGTTTCCGACTGGCACCTGAAGATGCTGCTCGGCGAAGAGGCCGGCGAGATGAAAAAGAGTTTCGGCCGCAAGGCGGAGCAGGCGGTCAGCGCCTTTCTCACGCTCTACGGCCGGAAGGTTTAACGGCGGGGGAGATCTCCGCCTGCAGCGCCGCGTGTCGAAGACACGCAAAGGTCGCTGCGGAACTGAAATTGCAGCGGCGCGTGTCGAAGACACGCAAAGGCCGCTGCAGAACTGAATTGCAGCGCCGCGTGTTGAAGACGCGCAAAGGCCGCTGCAGAAACGGAATTGCTGCATGGCGCCTGGATCGATCCCGGTTCAGGCATCGTGCAGCGGAAATACAACTGATAGCAACGGGAAGGACCATTCAAATGCGCGTCTATTACGATCGTGATGCCGACATCAACCTCATCAAGTCCAAGAAGGTCGCCATCGTCGGCTACGGCAGCCAGGGCCGCGCCCACGCGCTGAACCTGAAGGATTCCGGCGCCAAGGAAATCCGCGTCGCGCTGAAGCCGGGTTCGCCAACGGCTGCCAAGGTCGAGGCCGATGGCCTCCAGGTTCTTTCGGTCGCCGAAGCTGCCAAGTGGGCCGACCTGATCATGATGGCAACGCCGGACGAACTGCAGGCCGAAATCTACACGGCTGACATCGCCGGCAACATCCGTGACGGTGCTGCCATCGCATTCGCACACGGCCTCAACGTTCACTTCGGCCTGATCGAGCCGAAGGCGACGCTCGACGTCGTCATGATCGCACCGAAGGGCCCGGGCCACACGGTTCGCGGCGAATACCAGAAGGGCGGCGGCGTTCCCTGCCTCGTTGCCGTTCACCAGGACGCTTCGGGCAACGCCCTTGACCTCGCGCTCTCCTACGCCTGCGGCGTCGGCGGCGGCCGTTCGGGCATCATCGAAACCAACTTCAAGGAAGAGTGCGAAACCGACCTCTTCGGCGAACAGGCAGTTCTGTGCGGCGGTCTCGTCGAGCTCATCCGCGCCGGCTTCGAAACGCTGGTCGAAGGCGGCTACGCGCCGGAAATGGCCTATTTCGAGTGCCTGCACGAAGTCAAGCTGATCGTCGACCTGATCTATGAAGGCGGCATCGCCAACATGAACTACTCGATCTCGAACACGGCAGAGTGGGGCGAATACGTCACCGGCCCGCGGATCATCACGGCAGAAACCAAGGCCGAGATGAAGCGCGTTCTCACCGACATCCAGACCGGCAAGTTCACCTCGGAATGGATGCAGGAATACAAGTCGGGTGCGGCCCGCTTCAAGGGCATCCGCCGGGTCAACGACAACCACCAGATCGAAGAAGTCGGCGCCAAGCTGCGCGGCATGATGCCGTGGATCGGCAAGAACAAGCTGGTCGACAAGGCGAAGAACTAAGTTTTAGCGATCAAATGCATAGGAAAGGCCGGGGCGCATGCTCCGGCTTTTTTCGTTGCTGCAGCAAGCGATCGTCGCCGCGCCGCCGCAGGCGGGCTCGACCATTGCGCGGCGTGCTGTCGAGGAAACGGATGCCAGGATCGACGTCGGGCGCGACCACGCCTCATGGAGGCACTTGCCTAATTCGTCCCGGTGTTCGACATTGGCCCGCTACCTCATGGAAAGCGCCCCGATGAGCCCGATGAGATCGTATCTGGCGGAACTGCGCGGTTTGATCGGAAACCGCTTGCTCCTGCTTCCCTCCGTCGCCGCCGTCATCCATGACCACGCGGGCAATCTGCTGCTGCAGGAGAAATCTTCGGGCGAGGGGTGGAGCCTGCCTGCCGGCGCTATCGAGCCCGGCGAAACGCCGCAGGAGGCCGTCATTCGCGAGGTGGTGGAGGAGACCGGCCTTACGGTTGTGCCTGCAACCATTCTCGGCGTCTTCGGTGGGCGGGAATTTCGCTACACCTATCCGAATGGCGATCACGTCGAATACATCGTCACACTGTTCGGGTGCCGGATCGTTGACGACTGCGGGGAGTGGACAGACAGCGAGACAAGATCGCTTCGATATTTCGGGCCGGACGAGATGCCGCCACTCGCATTGCCTTATCCGGTTTCCACGTTTTTCTCCCAGGGATCCAATCGCCTTGTCCGTTCACCGGGACGGTGAGGAGAGCACTGATCGACGTCACGGGAGGCAAAACATTGCGGTGAGCATGACGGTGGGTCCGTTGCGGCAATGAACGTCTTTGCGGAAGAGCTTTCCAAAAACGAAGGAAGCCGGGGCGAAAACCCCGGCTTTCCCTTTTTGAGCCAATGGCCGCTGGGCCAGATTTCAGTCCAGACTCTCGGCTTGAAGCAGCGGCGGTTGAGCCTTGCTGCAAGAGAATGGTCTATCGTAGGTCGCATTTCGGGGTGGGCATGTGCCCGGCCCGGACACTATGTGCCCGGCACCGCCGTTAGTGTGTGGCGGTGAAGGTGGTAGGCGAGACTTGCAGGGCGGCAGCGATGCGCTGCAGCTTGACGGGATCGGTATCGGCACCAAGTTCGACCTTGGAGATTTCCGTTTCCGTCAGGCCTGTGGTTACCGACATATCATCGACGGTGTAGCCGTGGGATTCACGCGAACGCTTTACAGCGGCTCCGATGCTGACACGCGAAACAGTGGCGTCGGAAGCCTTATTCAGATTTTTCTTAAAGGACATGAAGTGTCTCCTTCGTTCGTCCACCGACAAGGAGTTTCGTCGGGTGAAGGGGGCCCGAAAATATCGTGCGACTCGAATAATGAGAGGCGTTCAGGCCTCGCTAATATAGTCAGGGCGATCGCCAAGGCAAGCTGGTCCCGGCATTTTTGAGTGGACAGAGCCGCTGGGCCCTTTGGCAGGCAAGCGTCTGCCGCAATGAAAAATCGTTTGGAAACCTTATGATATAGTGCCTGAGGCGACGGGTGTGCCCGCTCAAAAAAACTGGTGCGGGCATGACTTTTGCGGTGAAAGGAACATCGCCGGTGGCTGGCTTTGCGTCGTCACTGTCTGCGGAGGGTACTGCCGGGCAATCCTGCAGCAGACCCGCGCCCAGAGCAGGGAGCAGGCCTGCCCCGTGTCGGTCAGCGAAGGGGCGTGCAGCCCTTGACGTGAGGCGCCTTGACGCGGCCGGCCTGAAGGTCGCTCCAGAGGGGCAGGGACGGATCAGGCCCACCCAATGTCGCTTCGAAGGTGGCGCGGTTCAGCTTGACCAGGTTACCGGCCGAGGTGATGCTGACCAGCTCTTTCTTGCTGACAACGGCTATGCTGACATTCATGCGGCAGAAGAAGCGCTTGTCGCCGTTCGATGCGACCCAGCCATGCAGGCCGGCCTTGTTCTTGGTGAGTTTGCTGACCTTATAGCCCTGCTTTTCGAGCTGGGCCAAGGATTCCGCGTGGGCCAGACCCGGCATGAGGGTAAAGCCGATCAGCGTGGCTGCGAGCAATCGCTTGAATGAAATGGTCATTAAGTTTCAACCCCTGATTACAATATGACAACGTCTCCTACGGTCAAATCATGTCGAATACAACTTGGATCTGTCTTGTTGTCGAATGCCGAAATCCGCATTGGTTCTTCGCGCGGCAAGCAAGCGTCCAAGTGATGGGCGAACGGCGATCATCAGCCTTGCGCCCGATATTCCACAATGCTGGCACTTGAGCTCGCAACCGCATGATGCACCCGCTTTTGCCGACCCCGCATCCCCACAGGCCGTAAGGCGGCTTTCACGCCGGCCTTGCCATTCCCACGAATCCGGCTAAACCGAAATTCCGGCCACCTCAAAGGAAGATGTCATGCCGGATTTTTCCACACTTGCACTTTTTGCCGCCGCGTCGCTGGTGCTAACCGCCACGCCCGGTCCCGATATGCTGCTGATCGCTTCACGCAGCGTCAGCCAGGGGCAGGGGGCGGGGTTCCTCACCTATGCCGGAATCGCGCTCGGCACCTATTGCCATGCGCTTGCCGCCGCCCTCGGACTGTCGCAGCTGATCGCCACCGTGCCGATCGCCTATGAGATCGTGCGCTGGGTCGGCTGCGCCTATCTGCTCTATCTCGCCTTCAAGACCCTGCGCTCGCAGGCGATCGACTTTTCGCCGTCCGCGTCGCTGAAGCGGCTGTCACTCCGGCGGATTTTTGGCGAGGGGTTGCTCACCAACCTGCTCAACCCGAAGATGGCGCTGTTCGTGCTGGCGCTGTTTCCGCAGTTCATTCGGCCCGAAAACGGCGCGATGATCGTGCAGACGCTGGTGCTGGCGACGGTGCTGAACGGCATCGGCTTTCTCGTCAATGGCGCGGTGATCCTGCTTGGCGGCCGGATCCGCAGCCGGTTCACGTCGCCCACCCGCTTCAAGAAGCTGCCGCAATATCTGCTCGCCACCGTCTTTGCTGGCCTTGCCTGCCGGCTGGCGCTCGGGGCCAGGAACTAATACGCCTCGACCGATTGCCATTTTATGTTGACTCAATCAACAAACCGTTGTTGATTGAGTCAACTCATGCTGGATCATTTCCCATGGCACTCACCAACGATCACCCTGATGTGGCGGCGCTGCGCGCCTTCAACCGTCTCTACACCAACCGTCTGGGCCTGTTGAACGCCCATCTCGACCAGAGCCCGTTCACGCTCACCGAAGCGCGTATCCTCTACGAGCTTGCCCATCGGCAAGAGACGACGGCGGCCGAGCTGATGCGGACGCTTCAAGTCGACCGTGCCCAGCTCAGCCGCACGCTAAAGCGGTTCTCCGATCGCGGGCTGGTCGAGAAGTCGGACCATCCGGAGGGTGGCCGCCGCCAGCCGATTTCGCTCACCCCTGCCGGGCGCAAGGCGTTCACCGCCCTGGAGCAGAACACCCGCGAGGCGATCGGCAAGCTGCTGGATACATTGCCATCGACCGAGCGCAAGCGGTTGATCGCGGCCACCAGCACCATCAGCGAGATCCTTGAGGACAAGGCAGGCGGGGACTTAATGCTGCGCGATCTGAAGCCGGGCGATCTCGGCTGGATCATCCATCGCCAGACCGTGCTGTATGTTCAGGAATATGGCTGGAACCAGGAGTATGAGGCGCTGGCTGCGGGCATCCTCGCGGATTTCGTAAAATCCTTCGACCCGGCCCGCGAGGCCGCCTGGATCGCCGAAATCGACGGCCGCGTCGTCGGCTCGATCTTCCTCGTGGCCGGCGACAAGCCTGATGTGGCCAAGCTGCGGCTGCTCTATGTCGAGCCGGATGCGCGCGGACGCGGCGTCGGGGCGGCGCTGGTTGCCGCCTGCATCGAGCGCGCCCGCACTGTCGGCTATCACACGCTGGTGCTGTGGACCAACAGCGTGCTGACCTCGGCCCGGCGCATCTACGAGCGCGCCGGCTTCACGCTCACCGAGGAGGCGCCGCACCATTCCTTCGGCAAGGACCTGGTGGGCCAGACCTGGTCGCTCGATCTCGGGCAGGGGGTGAAACGGAAAGTGGCCGGCGAGCGATAAGAGGCACAGGTCTTCTGTCCGCGCCGCGTGGTTCCCATCCATCGTCCCGCATAGCGGGGCAACGGCGCGGGGCTGCGCCCCGGCGGCAGATCCGTTGTGGGTTGACGGCGGCCTATCCGCGTGCGGCGAAATCCTCCGGATCGGGCCGCCGCTTGGTGTTCCGGGCCGGAACCGAAAGCACCTCCGTCTGAAACGCAAGGCCGTGCCGGATGAGGGCGCGAACCCCGGAATAAGCGATCAGAGGGTTGAGATGGCGTCTGGCAAAGGCTATCTGGTGCCATCGCAAACGCCCCTCGGGCGAACTTTCTTCAGAAAACCACAAGGCGTATCCCGGCATGAGCCCAGAATTCCTCGTCACCCATTCCGGTGGCTTCCATGCCGATGAGCTCATGTCGAGCGTCATCCTGACCCGGCTGTTCCCTGAGGCGAAGATCGTGCGCAGCCGGGCGCCGGAGTGGATCACACCCGGCACCGACCGCATCATCTACGACGTCGGCGGCGCCTATGACGCTGAAACCAGGATCTTCGACCATCACCAGCGCGGCGCACCGCTGCGCGATGATGGCCAGCCCTACAGCTCGTTCGGCCTGATCTGGAAGCATTATGGCCGCGATTATCTCGCCGCCTCCGGTGTCCCGGAAGCGCATGTCGAGGCGGTGCACGCCTCCTTCGACAAGAGCTTCGTGCTGCCAATCGATCTGGTGGACAATGGCGCGCTCAGCCCCTCCGTTGCCGGGCCGCTCGCCGGACTGACGCTGCCGGCGCTGCTCGAAACCCTGAAACCGGTTTTCGACGAGACCGATCCCGGCGCCGATGATCGCGCCTTCCATTCAGCCCTCGCCATCGCCCGCAGTTTCGTCGAGGCCAGCATCGGCCGTAGCGCCGCAAAACTGCGTGCGGAAGCCGTCGTGCACCAGGCGATCGTCGATACCGGCGAGGCCCGTGTGCTGGAGCTGCCGATGGGCATGCCGTTCCGTCCCGCCATCGTCAAGGCAGGCGCCGATCACCTGCTGTTTGTCGTCCACCCGCGCGACAAGGACTGGTGCCTGACCGGCATCCGCCGCGCCGACGAGGGCTTCGAGCTGCGCGCCGACCTGCCGGCCGCCTGGGCCGGCCTCACCAACGCCGACCTCGAGGCCGCCTGCGGCGTTGCGGGCGCCACCTTCTGCCACAACGGCCGCTTCATCGCCGCCGCCAAAACCCGCGAGGCAGCGCTGGCGATGGCGGAACTGGCGGTAACGGAGGCTGTCTCTGTCGCGCAAGGGCAAGCGACGGCTGCTCAGGTGGCGTGAGCCATCGAGTGACGATTGTGGTGCAGTCCGACCACTTGCTGCCATGGGCTTGTTGAGGAAGCGCTGCACCACTCGTCGGACTTGGCCGAAGTGACCAGAAACGGCCAAGCACTCTCTGTGTCCGGCATGCGGGATACGGCTTATGTGGGGAGAGAGTTCCCGCCCGCAGCCGGCTGATGGCACCAACCTATTCGCGAAGCGGCCGCAGTATCTGCCTGTCGTCGTCTTTGCCGGACTGGCTTTCTTTCTGGCGCTTTGCAATCATTACGTCCGCAGTCGGCCGATTTCGTTGAAAAACTCGATGGATTTCCGCCCATCCGCCCGTTTTGGTCTTTTGGGCGCGGGGTCATCGGTTATCTGCCCTGCGCCTTAGCGCAAGGTATCGATGTATGCCGCGCTCATGCGGCGATGGCGCGGTATAGCGACCTTTGCGGCCTGAGTTTCGCGAGCCTCCTGAGGTTTT
>NZ_LMCO01000054.1:0-10843 GCF_001424825.1 Ensifer sp. Root31 | reverse complement strand
GAAGCGGGTTACAGGTGAGCATCATGCGTCTTCTCGTTGTTGGAACCGGCGGCATGGCCAACAGCCATGCCCAAGCCTTCGCTCAGATCGAAGGCGTGGAAATGGTGGGAGCGGTCGATGTCGACCCCAAGCGCGCCAAAGGCTTTGCCGAGAAACACGGCATCGCCAATACGTTCACCTCGCTCGACGACGCCATTGCCTGGGGCAAGTTCGATGCGGCGACGAATGTGACGCCCGATAAGGCGCATCACCCGACGACACTGGCATTGCTTGCCGCCGGCAAGCACGTGCTGTGCGAAAAGCCGCTGGCGGAAAACTACGCCAAGGCGGCGGAAATGGCCGATGCCGCCGAGCGATCGGGGCTGGTGACCATGGTCAACCTGACCTATCGCAATGTCGCGCCGCTGCAAAAGGCGCGGGCGATGGTGCTGGCCGGCGATGTCGGCCAGTTGCGCCATCTGGAGGCGTCCTATCTGCAGAGCTGGCTCGTCTCCGGCTGTCGACCAACCACGGCTCGAACGGCGTGCTCGGCGATGTCGGCATCCATATCCTCGACTTCGCCGGTTATGGCGCCGGCACCGACGCTGAGCGGATCTTCGCGCGGTTGAAGACCTTCGACAAGGCGCCGGGAAACCGGATCGGCGAATATGATCTCGACGCCAACGACAGCTTCGTCATGACGGCCGAGTTCAGCAACGGCGCCATGGGCGTGATCCATGCCAGCCGCTGGGCCACCGGCCATCTCAACGAGCTGCGGCTGCGGCTGCATGGCGACAAGGGGGCGATCGAGGTTGTCCATACGCCCGATGGCTCGACGCTTCGCGCCTGCCTCGGCACGGATGTTGAAACGGCAACCTGGCGTGATGTCGGTGCCGGTACTGTTCCGACCAACTACCAGCGCTTCGTCGCCGCGGTTCGGGATGCCAAGACGGTCGAGCCCGGCTTCCGCCATGCGGCGAACCTGCAGAAGGTGCTCGATCTGGCGATGGAGACCGAGGCGGAAAGGCGCGAACTCGGCGCCGTGCATGCCCAGCGCTCCAACAATCATGCGTTCGGTTAACTCGACGGTCGCCCGCTTCCGCCCGGATGTCGCCTGCGGGCGGTCACGCCATGTCTGGATGAAGCCCGTTTGGCAATGTGGTTTTGGGCATGTTTGAGCTTTGCGGGTCGGGTGCAGTCATGTCTCCGGCCTGTTTGTGCGGCACGTTATGACCTGCTGGCCCTGATGTTGTCCGCTTGACCCGATCCTACCACGTTGACGCGCTGTTGGTGCGCAAGACAACGAGAGCGGCGTCGCCTTATAGAGATCACACCGATCAGACGCCGATCGCGATCCCAACCCGGCAGAGGGATAACTTGAATCTCGCACATGTCGCGCGCACCGTCATCAATGTCCTTGTCCAAGCAATATTTGACATCTGCATCGCCGCCCAGGCCGCCGGCCCAGGCGTATTCGGACGGCCGTTCAAATGTAACGTGGCCGATCTCAGGCAACATCGGCCAGAGGGGCTGACCGTCGCTCCGTGAATGGTCGCCCTTCGCCTGCTTCGACGCCACCAGTAGGCCGGTTGCAATCTGAGGCTCCGGATTGACGGCCGGGAAGCGATCACCTTTCTTCACAAAGGAGGCCATGAGATAGGGCATATCCTGTCCGCCCAGGCGGGCGCGGCCCACATACTGCACCTGAACGGCGCCCGTGCCACGGGGCTTCAGGTCCAGCAGTTCGGCTGCCTTGCTGGAAACGTCGATGATGCGACCCCGATGAAACGGACCGCGATCGTTGACGCGCACGATGAGCGAAGAACCGTTTTCAAGATTGGTCACCCGCACATAGCTGGGCAAGGGAAGGGTCGGATGCGCGGCGGAAAGGTGATCCGGATCGTAAATTTCGCCGTTTGCGGTCCGCCGCCCGCGAAAGGCCGGGCTGTACCAAGAAGCGACACCCTTCTTGTCGTAGTTCGGGTCTTCCTTCGGATAATAACGCTTGCCTTTGACCACATAGGGCTTACCGACCATATAGCGGCCACCACCCTTGCGAATATTCTTGCCGTAGGCGCCCCGCGTGCTCGCCTTCACGCCGTGTACAATTTCGGAAGTATATCCATTGCTGCGGTTCTTGTGCGGCGCTTGAGTGGATGTACAGGTAGCACAGCTGGCGCAGACCATCGTAATCGCCAGCCATCGCAAGCCTTTGACAGCCGCCCTTACATCAATAACCATCCGTCCAACGCCGGCGACAGCCACCCGTGCATCTGCCGCAAGTCTCGACACGAACGCTCATATCGGCCAGGCGCTCGCAGTCCGCTGTGCATCGAGTCGAGGGACAGACGGAATTGAGCTGAGGCACTTGTCGTTACCTTGCAGCAGTCTGAGGTGAGGGCCATTATCGCTCCTTCCGTGAGATAATTGTAGAATCGGACCCGAAGCCAAAGGTTCCATTATTGTACGTGAATATATGCCACACCCTCTGCGGGTCGCTGACAAACCCACCGCGGACGCCGATCCACAGCACTAGCAAGACTGCCAGCTCACCTCCTTGACCCCCATGCTTGCGAGTCTCTTTTCGGCGTAAGTCGGTCAGGAATGGGCCAGCAAGCGGAACCGATCGGCAGCTGCGGCGTTGGGACTAGTGTTTGGCTGACACAAAAAAGTCGGAACCGCGGGCGATGGCCCGTTGGGAGTTCGCGAGCGGGCGCGCCGCTCGACCGACTTTGATGCGGGGCGATACGCGCAACTGTCGCGGGGACCTCGCAACAAGACGAAGGAAGATCATGTCGATTCGATCCAAACTTTTCGCAACAGTGGCCTTGCCCGTTCTCTCCGTGTCATTCGCAATTCAGCCGGCGCTGGCCGAGAGCCTGATGGCGCCCTTCCAGGTGGCGCAGCAAGGCGCCGACCAGCAGTCGCCCGAGGACCAGCTGTTGCTCAAGAAGCGCAAGAAGCAGCATGCCGCCGAGGAAGGGCAGACAGAACAGCAACAACCGCGTGTCGAAGAGCCGCAGCGCCAGGTAGAAGAGCCTGTGCGCAAAAAGCGCAAGCAGCAGGCGGACGGACAGCAGCCCAGCACCGAGGAAAACGCGCCGCAGCAGGTTGAAGAGCAAGCGCCCGTGCGCAAGAAGCGCAAGCAGCAGGCCCAACAACAGCAACCCGCCGTAGAGGAAGGCGCTCCGCAGCAGGCTGAGGAGCCACAAACTCCTGTGCGCAAGAAGCGCAAGCAGCAAGCCGAAGAACAGCAGCCCGCCGTAAAGGAAGGCGCTCCGCAGCAGGCTGAGGAGCAACAAACTCCTGCGCGCAAGAAGCGCAAGCAGCAGGTCGAAGAACAACAGCCCGCCGTAGAAGAAGGGGCTCCGCAGCAGGCTGAGGAGCAACAAATTCCTGTGCGCAAGAAGCGCAAGGAGCAGGTCGAAGAACAGCAGCCTGCCGTAGAGGAAGGCACCCCACAGCAGGCCGGGGAGCAGCAGATACCTGCGCCCAAGAAGCGCAAACAACAGGCGGAAGGACAGCAGCCCGTTCCGGGGTCCGAACAACCCGCAACGGCGGAGCAGCTCCAGGGTGAAGCGCCTCGGGCCAGGTCCGCTCCGATCGTCGTCGACAGGCGCACGAAGGAAGAGAAGCGCAAGATAGCACAGGATCCGGCGGCGACCGATGAGACCGTAGTGCTTCCGGTCGATAACGGCGCGGCTGTGCTCGACAGCGACAAGGACGCCGACAATGCCGGTGGCAACCGGGGGCGCGAGGCTCGGCGCAAGCAGCGCGAAGAGCTGCGCGTCCAGGAGCAGAACATAGCGCCGCCGACCGACGACGCCGCGGCCCAGGCGGAGATTCCAGCCGAAGTGCGGCAGGCGGCCCCGCAGAGGATCGAGGCCGCGATCAAGGAAGAAGGCCAACGCGTCGAAGCGGCGCCAGAGTTCACGGTTCCGGAGACGACGAACATCGTCAATAACACGGTCATCAACAACACCACGAATAATGATGTCACCGAGGTGCAGGTGGTCGAGAGGATCGACGATCGCGTCGTCCTCGGCGTCGGCGACCAGTTCTTCGTGCGTGGCGACGATCGGCCAAGGCTCCGCCGCGATTCGGAGGAGACCTACTACGATCAGTTGGCGCGCGGCCGCGTTCGTGAAACGATCGTCCGCCCGGGCGGCTATCGCATCGTCACGGTCTACGACCGGTACGGCAACATCCTGCAGCGGTCGCGCGTCGACCGCGACGGCAACGAGTATGTGCTGATGTACGCGCCGGAATATCAGGAGGAACGACGTCCGGCGATCTTCGACGTCGGCTACGAATTGCCGCCGATGCGCCTGGCGATTCCGGTCGACGACTACATCGTCGACTACGCGGAGGAACCGGATCGGGACTACTATGAATTCCTGTCCGAGCCACCGGTCGAACGGGTCGAGCGGGTCTATACGATCGATGAGGTCCGCAATTCGGCCCGTCTCCGTGACAAGGTCCGACGCATCGATCTCGATACGATCCACTTCGTGACGGGGAGTGCCGAAGTGTCGATGTCGCAGGCCAAGACACTGCGCAAGGTTGCGGACGCGATGCAGAAAGTTCTCGACAAGGATCCCGGTGAGACCTTCTTCATCGAGGGGCACACGGACGCCGTCGGTTCCGACCGCTCGAACCTGGTACTCTCCGATGAGCGTGCCGAGTCCGTCGCAGTCCTCCTGACCGAGGTCTATGGCATCCCGGCGGAAAACCTGGTCACCCAAGGCTATGGTGAGCGCTTCCTGAAGATCGGCACGCAGGAGCCCGAGGAGGAGAACCGCCGCGTGACCATCCGCCGCGTGACGCCGCTGGTGCGCCCGGTCGCCCAGCGGTAACGGAAATCTGACGCGCCATGACATCGAAGGCTCTTCACGAGAGCTAACTGCCTCGAAAGAAGGTCTCAGCGGCTTTTGTTGTCACTGAGACCTTGGAGATTGTGGCGTGTTCCAGCGGTATTTTCTCAAAACGCATAGCATCTGGATTAGTCCCGGCGCTGCGGAAGGCATCGACGAAAACGACAGCGGTTAGTGTTGAATCCCGAAGGCTTGCTGTCCTGAATTCGACGTGTTGGGGCAACTCGCCTGCAGAACCAGTTGAGATTTGCGTGCGTCGACCGCCGTTGGCAGAGAGCTCTGTGGCGCACAAAGAAAAGGCCGCTTCGTTCCGTCACACGCTCTAACGAGCATTGGTCTCCGACTGCAATGCAAGGCTCAGAGCGGAGACGAACACGCGCACTTTGGGCAGGACGTTCCTGGTGGTCGGGTAGACTGCCCAGATCCCAATTTCTTCAGGAGTGGCGTCATCGAGGACCACGCGCTGCAGCCGCCCTTCGAGTACGTCATCGGCGATCGCCCATTCGGAAAGCAGGGTGATCCCAGCCCCGGCGACACAAGCAGATTGGCATCCAGCGATGCTGCTCGAAGAAAACCGAGAGCCTATGCGAACATGGGTTTCGGAGCCACTGGCGACGAAAGTCCAATGCGTGACTCCTGTCATAGGAAGGCAATCATGGTGAGCGAGGTCATCGATGGAACGCGGCATCCCACGCCGCTCAAGATAGCCCGGCGAGGCAACAAGCGTTCGTGGGTTATCCGCAAGTTTTTGTGCGATCAGGCTGCTGTCCTTTAGACGCGCGATGCGGATTGCCAAATCGGTTCCGGTAGCAGTCAGGTCAGGCAGGCGGTCATTCATATCCAGGGCAATCTGCAGTTCTGGATTAGCCGCAAGGATAGCTGGGACCAGCGGAGTCACAATCTTCACGCCAAATACGATTGGCACCGAGACGCGAAGAAGCCCCGCTGCGCCAAGCGTGTCCGCGCGAACCTGTGCGCGGCCTTGATGTTCATTTTCAATGATGGCCTGAGCGTACGGAAGGAAAGTTTCACCTTCGGGCGTCAGCGACAGTGACCGAGTCGTCCGGTGAAGCAAACGCACGCCAAGCGTTGCTTCCAGCGCGGAGAGGCGCCGTGTCGCCGCCATCGGCATTAAACCAAGACGGCGCCCTGCCTCGGATATGCTTCCGGAAGAAACAGCGCCCACGAAGACCTCGATGTCGTCAGTGTTCATTATAACGGGTTTCGATAAACAGGCTCAACATTAGCCAATACTACAACGGAAGGCGATGCAAAGCTACATCTGTCGCGATCTCATAGCTTGAAAGGCTCCGGAAATGACAATCACGACCGTGAATGCAAAAACGCCTACGGGATTGAGTAGAGTTGGCTTGCTCGCCATGGCCACCGCCAGCGGCATCGCTGTCGCCAACATCTATTACAATCAGCCGATGCTAGGCATCATCGAGGCCGATTTTCCCGGCCAGTCCGCAACCGCTCTAGTACCGACCGCCACCCAGTTGGGATACGCTCTCGGTCTCTTCCTTCTTCTGCCTCTTGGCGATCTGGTCCACCGACGCAAGCTCATCATTGGACAGTTTCTGATCCTTGCCATCGCCCTGTCCCTAGCCGCTGTTTCCTCGTCCGCGTGGATATTGGTCGCTAGTTCCCTTCTGGTTGGAGCAAGCTCGACGGTAGCGCAACAGATCGTTCCCTTCGCGGCTTCATTGGCACCTGCTGACAAGCGCGGGGCGACCATCGGAACCGTGATGGCGGGCGTCCTGTCGGGCATTTTGTTCAGCCGAACCCTATCTGGTTTTGTCGGCGAACATGCCGGCTGGCGCGAGATGTTCTGGATTGGCGTGCCGATGGCCTTGGTGGCCGCCGCGATGATGTTCGCGACGCTTCCAGATCATGCTCCCACGTCTCGTTTGCATTACCGCAACGCGATCAAATCGCTGGGGCACCTCTGGACACATGAGCCATCTCTTCGGACAGCGACCCTCGTACAAGCCGCCCTCTTCGCTTCGTTCACCGCGTTCTGGACCATACTTGCGCTATATCTTCAGGGCCCGAGCTTCGGCCTTGGTGCCGATATTGCCGGGCTTTTCGGTATCGTGGGAGCGGTCGGCGTTTTCGCTGCTCCGGTAGCGGGTCACATTGCCGACAAGCGTGGACCGCATTTCGTTGTTTGGCTTGGCGCGGCCTTGACTGTCGTGTCCTGGATTATCTTTGGAGCATGGGCTTCGATCGTGGCTCTCATCGTGGGCGTCATCGTCCTCGACTTCGGCATTCAGGGCGCATTGGTCTCCAATCAACACATTATATATGCACTCAATCCGGATGCACGAAGCCGCCTGAACACGATCTTCATGACTGGAATGTTTCTTGGCGGCGCGACGGGATCGGCACTTGCTTCAGTTGCCTGGCAAAATGGCTCTTGGCTCGGTGTGAGCCTCGTGGGCGGTGTCTTGCCGCTACTCGCTTTGGCCGTAAAAGCGCTTGGTCGCTCACCTCAATTGTAAGATCAAAATCAACGTTGTGCGAGCATCAACGCGGGAGGATGGTGCTCATCGCCCTCCATATTATTTCAAAGGATGCAATGGAATCGAAACGATTGCTGCAATTGTTGTCACTCCGGATTGGTGGCAATTTCCCTTCGTCAGACGAACACAGCGTCGGCTGAGGGCAAAAGACAAAGATCGCAGGGCGCGAATATGACTGACAAATTTCTTCCCATGACGCGCCGCGGCGCGCTGCTTTCCGGAGCGGCTGCCGCCGCCACCATGGCACTCTCCACATCATTCAGCTTTGCAGGCAACGCTGCTGCTTCCACCGCCAACTCAATCGAAGGGGACAATGCAATGAGCACCATCACCACCAAGGACGGCGTCGAAATCTTCTACAAGGACTGGGGCCCGAAGGATGCGCAGCCGATCGTATTCCACCACGGCTGGCCGCTGTCGTCGGACGATTGGGATGCCCAGATGCTGTTCTTCCTCGCCAACGGCTACCGCGTCGTTGCCCATGACCGCCGGGGCCACGGCCGTTCGGCGCAGGTTTCCGACGGTCACGATATGGATCATTACGCCGCAGACGCCTTTGCGGTCGTCGAAGCCCTCGACCTGAAGAACGCCGTTCATATCGGCCACTCCACCGGTGGCGGCGAAGTCGCCCGCTATGTCGCAAAGCATGGCGAACCATCCGGCCGCGTCGCCAAGGCCATCCTCGTCTCCGCCGTTCCGCCGCTGATGCTGAAGACTGAAATCAATCCTGAAGGCCTGCCGATGGAAGTGTTCGACGGCTTCCGCTCGGCGCTCGCCGCTAACCGCGCGCAGTTCTTCCGCGACGTCCCGGCCGGTCCCTTCTATGGCTTCAACCGTGACGGTGCGAAAGTCCAGGAAGGCGTGATCCAGAATTGGTGGCGTCAGGGGATGATGGGTGGCGCGAAGGCTCATTACGACGGCATCAAGGCTTTCTCCGAGACCGATCAGACCGAGGACTTGAAGGCGATCACTGTTCCGACTCTCGTCCTGCATGGCGAGGACGACCAGATCGTACCGATCGCTGACTCGGCGCTGAAGGCGGTCAAGCTTCTGAAGAACGGCACGCTCAAGACCTATCCGGGCTTCTCGCACGGCATGCTGACCGTGAATGCCGACGTCTTGAACGCTGACCTTCTCGCCTTCGTTCTGTCATGATGTAGAAGTTGCGGCCGCGGCAAAACTTGCCGCGGCCGCACCCACTTAATCCTATAAAACGCGTCAGATTCCATACTGCGAGGGGCCTCGCACGCGGGGTCATGAACCCATACCTCAGTCTAGCATCACCATCTGACCTGCCGCCTGCTCCTCGAAGAATTTCGAGAAAGACGCAATGCGGGGCGGCAATGCCTGATAGGGCGGGTAATAAAGCGTCAGCCACAGATCGGGCGGCGCCCATCCACGCAGGACGTGAACCAAGCGGCCTGTTTTCAAATGTTCCGAGACATGAAATCCAGGCAGCATCGCCACTCCGGCACCATCAGCTGCCATGTCAGCCAGAACCTCACCGTTGTTGGCACTGAACGCCCGGCCCGCCGAGATCGTTATGCTCGATCCGCCGTCCGACAAAACCCAGTTTTCCCGCCGGCTTTCGCCGCTATAGGCGAGGCAATCGTCGGGCGTCAGTTCGCTGGGATGCTGTATATCGACAAACCGGCTTCCGGGTGCGGCAACGAGAATGCGCGGCACGACCCGGATCTTGCGCCAGATGGTGAACTTATCCGATGGCTGCGAGGAAATGCGGATCGCAAGGTCGTAGTCGTCGTCGACGATGTTCACCAGACCGTCAGATAGCGAGATTTCAAAGCTCATTTTTGGATAGAGCTCCCTGAAGCCCGACAGGATCGGCGGGAGCACGGCCTTGCCGAACCAGGTCGGCGCGCTGATGCGCAACCGTCCCTGATCAGCCTTGTGCGCATTCATGACATCCCGCCGTGCATCTTCAAGCGTCTTCACGGCCGGCTGGATCTGCGCGGCGAAAATCGCTCCGTCAGTTGTCAGCGAAACCTGCCTTGTCGTGCGCACGAAGAGCTGCACGCCAAGTTCGGCCTCCAGCGCAGCGATGGCACGGGTCACGGCTGCCGGCGTCATGTCAAGTTCGCGGGCGACCTGAGCGAAGTTACGTTTTTCGGCGGCGAGTAGGAAGGTTCGGAGGGCTTTGTAGTCGTTCATCTCGATTATTTCAAAAATAGCAATTCAATCGGAAGAAATATTGCAATTCCGCGAATCCATCAACCCGGTTACATCTTTCTCCATCGAAACGGACAAAGCCAACGAAGAAAGGCACCGGCCATGATCAAGGATATCAAGGGACTGCATCACGTTACCTCGATGGCGTCGGATGCGCGCGAAAACAACAAGTTTTTCACCGACGCCCTCGGACTGCGCCGCGTGAAGAAGACCGTCAACTTCGACGATCCCAGTGTCTATCACCTCTATTATGGTGACGAGAACGGGACGCCCGGCACGGTCATGACCTACTTTCCGTTCCAGAATATGATGATTGGCCGCCCAGGTGTGGGCGAGGTGGGCGAGACCCAGTTCTCCATCCCCAAGGGCTCGCTCGGCTTCTGGAAGGATCGCCTAGTTGCCAAGGGCGTCGGTGGATTGGAAACAGACGCAGCGTTCGGCGCCAACCGCCTCCGTTTCATCGGACCTGATGGCGACGGGCTCGCCCTGGTCGAAACGGCCGATGACACCCGTGCCCCCTGGATCGCGGAGGGCATCTCAGACCAGACGGCCATTCGCGGCTTTGCCGGCGCCCGCTTCAACCTGCATGATACGGCGGCCACGGAGGAACTGCTTGGTTTCATGGGCTACCAGCGTGCCGAGACCGAAGGCGACGTGACCCGCTTTATCATCCCCGGCGGCAACGGTGCCGATACGATCGATCTAGCAGCGCTTCCGAAAACACCGTTTGCCCGCCAAGGTGCCGGCTCGGTCCACCATATTGCCTTTGCCGTCGACAACCGCGAGAAGCAGCTCGAAGTGCGCAAGGCGCTGATGGATACCGGCTACCAGGTCACGCCGGTCATCGACCGAGATTACTTCTGGGCGATCTATTTCCGGACCCCGGGTGGGATCCTGTTCGAAATTGCGACCAACGAGCCCGGCTTCGATCGTGATGAAGACACCGCACATCTCGGCGAAGCGCTCAAGCTTCCGAACCAATATGAAGCCTTCCGTGACCAGATCGAAGAAAACCTGGTTCCGCTTGCCGCATAGGATCCGATCTGAACCGGTCCCCTGATCAACACACATCTTCACTTTCGAGACGGCTGCCTGAGCCAGGCAGTCGACCGCCGAAGGCTTATCAATTTCAAACGCCACACCGCACCAGACATCAAAGGGAGAACTAAAATGTCCAAGCTCGAAGTCCTGACCCCCGTCAACAGCCAGCTCATTTTCATCGACCAGCAGCCGCAGATGGCATTCGGTGTCCAGTCGATCGATCGGCAAGTGCTGAAG
>NZ_LMCO01000053.1:0-13164 GCF_001424825.1 Ensifer sp. Root31 | reverse complement strand
AACGGCGTCGCCGGGATCTACGAATATCTCCAGACCAAAGCCATCTGGCTCTCGACAGCCAAAGAGATCGCAAACCCATTCGTTATCGGCTGAAGCAGATTTCGGACCCGGAGTCGGCTTGCAGGCCGGCTTCCAACAAGAAAACGATCCAACCTCACTCCTAAGGGGAGCACCGACATGAACCATCTCAAGAAATGCCTAGCATCACTCGCATTGTCATTAGGCTTGGCCGTTTCGTCGGCAGCCGCACAAGAAGCGCAGAAAATTAAAATGGGAGTCATGCAATGGGAAACCATCGCGATGACCAGTAGCGTCACCGAGCACTTGCTAGAACGCCATGGCTTCGAAGTTGAAGAGGTCGAGTTCCAAGAATGGGGCGTGGCCTTCGCCGCCCTCGGCAAGGGCGACGTCGATGTTCTCATCTCACATCCTGATTATGCCGCAGCCGATTACTGGGAGCGCAATGCGCGCAAACTCGAGAAGCTGAGCGTCGCCTCTTATGGGTACAATGCTGGGTTAATTGTGCCTTCTTACGTCACGATCAACTCCATCGACGAACTGAACGAGCACAAGGAAAAGTTCCGCGGCAGGATCATCGGTGTAGAGCCGGGCTCGGGAATGATGCGCCAATCGGAAAACGTGGTCAACGAATACGGCCTCGAATACGAGATCATCGAGGGCAGCGGCCCCGTCGCGGTCGCAGAGTTGAAATCGGCGCTGGATCGGGGCGAATGGATTGTGTCGATGTACTGGACCCCGTCTTGGGTCTTTCAAGAGTTCGACATCAAGTTCCTCAAGGATCCTAAAGGCGTTCAGGAACCAACGGAAACGTACGTTTGGTTGGCGCACAAGGGGTTCGCGGTTCAAAACCCAAAGGCTCGCGAGGTGATCGCCTCGGTCTTCGTTCCCGAATCCGCGCTGACGCAAATGACCGGCTGGGTCAAGGAGGGCGCCAGCATCGATGAGGCCGTCGCCCGCTGGGAAAAAGCGAATGCAAACCGACTCGACCGCCAAGCCATGATCGGCAACCAATGATTTAGCCGGAGGGGCTGGGGGGCTCGCCCGCCAGCCCTTGGCTCAGGTCCTCTTGGTAACGTTCCCCGCCAAGCCGCACCGGGCGACCTTGGCTCACAGGTGGAGATTTCCTTTGACCAACAATGAACCTATTATCTCTTGCCGTGGCGTTTGGAAGGTGTTCGGCCCGCGAGCAGCGGAGGCCTTGAACACCATTCGCGAGGAGAAGGTCGACAAGGCCGAAATACTGCGGCGTCTTGAGTGCGTCGTAGGGGTAGCCGATGTCTCGTTCGATGTTCATCGAGGCGAAATTTTCTGTATCATGGGTCTCTCCGGTAGCGGAAAATCCACCCTCTTGCGCCACATTAACCGGCTGATCGAGCCCAGCGAAGGCACAATCCTAATTGAGGGCAAGGCAATCAACGATCTCGCCCCCGCGCAGTTGCGTGCACTGCGTGCTGATAAGATTGCGATGGTTTTCCAGAGTGTTGCCCTATTGCCCTACCGCACGGTGCTCGAAAACACCGCTCTGGGCCTTGAATTTCGAAAGGTTCCCAAACTCGAGCGACGTGATGCCGCCATGCGCGCACTTGAAGCGGTGCAGCTTGCCGAATGGGCGCACCGCTTTCCCTCGGATCTCTCAGGGGGAATGTTGCAGCGGGTCGGCTTGGCGCGCGCACTTGCGAGTGACAGCGAGATCCTTCTCATGGACGAACCTTTTAGCGCGCTTGATCCGTTAATTCGACGCGAGCTACAGGATCAGTTTGTTGAGCTTTCCTCGCGGTTCGGGAAGACAACGGTATTCATCACTCACGATCTCGAAGAGGCCATTCGAGTTGGCAGTCGCATAGGCATTATGCGCGATGGCATCATGGTGCAAATCGGCGCACCAGAAGAAATCGTGTTGAACCCGGCGGACGACTATGTTGCTCGCTTCACTGCCGGCATCGCCAAGAATCATCTCGTTAGCGCACGTTCTCTGATGCTTCCTCGCAACAAAATCAGGGGGGCCGATCTCAGCATGCTGCCACGTACTCCAGCCTCAGCTGACATCGACCATCTCATCGATTGCTTCCTTGCCCACGACGGCAGGACGCTCGCTGTGGAGGAAGGCGGTGAACTACTCGGACAGGTGTCAGTCGCCGATCTGCTCATCGGCATCCGTGGACCCGTGGCCACAAACGCTCGGGCTTAAGGAGCCAGACATGGAATTCATGAATTCCCTCCGTTTCGATAAGGCATTCGATCGCTTCGTCGACACCAGCGTTGATTGGCTAAACGAGAATTTTGCGTTCTTCTTCGACGCTATCCGCGTCACTCTCGATTTCGCGCTCTGGATGCTAAACTCGATCTTGTCCTGTCCCTGGCCGATTATTGTAGTGCTTGCAGTGGCGGCGAGCTTACGGTTTTCAGGTTGGGCTCTCGCGTTTTTTTCCGCCGTCGCGTTGGTGATGTGCCAGCAGGCCGGTTTGTGGGAGATGTTGATGGAGACGCTTGCGCTGGTAGCGCTGGCCACCTTCATTGCTTTGGCAATCGCCATTCCGCTCGGGGTTGCCGGGACCCGCTGGAACGGATTTGGAGCGCTGCTGGAGCCCTTGATGGATACGCTCCAGACCCTACCGCCCTACGTCTATCTACTGCCGGCAATCGCGCTGATTGGTTTCGGCGGTGCATCGGCGACAGTAGCCACGGTGATTCTCGCAGTGCCACCTGCCGTGCGACTTACGATGCTGGGCATTCGCCAGATTCCGGTAGAACGGTTGGAACTTGCCCAGTCGCTCGGCGCGACGCCGCTCGCCGAACTTCTTAAGGTCAAGCTGCCCTCAGCCATGCCGTCGATCATGGCTGGAGTAAACCAAAGCTTGATGATGGCACTTGGCATGGCCGTGATCGCTGGAATCATCGGAGCCGATGGCCTTGGTGGTGAAGTCTATCGCGCGGTTCGTTATCTTGAGGTAGGGCGAGCGCTGGATGCCGGGCTTGCGATCGTGGTCCTCTCGATCCTTCTTGATCGCATATCGGCCGGAATGGCCACTTTCCTGAACATTGGAGGCACGAATGGCTGATGGGCAATTCTCGATCGGGCAGTATTTTGCCGCAGCCATCGACTGGATGAACCGTAACTGGAGCGGTGGATTCCACGCATTTAGTGATACAGTCGATGCCGCTGTCCACGGCCTGGAAACCGCCTTACTCGCAGTTCCACCTTTCGTGCTTGTGGCACTGGTCGCGTGGGGATCCTGGCGTGTGTCAGGCAGGGGGCTCTCGCTGTTCACCGCTGCGGGTCTCGCCTTCTGCTGGTTTGGTAATCTGTGGGCGGCGACCATGCTTACGACGGCCCTAGTGATTATCTCTGTGATCCTGGCACTGGTTATTGCGATACCCCTTGGTATCATCGCCGCCTCGAATCCAACTGCCGAGCGTATACTGCGCCCCGTTCTTGACCTGATGCAGACACTGCCCCCATGGGTTTATCTGATCCCCGCCGTCATCCTGCTTGGTGTAGGTCGTGCGCCTGCGGTACTCGCCACGGTGATCTTCGGGATCCCACCAGCGCTGCGGCTGACGGTACTCGGCCTCAAACAGGTGCAACGTGAGCGCATAGAGCTGGGTCAGGCCTTTGGTGCAAGCTCCCTTCAAATCCTTACCCGCATTAAGTTACCATCGGCTCTCCCTTCCATCATGTTGGGAGTAAACCAGACGATCCTTGTCTCATTGGGCATGGTGGTTCTCGCCGGTCTTATTGGCGCGGGCGGGCTTGGTGGCGAAGTCACTCGTGGACTAAGCCGAATGATGCTTGGGCTCGCGCTCCGGGCCGGCATCGCTGTGGTAATTCTCTCGATCATCCTCGACCGATTAACACAGGGGTTGGTTCGAAAGGAAAAGGCGTGAATAGAATGGCCGGAATAAATAATAGAAAACATACGATGGCGGGACATGTGCGGACCTGGGATCTTATCGTTATCGGCGGAGGGATTGTTGGCTGCGCCGCAGCCCTTTATGCCGCTCGGATGGGCATGTCCTGTCTCATCATTGAGCGCGACATGATCGGTTCCGCCCAATCTGGACGAAATCTCGGCTTCGTACGCCAGCAGGCGCGCGACTTCCGCGAGCTACCCTTGATGATGGCATCCATGCGGATTTGGGAGGGCATCGAGGCGGACCTCGGGCGTTCCGTGGGCTGGCATCAAGGTGGCAATATATCCCTTGCGATGAACGAGACCGGCCTCGCTGAACGCCGCGAGTGGCAGCGCCGAGGGCGCGAAGAGTTCGGGCTTGACACTCGCATCCTCACTGCAGCCGAGACCTTTGCCATACTACCCAACTTATCCCGCGAACGTTCCGTCACAGGCGCGATGTACACGCCGTCGGATGGCAAGGCAGAACCTGCGCGGGCCACGAGGGCCTTCTTCGAGGCGGCATTAGAACTTGGTGTTGCGGTATGTCTGGGGGAGGCAGTGCGACTTATCGAAACGGGCGGAGGGCGGACCGTCGGGGTGTGGGTCGGCGGACGGTTCTACCGTTCGGACACAGTGATTTGCGCGGCAGGAGCTGGTTCCGCAGCTCTACTTCGCAGTGTGGGTTTGGACCTTCCCCAAGAGCGAATTCGAGCTACGGTTGCTCGAACCGAACGGAGCCAGGTGCTATTGCCTCAGTGCGTTTCAGGGCCTTCAACGGGTATCCGCCAGGACGCCAATGGCGCCTTCTTGTTATCAGTTGCCGGCGGCGAGTACGATGTTCGGTTCGATTCTTGGCGGCATATGCGCAAGTATGCCGATGCAAGGCGCGGTAACCCAGAAGCAGCAAAAATCAACTATCTCGCTCCGCTGGAGCGTTTCTGGCCGCGCCGGGTACCGGCTCCCTTGGCGGACATTCCTCCCAGTCGAGATTATTTGCCACCGGAAACAAAACGCGCGCAACAGGCGCAAGAGGAGTTCCAAGCGCTCTTCCCCGACATCGGAGATGTTGCGCTTACCACAATTTGGGCTGGTGTGATTGACACTTTGCCCGACATGATCCCAGCACTTGGCCCGGTAACTGGCGTCGAAGGGCTATTAGTTGCTACCGGCTTCAGCGGGCATGGTTTCGGACCCGGTCCGATGGCCGGCATGATCATGGCAAACCTGGCTGCCGGTCGCCCCGCCTCCGTCGACACGCGTGCGATCTCTCCAGATCGTTTCCAGAGGGCCCTCAACTGATGCCGGCCAGGCTGCAAGGAACGTAAACGTTGGCGCTTCGCTCATCCCTTGTTCCGGACTTGTGGACGTTCATGTTGGAGATCTACGCTAAACCGGGCGTTGCTAGAGCCTGTCTGGACCTACAGGATCGCTTGGATCTCGACGTACTACTGTTCCTCGCAGTTCTTTATGCAGCTGGGCGGGACTGCTGCCTTGATGCCGAGGCAATTCGTGCGCTGGATGACGGCTGCGAGCAATGGCGGACCGAGGTCGTGCGCCCATTGCGTACTGTGAGGGTGCGGTTGAAGGCAAATCCGTGGATAGAAAGCATGCGGCCGGTCGCGCCATTCCGGGCGAGTTTAAAAGCGCTGGAGTTACAGGCCGAGAAACTGCAGGTATTGGCGTTATCGGAGGCTATGTCTGCTCTACCGCGTAAAGAGAATCGTACGGACCGACAAGCACGGATCGCGGCTGTCGCCCAGTTGGCGGTCGGCCATTTTGCTGGTAGCAACCTACCGGAACGGGCTGAGCCAGCTCTTTTAGTAGCTGAAGCAGTGTGGTTGTTCTCGCATGAATGGCCCTGAACATGCGATAATTGTAGGAATGACGAGCCCTGTCGCTAGGCCACCTTGCGCTTTGAATTCCCGCATTCACCGCAGCCGCTCCAGCCACAGAACAGGCTGAAGCATTACTTGTGCGACTCATACTAATATCATTATGCCCTGGGGCTCGACTTGGTAGGAAATGCGGATTCGTACCATGGGGGCCACCTGGGGCGCCATTTGATGTCGACATTTTGGTGGCAGGCGGGATCGTGACAGGCACGCGGGGGCATGTTATTCTTGGTAATAATATCATTATCAAGGCCGACTATGCCGCAGCCCGAACAGCACCTCTACGAGAAGATAAAGACCACGATTGACCGTCGTGTCGAAGCGGAGGAATGGCCCGCCGAGTTTCAAGTTCCCGGAGAAGTCGAGCTCGCGGAGGAGTTTGGCGCGTCCCGACTGACCGTCAGACGGGCGCTTCGCGAGCTTCAGGCGGAGGGCGTACTAATACGTATTCAAGGGCGAGGAACCTTCGTGGTAGGCCCGCGCATGCAATGCGCTGTCTTCAACATTTCAGACATGGCTGAGGAGATTGCTCTCAATGGTGGCGCGCATACATCCAAGGTAATTCATCTCAGTGTCGTATCCCGGGATAGTCCCCAATCGAGTATGTTAAACCTCGGTCCCGAGGGTGTCGTCGTCCATGCAAGATTACTGCATCTGGAGGATGGAACGCCAATTCAGCTTGAGGATCGCTTCGTGAATGCAAGCGAGGCGCCATTATTCTTAGAGCAGGATTTTACCAAGATTACTCCGCACACCTATCTGCTCCGCGAGACGACAGTGACATCCGTGGACAATACAATTCGTGCCATAAGACCCGACGAAGACGCGTGCCGGCTCCTGCAGATTGACAGTGGTCAGCCATGCCTCCTGCTGGACCGCTCGACGTGGCGTGACGGTGTTCCGGTGACACGTAGCCGCTTCGTCTACCCGGGTGACCGTTATCGGCTTCGCAGCTCGCACGAAGCCCGGCAGAGCCGCGTTGCGGCCACTAATGGCGCGCTGCCTCCCAATTCACTCAAGCGATCCAAGTGATCGACACCCGTTCTCACATCTGAACCATTCTCGCGCGAACAACGGAGCGCTGGCAGCTCGGTAGCGGCCGGCCTAGCCACTTTTGTCGCATCACGGTTCCACAATATCGGCGATCTCTCCCAGGGACACAGGGCGGAGCGGTGGGCGGATTGTGAGATAGCCTGCTTGTTCCATCGAGATTCTATGAGTGGCTGACGTTAAACCCGTTAAGGTCATGCCGCACATTCGGCCCTGACAGGGCCCCATACCGCATCGCAGAAACGCCTTTGCCTGATTTGGTCCAGCGCATCCCGCAGAGAGCACTGCGCGGATTTGGCCGCAGGTCACTTCCTCGCAACGACAAGCTATAACGTCGTCCGAAGGCGTTAGCATCGCCTGGGGTGGAAGATAGAGGCGATTGATAAGCGGTCGTGCCGCAAGGTGGGCCTGCCGGACTCGAAGCGACGCCCTCAGGAGCAACTCATCTACTGGCCAGCCGAGGCTCTTGAGGATCTGCATCGCTGCGATCCGGCCCTCAAGCAAGGCTACAGTGGCGCCCCCGATTCCCCCAGCATCGCCCGCGATATATACGCCTGAAATCGAGCTTTGGAGATGGCTATCACGATAAGGATGGAAAGCGGCGGCGGCCCCTGACCAGCCCATCCGGCACCCTATCGATCTTGGAAGGTGCGTTTCGGGTATCACTCCCTCATGGAGCCCTACGTGGCTGGCGGATAGACAATGCTCAACGTCTCGCTGGCGAAAGTGGACCTCAAGTCCCTTCGTGGAAGAACTGATGCGAAGATCCTGCGGGCGATCGTAGGAACGAATGCCCGCACGTCGCAGCATCCAAAGCAATTTCAGCCCTTTGATCAAATAGGAAGGTCCTTGTCCCGTGAG
Organism: Ensifer sp. Root31; assembly: GCF_001424825.1. Classification (NCBI taxonomy): domain Bacteria; kingdom Pseudomonadati; phylum Pseudomonadota; class Alphaproteobacteria; order Hyphomicrobiales; family Rhizobiaceae; genus Ensifer; species Ensifer sp. Root31. The sequence goes on along the minus strand of NZ_LMCO01000053.1, from coordinate 5,447 downwards.
AGCGAGGGGCAAGTGTCGGACTGCGGACATCATTGCGCTGGTGGCTGCGGTGTCAATCAGCGCAAAGTCTCGCATGCCCGCGGCCGCGCATTGCGCGGCGTAAAGGTAGAACAGAGGCCCAGTCCCGATCAACACGAGCGGTCCTTCAGGCAGGATCCCCTCTCGCTTGAGGAGGATCTGCATCCCGCCGATAGTGGTTACGCCAGGCAAGGTCCAGCCAATCAGGGGGACGGGCCGTTCCATGGCGCCGGTGGCGATCAATAGCCGACGGCCGCGTTCTTGACGGATACCCCGAGAATTTTTGAGCCAAACAGTACCGTCAGGCTCGACCCGCCACGCCTGGGTGGCAAACGCAAGTTCAGCGCCGCTAGAACGCAGCCGTTGTGCCTCATCGCGGCCGGCTAGATAATCAGCGCCGAGCAATCGCGCACGATCCTCCGGAATGTCCTCGATCCCGCGCCAGATTTGGCCCCCGGGTCCAGAAGCTTCATCAATGACAAGAACTTTCGCGCCATTCTCGGCAAGGAGGCTGGCCCCGCCGATCCCTGCGGGACCTGCGCCGATAACGATGGCATCCCAGAGGCTCATTTCGCCCCCGCAGCGTCACGACGAGGGCCGATCTGGCGCTCCACAATCATTCCTGACTGGGCAGTCGTCATGCAGGCGCGTTGATTGTCTTGGCCGTCGACGCGAAGCAGACATTCGAAGCAGATTCCCATTAAGCACCACGGGCCTCGTTGGCTGCCAGAGTCAGGTGTTTGACGAAAATCGGATACGCCTGCCGCAAGCAGAGCTCCAGCGAGGGTCTCCCCGGGGTGGAAGGGCACCCATCGGTCTTCAAAAAGGAAGTTCTCATTGTCGGGTTTGCATAAAGTGTAAAGACGTTTAAAGGGCAAAACGTGCGCTCCTCATGGATTGCGGCGCGGCACCAAGATGCCCTTCAGCTAACGCTGGACCGAGTTCGAGTGCATGCAGGCTGGCTAGGGTGACTCCGCTATGGCAGGTGATGACATAGGCTCCGGGCATTTCGGGCGCCTGGTCATAGATGGGCAATCCATCCGGGCTCATAATTCGTAAAGCGCCCCATGCCCTGATCAATCGTGCTGTCCGCAACGCCGGAAACATCCGTGTACCGATGCGGCAAAGCCGCGCGATGGTTCCGACGTCGGTTCCAGTGGAGAAGCCTGCGTCTTCATGTGAGCTGCCGAGGAGCACCGTGCCTTCTTGGGTCTGGCGGACCGCATTGCTAGGGTACGGCAGGAAAGGTGCAATCCGATCAGTGACAACAATCTGACCGCGTTCCGGACTGAGCCCCAGCTTCAAGCCAATTTGATCAGCGAGTTCATTGGTACCCAGCCCTGCGGCAAGGACCACACGCGCTCCAGAGATTGCCGCGCCTTTGGCATCGCGTACGATGAAGCCTTGTCCTGCACGGGGACTTATGCTCTTGGCGGCGAAATTCACGACCAGCCGTCCGCCATGCTGCTGGAAACCAGACTGAAGCGCGCGCAGCGTCAAGAGTGGATTTGCCTCGCCGTCAAGATCAGAAAGAGAGGCGCCGCAAACCTCAGGCCCGATAGCAGGGACAATCTCGCGTAACGCATCGCGATCGAGAAGCTCGATTTGGATCTCAGCGTCTTGCGCCACCGAGCGCGCGATCAAAGACCGGCGGTGCTCCATTTCCAACTCGGAAAGACAGAAGTGCAAACCACCACCACCGCGCCATCCTATGTCTATTCCGGTCTCGCGGAGGAGGATGGAGGAAAGCTCGGGCCAAAGCTGCCCCGCACGGATCGACCAACGCATGTAATCGGCATGCCCCAAGCCTTTGCCCTGCAACCAAACCAATCCAAAGTTTGCTCGCGAGGCGCGATGGGCGATATCGCCTTCATCAAGAAGAGTAACCCGTGCGCCCTTGCGCGCGGCTCCCCAGGCGATCGCTGATCCGATTAAGCCACCGCCGATCACAATCAGATCGCAAGGTGCGGTCATTTGAGATATCCCGGCGGCGCAAGCGATAAATGCAGCCAGCGTACCAAGGTGACGATATCGAAGACGGGCAGACCGAACCGCTGCGATACCGCCGCCGAATAGGGCGGCAGATTAGCGCATTCAAAAACCAGCGCGCCCACTTCGGGATGGCGCGTTACTAAGTGTGCGACTGTTGTCATTACATCGGTTTCCTGGAGGGCCGCATCGACTTCTATTGCCTGTTCACGCATGTTGCGTAGCAACGGCCCATCGGCTGGCAGCGCCGACATCGGAATGCCAAGGGATGCCCCCGCGCCGCGGAAATGGCGCTCAGTCAGTGAATTCGCATCAGATACGATCAGGCCGGGTTTTCTTCCGGCAGGCAGGATGCGTTCAATCATCGGGATCTGGAGTAACGCCGAAGAGAGAAAAGGCACAGAAGAGTGGAGCGTCAACTCATCTTGTAATGCCGCGAGGAAGCCGCAGCTGGTCGTGATTGCCGTACAACCCAACGCGACAAGATCATCAATCGCTTCACGGAAAGCGTCTAGGGCATGACGGGGGTCGCCCTCGATCACATCTCTCGGACGAACGCCGCGCACCACCCGGAATTGCACCGGAAACGGCCAGGTTCCTGCGTGGCCAATATCACCGGGCAAACGGCGAAAGCTAGTGTCGAGCACGATGATACCAATGATCGTGCCATGGATCGTACAGCGGGCGGGCCTCATCCTAGTTCCTAACCAAACTGTCTTTAAGCCCATTCCAGCGCTTAACGGCTCCCGTGTCGACATCAAAGAGGTCAAGTGCTCGAGCGGTGGAATGTGTCACGAGTTCATCCAAACTTTGCGGCTTTGCGTAGAAAGCCGGGACCGGAGGCATGATGATCGCGCCCATGCGGGTCAGCGCGGCCATTGTCTCAATATGTCCCAGATGCAACGGCGTCTCGCGCAGCATTAGTACAAGGCGCCGACGCTCCTTCAGGGCGACATCAGCGGCACGACTCATCAAAGTGGAAGTCACGCCAGTGGCAATTTCTGACATGGTTCGAACTGAACAGGGAGCGATCAACATCCCCATGGTGCGGAATGACCCGCTCGCAATGGTGGCCCCGATATCTGCTGCCGGATAGATCACATCCGCCCGCCCTTCAAGATCCGCCTTCTGTAGGCCGAGTTCTTGGTTCAGTGTGAGAAGTGCCGAACGGCTGACGACAAGATGTGTCTCGACCTTTGCCGCCCGAGCCAGTTCGAGAGCACGGATCCCATAGGCCGCACCGGAAGCGCCCGTGATTCCGATAATCAATCGCTGCCTGCTCATGGTCAGACGCCCGGAAACCAATCGGAGATACGAACGTCATTCACCATGCGCAAACGCTTACGCTCGAATTCCTCCGTCCGCCCCCAAGGCTTCGTAGCATCCACGAGCAGGCGTCCCCAGTGATCCTTTGCTTCATCCCGGTAGAAGGATGGCGTCTCCGGGATGATCATTATGTCCTTGTCCGGGCGGCAACGGGTCAATATTGCCCACTGCACATCGTCCATGTCGTAGATATCGACGTCTGTATCGACGACGGTGATCTGCTTGGCCCAGATCGGTTCTGCGCCGATGGTCGCCAACATGACCTGACGGCCGTGGCCCTCGAATTGAGGTTCAATCTGAATAATTGCATGATTGACAAATGGCTGGCAGGTCACGTTGACAATGCCCGGGAGCGCGGCGCTCAGCCGTTGGTAGATGTTGGCCGAGACGGAAAGCTCGAGCGTCAGTACTTCCTCGGGCGAACCGCAGAGGATCGAATGGAACATGGCATCCTTGCGGACGGTCACGCCCAGCACCTCGAAGACCGCATTCGGGCCGACGGGGACATAATAGCCCATGAACTCGCCGAAGGGACCTTCGGGGCGGCGTTCGTTGGGGAGGAAGCGACCCTCGATCACGACCTCAGTCTCAGCGGGCACTTCAAGGTCGATATGGTTGCACTTGCGCATCGCAATTGGTGTGCCGCGCAAGCGGGCGGCCACTTCCAGTTCATCGACGTCATAGGGCAAGGGTGCCGCGGCGGTTAGAAACGCATGGGCCGGTGGGCCGATGAGCATGGCAGCCTCGAGCGGCTTTCCCAATTTCTCGGCCTTCTCGTGGTAGATTGTCAGATGGTGACGCGGAGCAAGACGGCAACGCAACTCGTTGTCGCTAATAAACATCGAGCGGTGATAAGACAGATTGCCCACACCGGTCTCAGGGTCCTTGGCAATGAACATCGCCGACGTGAAATAAGGCGCGCCATCGCGGTCCGAGTAGGTGATCAGTGGAAGGTCTGAGAGTTTGACCTCTTCGTATTCCAGCGCCTTCGTTGCGGGTACGAGAGGTTCCCTCATCTCCGCCGAGCCAAGGGTGGAAAGCCTGCTCCACTGCCGACAGAAATCGCCCGCGGCGATCCCAATTACCTCGCCCAACCGATCGCGTGTGCTGTAGACGTTGGTAACAACGGGAAAGCGCGTGCCTTTTACATTGGTGAACATCACCGGTTTTGCCCATTTTTGCTGCGCGAGATGCGTTACGGCCGCAAGCTCATGGGCAGGATCGATCTCGCGGTCTACGACCAGCAGATCCCCACGCTCTTGAAGTGTTTGTACGAAATTTCTCATGGAAAGCTCCTTCTTGCCGGATTTTAGCGGCCAATGCCGGGTGTGGCGGGAATGGTGACAATGCGATTGGTGCGCGCCTCGTGGCTGGATCTCATGCGGTAGCGATCTCCGGGATGTATGAAACGACTGCGAGTGACGGGAATGCCGTCTCGCCACGTCGACCGGTCTAGCAGCAGGCACGGCTGACCCGCGTCAATCTGAAGATGAAGACGGGCTTCCTCATCTGCGCGGATGGAGCGGATTGTGTTGTCCACGGTTGTGACGGTGGTCTCGCGCAATAACCAACTGTGGGGGCTGGTTTTCGAGAAATCCTGTTTGATGTAAGCTGGCGCTTCCGCCGCATTCACATAGCGATCCTCAAGTTGGATCGGGCTGCCGTCTTCAAGATGAAGCAGGCGTGAATGAAATATGATGTCCTCAGCACCCAACTGAAGCATGTTTCGTCCGGGATTGTCTTTGCCGAGGATCGAGTGCTGGAGAACCCGGCAAGTGTGAGCGCCGCCGGAATACGTTATCTCTTCGGCTATATCGGCCAAATTGAAAACGGCGCATTCCATACGCGGACCTATGACGAAGGTGCCTCGCCCTTGAACGCGAAGCAGAACACCGTCCGTTTGCAGCTCGCGGAGCGCGCGCCGCACCGTGAGGCGGGAGGCGCCGAATTCGTTGGCTAGATCCTCTTCTGACGGGACTTGAAAATTGGCCGGCCACTCCTCTGTTTCCACCCTGCGATCGATCGCGCTTTTGATCTGCTCGTATAGGGGCTGGTCTGCTGCCACTGGTTTCTCCAAAGTGATATCATTATTGCTAGGTTAAAAACACACCATC
>NZ_LMCO01000052.1:0-16741 GCF_001424825.1 Ensifer sp. Root31 | reverse complement strand
CAGACCTGACGGCCTCGATCTCACAGATGAGCCGGCTTATGGCGACCCTTGATGAACTCTCGCGCAAGGTCAGAAAGATGTTACGGGCTTCGTCGTGATCGAAAAAACCCGTCACCCAGGCTGCATTCTCCGCACCACGGGGACCATGCCTGGTTCACGTCCTTCGCTGCCTTTTCGGGCCGCCGGGTTTTGGAACGGCCGCACCGGCGGTTGCTCGTGGTGCATGGCGTGGGCCACTTGGATCCCCTTCGTTGAACCGGTGCGGTAGAAGGCTTCGCTCACCGCCTCTTCATCGGGTTTTGAAGTTGCCCGCAGCCGCGGCTGCGGGCCTTTTTTTCAAAGGTCGAGTTCGGTCGGCATAACTCGTTTGGGGAATGGTGCGTACAGCAATGGAAGTTTAAAGACTGGCGCACGGTGGCAGCCGTTGGGATATTCGACGCGTCGGCACGAGGCGACGCTCGAATATCCCTCGCCCATCATTCCGGCTCACGCGGCGCCGCGGTCCAGCTGGCTGGCGTTCATCGACATCCGGCTGCAGACCATGCAGGCAGGTGACCGTGCGTTCTGCGTGGGCGGTTCTTCCGCACCCTGAGCCACGAGGCGTACCTCAGTCCTTGCTTAAAGCGCCCGTTGTGCTGTATCGCGCCAAGAAGCTTCCGGATTTTCTGGCAGAGCCGGTTCGGCATATGGGACAAGCCTGTTTGCGCTGTAACCGTCAGCTTTGCCAGGGATCAACCACAACAACGCCGGTGCCTTCAAAGTCCCTGACGTTGCGCGTGACGACGATCATGTCGTGGACCAAAGCGGTCGCTGCAATCAACGCATCGGCTTCGTTGCGCCGGTCGGGGACATGCAGGTGCGCGCAACGCGTCGCAACCGCATCATCAACTGAAAGAATACGACCGGCAAACTCAGGGCGCACATGACTGTCAAGCCAAGAGCGCAGCCGAGCGCCCTGTGTGGCGTCCCGGCGCTGCACGCCGAGCACTCCTCGCTCCAATTCAAGAACCGTGATGGCGGAAATGAAGAAGCGCGCCGCATCTTCCGATCCGACCCACGCTACCACATTGGCATTGGCTTTGCCGTCGCCAACTTTGCGCAGTTCGGAAATCACGTTGGTGTCCAACAGATACTTCAAAACAAATCGACTTCGCGCGGCCTGACTTCGACGCGGCGCGGCTCGAAATCGATCGCCGAAAGGCCAGACATAGCGAGAGCCTCGACAAGGCTGCGCCGCCTGCCGCTCAAGCGCTCGAATTCATCGTAAGTCATGAGCACATGGGAAGGCCTGCCGCGGTCGGTGATGATCACCGGACCGCTCTTCGCCGCCTTCTTTGCGCGGCTGACGTCATGATTCAGTTCTCGACTGGAAAGAGTCGTGATGCTCACGGGTCACCTCCATGTAGGCATTTACCTACATATAGCACTGGAGGACGAAATAACAAGTGGAGCATACGCTTGAGCGCGCATGCTCCACGGCAGTGACCGGCGCAGGGGCATTCCAGTCGGCACGTTATGCGTTCATTTTAGCCCAAAACGCGAGACAGCCTCGCAACAAGCTGTGCACACGGCTGCTCCTCAAGAACGGCTCCCGCATAGCCTGAACCGGGAGTTCTGACGCGTTGTTGACCTTCACCACCGCGGCAGCGGCCAAGGCGTCTTGACCGCTACGGGCTCGAAGCCGTCTGGCGTAGCTGCATCGACGGTTCGCCTCCCAAATGGCAGCCAACGGTTGAGTTTTGGTTCCTCGGTTCCATTTGATGTGCCTAGACCCGAACAACATGAAGGAGGTGATCGAATGACGCGGAACATCATGGCGCTGGTCTTTGCGGCCGTATGCGGAATGTGCAGTCTGGGAGTGACGCATGCCGAGCAGTTGGCGGCGAGATCGAGCGCCAGCATAAAGAACGATCTTAATTATCTGATGTACACGCCAGACGACTATGCCTCGTCCGGCAGCGCGTATCCGCTTGTTGTGTGGCTACACGGCGGCGATCAGGGCGGGACCGATATCGAGAAAGTTAAATCAAGTGGCATTCCGAAATTGGTCGAGGATGGAAAGACATTCCCGTTCCTGGTGTTTTCGCCGCAGAATCCGAGTGAAGAACTGCTTTATCCGATCGAGAAAGTGGAGGCCGCACTCGACGAGGTTATGTCGAAGTATCGCGTCGATCGCACGCGTGTCTACCTCGTGGGGTTCAGCCGCGGCGGTTTCGGTGCATGGGCCATGGCAGAACAGTTTCCCGAAAAATTTGCGGCTGTCGTTCCAATCGCTGGCGGCGGTAACCGCCACTACCTTAGCAGGACAAATGAAAAGGCAGCCTTCTGGGTGTTCCACGGCACGAACGATGAAGTCATCCCTTTGTCGGATTCAGTCGTGCTTTACGAGCGCCTTGTGGGTCTGAAGCGAAATGCTCGTTTGAGTGTTCTGGAGGGCGTGGACCACTCGGGCGTCGAGTGGGCCGCCTTAAATGATCCGGAGCTCTGGGATTGGCTTCTGAAACAGCGCCTTGACGTCGGGCCTGAGTAAACCTCTGCGCGTATCGGGTAATGGGAACGGCGACTGCTGGCGCCTTCATCTCGGACGTTTGAAAACCTGTAGCGACTTCTCGAAAGCTTCCCTCGACGCCGACCAAAATGCTAGCCCGTCGCCCATGGTTTTGACGATGCGGCCACCGCTTTCCATAATCGCCGGGTCAATAAGCTTCTGAAGAACGTCCTTCTGGCTGTCGAAGTCGACGTCGAACTCTTCATGGCCGCGAAGTCGCCGTTGGTGATCAGCTTGGCGACGACGGGCTTCTGCGCCTGGCAAACTTCGCACCATGGTGCGGTAACGTGGACGAGAACCGGCACTCCGGCTGCGGCCGCCTCATTGAAGCCAGGAACGAGGTCTTTAGCATTTTTGAAGCAGAAATTGACGCGGCTGGAAGGCGTTGCCTCCATAGAGGCAAGCTTCGCGCTGAGCCAGATCAAGCATTCCCAAGCGCTGCCGTTTTAGCATTCAGCCGACGAGGTCCGCCAAAATACCGCACAAGCTGATGAAATCTCCGGGAAATCGCGAATGGCCCTCACTCTGCCGCAGGAGGAAGGATAGAGGCGCAACCGGAGTTACGGCCGATGGTCAGTTCACAGGCATCTGAGCAAGGTTTTCCACCATCCACGCCCGGTGCCGGCTACGGCGAAGCGATTGGACACCATGGAGAATTTCTCCAAGGCGTGTTCAAGACGTCGGAGGGCGGCCTGAGGCGCGGCCTTCTCACGGTACCGCATCCTCGCTTGAAGAGCGTCGTCAACTTCTGGCCGCGGACAGGCAAGCAGATCCGAACACGACCGGACGACCGGGAAAAGGCCGCGGCTGCGGCGCGCCTGACTCTCGATTTCCTTGGCCAGAACAAGGTCGGCGGCGACCTGACGATCAGCAGCAATATCCGGTTCGGGAGCGGTCTTGGGTCTTCGACGGCCGATGTCGTCGCGGCAATACGGGCAACTGCCGATGCCTTCGGACAACGGCTTTCACGTCTCGATCTGTGCGATCTCGCCGTGCGGGCGGAAACTGCCATTGACGCGATCGCCTTCGGCATTCAGCCGGTCCTTTTCGCCCATCGCCAGAGCGGGCTGATCGAAGCTTTTTCCGGTGACTTTCCAGACCTTCTCATTGTCGGATTCGATACCGGAGACGACCCTATCAACACGACCGAGCACAAGCCGGCTCGCTACTCGTCCGATGAGATCGAACTTTTCGCCGTGCTTCGCGGCCTCGTTTCAAGGGCGATCACCGATCGCGACACCCCGCTATTCTGTCGCGTCGCAACCTTGAGCGCACAGATCAATCAACGCCACCTACCCCGTGCGCGCTTTGACGAGATCACCTGGCTTGCCCAGGAGTGCAATGCGCGAGGAATACAGGTGGCCCACAGCGGCAATATCGCAGGCCTGCTATTTGACGTTGGCAACCTATCGGCTGCGTTGACGGGCACGCGCTCCCTTAAACATTCCGGCTTTGGCAATGTCGGCGTTTTCCATTTTCCCAGTGGTAGGGAATTGCAGAACCATGAATGAACTCAATCGATCTCGGCTTTCAGCCTTCGAGCTTCCCAGAATGGTTCCCATGCATGCCAACCTCTATGCTGCGTGCTTCCAGCTCATGAAGCTTCTTCCCGCGCGGTTCATGCTCGACCGGGCCGAAGATGTCGGCAGGCTGAAACCCGGGGGACATATCGTCGAGACAACGTCCGGCACGTTCGGAATGGCATTGGCCATGCTGGCTGCCGTGCGCGGCTACAGACTATCGCTGGTTACCGCCTCCAGTCTGATCGACGCGGACTTCGCGCGCAGGCTCCGGGACCTCGGCACCATGCTGACAATCACCGACGATCCGGAAGGTTCCGGCAATCAGCAACTTCGACTGGAGCGGCTTGCGGAAATACAAAAAATCTTTCCCGGCAGTTTCTGGCCCAATCAGTATGACAATCCGGACAATCCCCTCGCCTATGCAGCGGTCGCAGAGCATCTCATCCGGACAGTTGGGTCAATCGATTGTCTGGTGGCGTGCGTCGGCTCGGGCGGATCGATCAGCGGCACGGCGCATTTTCTTCGGGTGGTTTCTCCGGAAACCCATGTGATTGCGGTCGATACCCACGGCAGCATCCTTTTCGGGCAGCCACCGGCTCCGCGAAAATTGCGAGGAATGGGCAACAGCATCGTGCCGAGGAACCTTCGGCACGATCTTGTCGACGAGGTTCATTGGGTCGGCGCCCGGATTGCGGTGGAGGCCGCCTTCAATCTCTTCCGCTCCCACGGCCTGTTTGTAGGGCCGACAAGCGGGGCGGCATTCCTCGTTGCCGACTGGTACGCCCGCGCAAATCCTGAGGCGAAGATCGTCTTTCTGCTTCCTGACGAGGGGCATCGCTACAACGCAGTTTATGCCGCTCTGCCCTGCCTTGAGGATCAACGCTCATCTTCTTGCTTCGAGACTGGCGGACCGATCCTGATCGACCGGATCGTCGCCGGTAGCGAGGCCGACTGGTTTCGGTTTGCCTGGGCTCGCAGGTCCATCGAGGACGTCATAGCTAGGCCACTTCGGACATGACGTGCTCTCCGGCCGCTGATCAGCGGCACTAAGAGGATGGCGATGGCTGCTATGCTGAACGCGACGGCAATCGGACTGTTCATGAAGACATTAAATTCTCCCGCACTAAGAATGATGCTTTGCTGGAGGTTCTGTTCCAGAAGCGATCCGAGCAGAAAGGCCAGCAAGAGCGGCGCGAGTTCGAAACCGGCTCGCTGCAGCGCGTAAGCCGCAAATCCGCAGACCATCATCACCCCCACGTCGAACAGGCTGTTGTTGATGCTGAAGGCGCCGATCGCGCAGAAGACTAGAATCAGCGGCGTGAGAAGCGCCGCTGGTACCCGCAACAGCAGCACGAAGATGCGCACAAGAGGCATGTTGAGCACTAGTAGCATCGCGTTTCCGACCAGCATGCTGGCAATCACGCCCCAGAACAGATCGGGGTGGTCCGCGATCAATGAAGGTCCCGGGGTGACGCCCTGCATGAGAAGCGCGCCCATGATCACCCCGATAACGGCGTTCGCGGGAAGACCCAGGCAAAGTAGCGGGATAAAGCTCGCCTGTGCTGCCGCATTGTTGGCGCTTTCCGGCCCGGCCACACCTTCGATCGCTCCTTTTCCGAACCGGTGCGGCGCGCGGGAAATCTTCTTCTCCATCACGTAACTTGCAAAGCTCGCTATCAAAGCCCCGCCGCCGGGAAGGAGACCAAGGAAAAATCCCAGCGCGGAGCCGCGCGATATCGGGCCGGCCGCGGCCCGCCAATCGGACCGGGTGGGCAACAGGTCACGGAGCCGATACCTATCGAAGCTGCTCGTCCCGGGCGGCCGTTTTCGCTCCGCTGCGACAAGCACCTCGCTCACTCCGAACATACCCATTGCGAGGACAGCGATATCGATGCCGTCACGCATATCGGCGGTGCCGAATGTGAACCTTTCTTCGCCGGTGACAAGATCCACCCCGACAGTGGACAGGAGGAGACCAAGGCCAATCATGACCCAGGCCCTTGCCCGGGATCCGCTGCCGACCGAGGCTGCAAGGGTTAGTCCAAAGAAGACCAGGGCGGTCTTCTCGATTGGGCCGAAACGAAGAGCGACGTCGGCAAAGGCAGGGCCTACCAGAGCGATGCCGAATGTGGCGGCGATGCCGGCGATGAAACTTGCGGAGGCCGACATGCCGAGAGCGGCGCCCGCCCGCCCCTGTCGTGTCATCGCATAACCGTCGAGCGACGTGATCGCACTTGCGGCCTCGCCAGGCACGCGGATCAGGATGGAGGTGATCGACCCGCCATACATTGCGCCGTAATAGATCGCCGCCAGAAGGATGATCGCGGCCGTCTGGTCGAGCGATACGGAAATTGGAAGGAGGAGGCTGACTGTTGCGGTGGGGCCGAGTCCCGGCAGCACGCCGACGGCCGTGCCGATTACGACCCCGATCAACGCGACAAGGAGATTGGATGGTTCGATCGCAACGAGCAGGCCGCCAAGAAGATTGATGATTGAGTCCATGGTCAACTCCAGAAACCGGCAGGCAGGGGCACGCCTAGGAGCCTCTCGAAGACCGCCCAGCATGCGAAGGTCGTGCCCGACGCGATGGCGAGGGCTTGTGGCCAGCGCAACCGCTCAACGATGGCCACGACCAAGCTAAGAAAGACGAAGATTGCGGGCAGCGTCCCGGCGATGCTAAGCAGCCCCACAAATCCGATGATGGCGACGCCATATCCGAGGAAGCGAGGAATCTCGATCCTCTCGTCCATTCCCTCCTGACGCCATCCTTCCCGCATCGTCGCGGCCAGCGCCACGAGAAGAAGGATTGCCGCCGCTACGGGGAAGAGACCCGGCCCAGGCATCCCGTGTTTCCAGACCCCAAGCGAAAGGGATGAGCTGATCGCGACGATCGACACGACGACCAAGCACGCGGCGACAATCGATGCGAGCCTCATGGCCGCAGCCCCAGAAGCTCGATCTGTTTCCCGATCTCGCGATAGTTCCGGGCGATCTCTTCGTGAAAAGCCTGGCCTTCCTGGAAAGTCGCCTGGCCGCCCAAAGTTTCCAGGAACCGCTTGTAGAGGTCGGTCCTGGTCATGACGCGAAGAGAGTCCTGCCAGTATTGCAGTACCTGTGCCGGCAATTTTGCCGGTCCGAAGAGCCCGTAGGCACTAGCGACGGAAAGCGGATAGCCGAGCTGCTTGAAGGTCGGGACATCGGGATGCCCGCTCACCGGCTCCGGCCCGGTTTCGACCAGAAGCCGCACCTTGCCGGCCTTGAGATGAGCTGCAAAGTCCGAGGAAACCACCATATCGATATGTCCGCCAAGGAGAGCGGTGATCGCATCTGCTCCGCCAGAAAATGGGACGAAAGCGGCTGTGACGCCCTCTTTGCGGAATGCCGCCTCGGTCGCAATATGGCCGATGCCGCGAGGGGCGGCAGTCGCCCAACGCAGCTTTCCGGGATTGTCCCTCCCGAACTTAATAAGATCGGGCCACTCCTTGAAAGGACTATCCGTTCGGACAAAAGCGGGAATGGCGATGTTCGAATAGGCCGCGATATAGGAGAAGTCGCGCAGAGGATCATAGGGTAGCGACTGCAGATGCGGTGCAACGAGAAGCGGGCTTGCCGAATAGAGCGACAACACCGTTCCATCGGCCTTGGCACGCCGGATCTGATCGGTCGCAATGGTTCCGCCGGCGCCGGGCCGGAATTCGACGCCGACCGGATATGAGTCCGTCAGCTTGACGTGCTCCGCCGCAACGCGGGCGGCCAAATCACCGGCCCCGCCTGCAGAGAAACCGACGACGATCGTCGCATTGTCGGTGGGCGCAGGATTCGCCTGGGCGAACGAGATTTTCGAAAACGCCGCCAGAGTTGCGGACGTGAAGAGAAATGAGCGCCTATTCATAGAGCTCCCCCTTGTTGGTCAGGACAGATTTCTTTTGCGGTGGCGACGCTTACACAAGCAGAGTTTGTTCAATTTCGTCCCAGGCAGCAGACGGCCTGGCATACGCCTTTACGGCTGGAATCGCCTGTTGCGAGATATCGAAATCTTTCATTCCGGAGGCCGTGATCACGGCCGCCACACAATCCGGACCGGCAATGACGCCGGTCCGGCGAAGTGTATCGATGGCGACAAGCGGTGCCACAGCCGACAGTTCGGCGAAAATACCCTCAAGCATCGCCAGGTCCCGTTGCGCCGCGAGCAGGCGGTCGTTGTCAACTGAGCAGGCAATCCCTCGGGATTGCCGCAGGGCGCGCAGCGCCTGGAAACTGCTCTGGGTGGCGCCGATCGACAGGGCAACGGTAGCGAAAGGCCGCGCCATTGCGGCGACTTGGTCGGACCCGCAGCTCATCGCCGAGTCCAGCGAGCCGTAAACCTCCGCCGCGATCAGGCGCGGGAGTTTTCGGACGAGACCGGCGTTGAACGCTTCCTTGAAGCCTTCCCAGACCCCGCTCAACACGTCGCCGTAGCAGACGGGAAGCGCACACCAGTCGAGATCCTGACCATTCATCTGTTCCGCCAACTCGAACGCAATGGTCTTGTAGCCCTCGACACCGATAGGATGGCTTCCAACCACCGGTGCGCTGAACGGAGAGGCGACCACCCATCCCCGGCGCTCCCAGCCCTCGGCCAGGAATTTCCACCGATCCATCTTCTCGTCGAACGGCACAACCGTCGCACCGAAGGCTCGGATCTGAGCGAGCATCGGAGCCGGTCCCCCGTTAAACGTGGAGACGATACATTGAAGACCGGCATGCGCCGCATAAGCCGCCAATGAGGCTCCAGCATTTCCGGATGACGCAGTGGCGATTGTCGAATATCCGCGCTGCCTTGCATAGGAGGTGAGGACTGCGGAAAACCGATCCTTGTGCGAGCCGGTCGGGTTGCGGCTCTCGTCTTTGATCAGAAGCCGTTTGACATCGAATTTGGTTCCCAAGCGCTCCGCCGGCGAGAGGGGTGTGAGGCCCTCGCCCAGAGAAACCGTCGCGCTGCTTTCGATTGGCAGCATCGAACCGTACCGCCACATCGAGGGGATATGGGTAAAGCCGTGATCCGCCTGCGGCCAACGAGTCTCGTAGATCGGCCGCAGGTTCGAAGGCGCGGTCGCAGCACAGCGTGGGCAACCGCGTGAGTCGATTGGGAAACCGGATGGATAGGTTGCCTCGCAACGCAGACAGGATAGGTGCTCGATAACGACGGTCATGGCGCAATCACTTTAATATCTCCGGAGGATGTCAGCCGCTCGGCGCCTTGCCCGGTGACGACGAACATGTCCTCGACTTGCAGCCCATACGAGCCGATCATGTAAAAAGGCGTCTCGATGCACAGCACCATTCCCTCTTCGAGAACGTCTTTCGAGCCGGGAGCAAGGAGTGGAGCATCGTAGCCATCGAGCCCGATACCGTGGCCGACGTGATTTCTTCGGTATCGATCGAGACCTGCGTCCTGAACGGCGCGCATGATCTCGCCGAAAAGTTCGCTGGCGCTCAGGCCCGGTCTGACAATCGAGGCGCCGTGTTCGACACCGGCCCGTAGCGCGGCGTACTGGCTGCGCAGTCCGGAACTAGGCTCTCCGAAAGACGCGATCCTCGCGATATCGGCTCGATAGTGTTGATACCGCCCACCGACGTCGAAGCGGATGATGTCGTCCGGCCTCAGTGAGCGTTGCGAAGGCTGAACATTCATCAGGGCGCTCCGCTCACCGAACCCGATACAGCCAAGGATTGGTAACGTATCCTCTCGGACGGTCTTCTCGTGAAATACGCGGGCCATTTCGATCTCTGTGATTCCAGCCCGCGCAACGGCCAAGGCCGCCTCTACGGATATTTCCGCGACTTTGCCGACGCGCCGAAGCCGCTCGATCTCCGAGGGGCTTTTGACGGATCGAGTAGATCGGAAGAGCGGCTGTGCATCGATGAAGGATGCTTGCGGGCATTTGGCGCTGAGCTGCTCGAGATAGCCGGGAGACAGGCCTGATAGATCCAGCCCTATTCGGGCCTTTCTCAGGCCAAGCTCCTCAAGCTCTGCGGCCAGTGCCTCAACGGGACTTGCATGCTCCCGAAGGGACTGCATCTCCGCGAGCCGCCGGCTCGTAAGGTCGTTTTCGACGTCGGCGCCGACTTCGACCGCAAACTCGCCATAACGCGCGACGCGCGCAGCCCAGACATTCTGATCGGCAATCAGATCGAGCGTCCCGCTGCTCGTGATTACGCTGGACCTCGTCTCCGCGTCGGCCCGTGGCCAGACAGCGTAGGCTTGTGGGCCCGGGCGGATCCATTGTGGCAATGCCCAGAAGCCGCTGAGATAGGTGACATTTTCCGCGCCGGTGGCGATGACGGCATCCAGGCCTTCGGCATCCATATTGCGCTCGAGGCGCGATAGATTAAGCAGCATCGGATTTCTCGCTTACGTTCGCGCGCACGACGCCGCGCGCCATTTCAATCGCTGCGGCCGCCGCCATGACCCTCTCGCCGACGGCGGCGACGGCAAGGTTGGGTTGCGCCGCGCGGGGGAAAGCAACGCTGATCGCAGCCACGATCACCCCCTTCGCATTGCGGAGAGGGGCACCAATCGAGAAGATGCCGGGAATATTCTCGTTGAGGGCTGTGGTGTATCCCACGCTTCGAGCGCGCCGCAGCTGGTCCATCAGTTTCTCAGGATCGGTGACAGTGCGTGGCGTCCTGCGTACGAAGGGCTCCTCGGCAGCGAGGGCGCGGATATCGTCGTCACTGCAATCGATCAGCAGCGCTTTTCCCAGTGCTGTTGAATGCAGGAACATGCTCTCACCCGGCGTTGCGCGAATGACCAAGGAACCATTGCTCTGCACCGCGGCAAGGTAGAAGGCCTTACTGCCTCGACGGGCGCCGAGGAAGCCGTTCAGGTCGTTGCTCTGCGCAAGCAAACGCAGCTCGGCGTCGGCCAGGGCGATCAACTCGTCCTGTTCGAGTAACGTGCGAGCGAGATTGAGTATCTCGTGTCCCGCACAATATCTCTTGGTGGATTCAATCTGATCGACAAACCCTTGCGCACACAGCGTATGAAGCAGGCGTTGGATGCTTGAAGGGCTTTGTTCAACCCGCCTCGCGATCTCGCGAACGCCGAGTGGCTCAGACGAGCTCGCGACGGCTTTCAGAACCATGA
Source organism: Ensifer sp. Root31 (assembly GCF_001424825.1). Classification (NCBI taxonomy): domain Bacteria; kingdom Pseudomonadati; phylum Pseudomonadota; class Alphaproteobacteria; order Hyphomicrobiales; family Rhizobiaceae; genus Ensifer; species Ensifer sp. Root31. Next base: position 5,541 of record NZ_LMCO01000052.1, on the reverse strand, counting down.
GCCCTCGCTCCAAAGACATATTTCCCTGCATTTTATTGTCCCGCTCCTGCGTACATCGTTCCATTTTTTAAATTAGGTCAGATATGAGCAGGCCCTGTCAATTAAAAATGTGCACTAAAGTTTGTCGTCCTATAGTTTGCACCCGCGCATCCATGACGCATGGACATCAGGGTGATAATCGGGAAAAACATCCAGCGCTTTAGGAGAGAGCGATCGCTCTCTCAGGAAGAACTGTCGTTTCGATCGGATTCCTCGAGGGCCTACATCAGCGGGCTCGAAGCAGGCAGAAGGAATCCAACTGCTCTCTCCCTTGTCAAATTCGCCGAAGCACTTGGGGTCACGGTCGTGGAGCTCATAACCGACCACGATGCAGACAGAAAAACCAAAAAGTCGATCAAGGCGAGTGAGTGAGATCTCTATCTACAAGAGCCTGTGGATCTGTCATGAGCGCAATTGCCAGGGCCTCGAGCGTGTCGACGGTGGGAGCGCTTTCTTCTCGCTCTAATTTACCAACATAATTGCGATCCAGCCCTGCGAGTTGCGCTAACTCGGACTGTGACATCCCTGAGCGGTGGCGCAAAATACGCAGATTTCTCGCAAATACCGATCTCAGGCGCATACCTCCATTTGTCATAAACGCCACTCGGAACCCACCTACTATAGTAAGCAATCGATAATCCCCCGATTGTCGACCGTTCAGTTCACAACTAAATCGAGAAGATTAGTTTATGCGGGTTGTGCGATGCGGAATTCTTGGGAAGCGCTTAGCCTTTTCTCCGACGCTGTTACACAAGCGACGACGCCCCGAGGGGTGGGCGAAGCTCTTCGAAATCTTCTGGAGCCATTCGGATTTGATGCCTGTCTGGTCGCTCTTCTGTCTCCGACCGTGGAGTCTGTCTGGACACCGCAGGTTCTCGCGGATCTTTGGCCAAAAAGCTGGTCGGTGCACTACTTTGAAAACAAACTCGTTACCCATGATCCATGCGCGTCGCTGTGTCTTAGGACAGATCAATTGTTCAGCTGGCGCAGCGTTACGCACCGGAGGCTGCCACAAGCGGAATATGAGGTCATGAAATCGGCGGAAGCATTCGGCCTGAGAGACGGTTTCTGCCTGCCGGTCCACGGTGCGAATGGACAAATCGGCGTTGTCTCCATCGCCGGCGGCGAAATCGAACAACGGCCCCCGCTTCGCTTTCTCATCGAGGCCGCGGGCTTCTGTGGTTACCAGAAGATACTGCGCCTGAAAGAGGAAACGGCACATCCAGTTCTGACAAAAAGGCAGGCCGAGATCTGCGACTGGATCGCCTCGGGAAAGACCGCCTCAGAGACGGCAACAATCCTCGGCATATCGGAGGCAACTGTCGAACGGCATTTGCGTGACACTCGCGAACGTCTCGGCACCGTGAACTCGGTGCATACGATCGTGACAGCGATCAAACGTCGAGAGATCCGCATCTGAGACCAGGAACGGCGGGCGGGTGGGATAACCATGCCTACAACCAAAGATCACATTTTGTTGACGACACATGCTCATTTTCCTGAGTATCGGCGGCGACGTTCCATCGATATCGTTTCTTCCTAAAGCGAGTGAGGGAACATGAAAGTAGTCGCCATACAGGGGTCGGCGTCGTGCCAGACAATGATCTGGCTAAGACAGTCTTACAGGCTGCGCGCCAAGGTCTTCCACCATCGGCTTGGTTGGAAGGTGACCGTCTCTCGGGATGAAGAAACCGACATCTTCGATCAATTGTCGCCTGACTATCTGCTGGTTGTCGACGCTCGAGATCATGTCGTCGGGACGGTGAGATTTCTACCGACGCACGGGTCAACCATGCTCTCGACTGTCTTCTCCTACCTGTTGACCAACAGCCCATCTCTGCCTGCAGGCCTGGTCGAAGCATCACGTTTCTGCGTCGACACTGAAAGATGCCGAAACCAGGAGTTTATCAATCTGGCGACTCGAAGCCTTTTCGCCGGCATGGTGGATTGGGCATTACAGCGCCACTATCCGCAAATCGCGGCCGTCGTGGACCTTCGAATGGAACGCGTTCTAAGACGCGCGGGATGGTCCCTTGCAAGGATATCCATCCCGCACTCGATGGGACGGGTTACCGGCGTGGCCGGCTATTTGCCGGTCAGTCAGGAAGTCCTCTTCGCGCTTCGGCCGTCCAATTACGTTTTCAGCGATCGGAGCGGCGATGCTTTTGTACACAATTGTTGACGCCAGCATACATCAACTTGTCCAAACCTCTTGAGCGCGGTGCAAGCCGATCTACCGATCCCAGAAGCGGAGCAGTCCTCGGTTTCACTTTCCGTAAACGCGACGATCGAGAACCTACGTTTCACTTCGCTCCGGCCGAAGAGTGACCATCGTCTCTACTAGGGTCAACAGCGACTCGACCGCATCAAGGGGAAGCGTCTCCACGATTTTGATCGGCTTACGGCGACTCTCGGCCTCGGCCAGTGTTTTGCCCAAACGATAAGAGCAGCGGCCATGATCAAATCTATTGGCGAAAAATCAAGTAGTTCACTGAGGTGAATCAATCGCGTGACGTGCATCTTCGTCTCGCTGCGCTCATAGCGGCCGTCCGCAAGTAGCGCAATGTAGTGACATATCATTTGCAGCGTCAACGGCCCATTTGAATGTGCCGGCGCCTCAAGGGCCAAAGATGATTCGATGCATGATTACTTTTGCACTGACTTGTTTCGCCTCGTTGAGCATCACGCTCAAAGAGTTCCCGATCCATCTCGGCGCGGGTTTCGGCCGCCATACCTTCGCTGAGCGAACACAAAAGTGTGGCGTGAAACTGCCTGCCCCGCAAAGCCGCAGTGACGCGGTCGAGGCTGTCGGCTTCCACGGACCTATTGAAAGAAGTCGCGCCAGCTGTCATATATGGAACGACAGATGACGTAGGAGATGCACGATGGCACTTGCGGTGGAAAATGGCTTCCCGGAAGCAACCGGCGGAGAATTGCAGAAGGTCGCAGCGTTGCTCGGCGGAACGCGTGTCCTGTCGCGCCGTCTGACGAGTGCGCTCGATGCCCATGAGCTCCTGCTGCATGGCTTGCCGGCTTCGGCGATCGATCACCTCGTCGGAAGCCTGCTCTTCATCGGCAAGACCGAATCCCTCGAAAAGGCCGTCGGCATGAGCTTGCGGACGTGGCAGCGGCGCAGGGATGCGCCGTCCAAGCCGCTTAGCCAGGAGCAAAGCGGGCGGGCATGGAAGTTCGCCGAGATCCTGGCAAAGGCGACGGATGTCCTGGGAACGCAGGCGGAAGCCGAGCAATGGCTGGAGCGTCCGGCAATCGGGCTCGACCAGCGCCGCCCGATCGATCTTTTGGGAACGCCCGCCGGCGTCGAACTCATCGAGGACTATCTCCAACGGCTCGAATACGGCGTCTATGCATGACGCCTCTGCCGATTGCGCTCGGTGGTTCCGAGCTGATTGCATGGCGGCTCGACCAAGCCGCCTATGCCCCGACCTGGGATAGTGGGGAAGGCGCCTATCGTGTCGGCGGGCGCTGGAACAGCAGGGGCATGCGCGCGGTCTATTGCTCGATCGACCCGTCGACGGCGATCCTTGAGGTCGCGGTCCATAAAGGTTTTCGCGTGCTTGATACCGTTCCGCATGTTCTGACGGCGGCCGTGGTCGCTGACATCTCCGCGGTGCATGTCGTCGATCCTTCCAGCGTTCCCAATCCGAACTGGCTGCGCCCCGGCATCCCGAGCGCGGGCCAACAGGCGTTCGGCGACGATCTGCTTCGCCGGCATCGCTTTGTCGCGATCCCGAGCGCGGTGTCGGCGCATAGCTGGAACCTGGTCTTCGTGGCAAGCGCCGCCACCGAGGCCTATGCGCTGAAGTTCCAGGAGGCTTTCGCTCTCGATACAAGGCTGCACCCACCATCGGCATGATGCGAGCGCGACCGGGCACAACTCGTGGCCGGTCGTAGAGTGCCTTGTGGTCATGGCGCTCACGCGTCGGTGATCCCGGACCCCGAGAAGATGATGACGCCGGCGGGCATGATCGAGAGCATGTCGTCATTGCGGCGGAAGGGAGCCGCCTTGGCGTGCTTCGTCCAGTTCGGCTTGAAGGTGATCTGGGTCACCTTGCGGCTTTCCGCCCAGCAGGCGGCAATGCGCTCGGCGCCCTTCAGCGAACCGCCGTGCAGCAGGACCATGTCCGGGAATTTGGCGCGGGCGCGATCGAGCGCATCAAAGACGCGTTCGTGATCAGGTCGCCTCTCGGCAGGCGGTCGGCCGAGCAATATTGATGATGTCGCCACGGGCGGCGGCCGAATCCCCCACATGAGGGAGACTACAGACGGATCAGCGCTCCGCGCCATCGCGGTCATTGCTGCGCTGGCGATCCTGCTCAGCCTGCCGGAGGATCTGCTGGCGCTGCTCGTCCTGGGCACCTTTGGCAGTGGCAGCCTGTTCCCGCGCCGCGAGGATCTGCTGGCGCTGCTCGTCCTGGGCACCTTTGGCAGTGGCAGCCTGTTCCCGCGCCGCACGAGCGGCACGACCGGCGGCAATTGCCTGCTGCTGGGCGGCTATAGCAGGATCGACGGTCGGCGGCGCGGCCCGGTCCTGGGTGCGCGCCTCGTCGGCGCGGGCGGCCGGCGGTGTGCCCCCTCCCCCTGCGGTGTCAGCGACCGATTGCATCTGCTGCATCTCGATGTCACGGCGCTGCTCGGCAAAGAGCGCGGAGATTTCCTTGCGCATCTCCTCGACGGCCTGGCGCTCCGCACTACTGTCGACCATGGTCTCGAGGCGGTCCATAGGCGGTCCATCGATTTGTTCGCTCGAGAAACACGCTCGTCGAACTGTTCCAGCGATAGGGGCATGGTCTTTTCCTTCTGCTGTTGAATGTTTGCGATGASAGTCTTGAGTGCCGCCGACGGCTCGTTCGACGGCGCGCCGGATCGTTGCGCAAAGGCTTCAAACCGCTTTTGAAGCCAGGGCGACGGTRAACCCTCCTTCGAGGAGCCCACCGCCTCAATGATTACGTCAGAACGCAWCCCCAGCTTGAGCATCCGCGCCTCGAAATCCCTGACGACGGACAGCGTCTCTCCGCCCGGGTCAAACTCGTCGTTCTGCTTGGCGAGTTCGCGCTCTATTTTGCTGAYGCTCGCCGTTGTGGGCGCCAGCACATAAATTGTCTTGCCGCCGGCCGAAACGAAGTTGCTATCGACGCCGGCCACCCGCTGGACGATCTCAATCGCGTCGCAGTCAGCGACCTCCTCCGTCTCCAGACGAAGGAGGGCAAAGCCGGCAGCGTGGCGCGGCGCTGGCTGCGCAGCTTGTCCGGCCGCCGCGGCTGCGAACCGCTCGGCCGCCGCGATCACCGACGGCTCCGCGCCGGCCTTCTTCAAGGCGCTCGCCGTTGACTGCCATTTCGCGGCGAGAGCCAGGTTGCCATTGATGAGCGAGGCGCGATCGACGACGCCGGCGCGCTTGCGCTCGACGCGTTTGGTGACGGCGGGCGTCTTGAGATAGCGAGGATCGCTCTTGCTGCGCTCGTAGGCGCCGGCTTGCGACTG
>NZ_LMCO01000051.1:0-16011 GCF_001424825.1 Ensifer sp. Root31 | reverse complement strand
CAAAACCTCAGGAGGCTCGCGAAACTCAGGCCGCAAAGGTCGCTATACCGCGCCATCGCCGCATGAGCGCGGCATACATCGATACCTTGCGCTAAGGCGAAGGGCAGATAACCGATGACCCCGCGCCCAAAAGACCAAAACGGGCGGATGGGCGGAAATCCATCGAGTTTTTCAACGAAATCCGCCACAAGCGGTCGTCCTATGCCTCGCAAGATTTATGGGGCCGGCACGGGTGATTTCCGACGCGTAGAGTGTAATCTGGCAAACCGTCGAGCACGTGGAGAGAGCGCCAATGCCCCGTTTTCTTGCCGTTTACACCATGAAGCCCGAAGACCTCGCCTCCTTTCGGAGGCTGCCCAAAGCCGAGCAGGACGCGATCGACGCCGTCGGCATAGAACAGTGGGCCGCGTGGGAGAACAGAAACGCCGCATCCATCCTTGATCGTGGTGGCATGGTCGGCAAGACGACGCGTATAACGAAGGACGGTGTCGCCAACGCCGTGAACCCCTTCTGCGGTTACCTTGTCGTCGAAGCGGAAACCATCGACGCTGCGGCACGGCTGTTCAAAGACCACCCGCACATCACCGTGTTTCCAGGTGACGGCGTAGATATCATGCCCTTTTTAACATGAACTCCTCCGGGTCAGCATCAGCCGTCGGCGGTTCCCCCATCTGAGGCGGCGGAGGCCGCGAACGGCAGCTTATGGCAAGAAGCAATCGTTGGTGGCATTAGCTACATAATTCCTCAAACTCCGATGGTAGGACTCTGATGGATTGCCTCCGGCTGGCCAACGCCACGATCAGGATCTGGCCAGCCGACATGATCTGTTGGCCGAAGGCATCGCAGCTTCGATCGAAATCGTCCGCTTTTAGCGCATTCCCTCGCCCGTCGACGGCCGATGCGCAGGGCCGCAATTAAACGCGGTCAACGTCTCAAGACATTTGCCACAAGATCCCAGGAATGCGGAAGAAATTGATCTTCAAGTTCATATGCATAGGCAGCATTGGTGGCCTTCGCTACCGAACTGCGTACGGTTCGTATCGGCTAGTTGGATTGCTAGGGCAAACTGGCGGAAGGTCTAGGACCACCTACCCCTTCGTCGAGAGCAAACATCGTGAGAACAGCGCCCTGGGGCGATCGCCCGTTGGCGTGATCTGATTACGCATTGCAGCGCAATACCGTCCCGATCTCTTGCGGCCTTTCCCAGGCGATCTCTTTTTTTGTGCCGCGGTCGCCAGAACCACCAAGGAGACCAAAATGAAGTCCATCCTACGCACCATGCTCGTTTCGGCCATTATCGGCTTCGGGATCTTGCCAGTCGCGGCTGAAGACGGCGCAAAGGTCACGCCATTGATGTCCAAGGATTTGCAAGACTATCCGGGAAAAGAGGGACTGATGCTGTCCGTAGAGTATCAGCCAGGCGGCTCCTCACCCGCCCACCGACACGAAGCCCACGCATTCGTGTACGTGCTGGAGGGCTCGATCGTCATGCAGGTTAAGGGCGGCGAAGAAGTCACCGTTGCTCCTGGAGAAACCTACTACGAGGGGCCCTCCGATATTCACCTGGTCAGCCGGAACGCGAGCAAGACGAGCCCGGCCAAGTTCATCGTAGTCCTGCTCAAGAAGAAGGACACGCCCGCTGTTATTCCAGTGGAGTGATCGCGGCGAATATCGCGAAGCGGATCACCCCCATGGGACGACGGCCTGCTTCCCAAGTTCGTCACGTGCGAGCTCGCAAATCAATTCGTGTGTGTTCTGCATTCATCTGCACACCACAGAAGCCCTCAAAGACGGGGAAGAGCCCATGCGCCTCTATTTGCTGACGGGGTGGCGTGAGGCAACGCTTTACTCCCCGCGCGAGCGTGCTGCTCTCGCCTGGACGGAAGCGCTGACCAACCTCGCGCAGACTGGCGCTCCCGACGATGATTGGGCGCTGATTGAGGCTGCATTTACGGCAGAAGAGCGGTCCTGGTTGTCTCTTGCCATCGGTGCGATCAATCTTTGGAATCGGCTTCAGGTAGGGTTCAGGGCTACTCATCCCGCTTAACGGCTCAACGTGCGCCACTGACACGGCGTCTTTGTGGCGTGGCGGTCCGAGCCGCCGCGCCTTTCTTGTCGGTTCGAGCACGGAACGCATCATGAACCCCACGAGCCTCGAACCAACACTCGAAGAAATGCTGTATCGCATCAAGCAGCCGCGGGCATGGCAGCGCCTGTCGAAAACGAGAACCAGCCGGCGCATGAACTGCGCGCCATAGAGAGCGATCCGACCGAGGCCAGGGCCCCACCCGCTGATCCTGGCGCCAGCCGGTCCGCCGCCGCCAGCTCCACATCACTCCCGATCTTGACCCGGATCCGCTGGTCCTCGGTGACGGCGGCATTCCGTTCCGCCAGCCCACGCTGCAGCGAGACGGCGCATTCCACGGCGTCCACCACGCTGCCAAATTTGGCGCGCATCCCGTCGCCCATAAGCTTGAAAATCTGGCCGTGATGGCGGGCAATCTCCGGCTCAAACAGTTCCTTGCGTCCCGCACGAAGGCGCTCGAAACGACCGCCCTCAACAGCGCTTCTGGGGAACCCGCGTTTCATCCAACACTTCTACTGAACGCCCCAGGCAGTCCTTCGGTGCGATGTCCCATGTGAGCCCGATTGTTCGTGTGCCTCCCGCAAGTCGCTTGCAATGTGAGGGCCGTCGTCGAGGACAGCCCCACTCCCCACCTCAGGCGACGGACCATCCACCGTCCACCAGCAGGTTCGCGCCGGTGATTAGGCTCGCAGCTGGTGACGCAAGGAAGACCACGGCACCCACTACATCGTCGGTTTCACCGATCCGGCCGAGTGGAATGTGACCGAGCGTCGCTTGGCGATTGTCGGGATCGGATAGAAAGGGTGCGGTGCCATCGGTGTGGATGAAGGTCGGCGATACGGTATTTACCGTTACGTTGTAGCGCGCCCACTCGGCTGCAAGGCAGCGCGTCAGGTGATTAATCGCCGCCTTGCTCATGCAATAGATCGCCTCGCCGCGCAGTGCCACTGTACCGGCCTGCGAGCTGATGTTGATGATCCGGCCCTCTTTACGCTCGATCATGTGCCGACCTATTGCCTGCGTCATCAGAAAGGTGCCCTTGATGTTGACATCGAGTATCTGGTCAAGGTCCTTTTCCTCAACGAGTTCCGCGAGATTGCCCGGAGCCACTCCGACATTGTTGATGAGGACGTCGATCCGACCGAACGTTGTAAGGGCCGCATCCACTGCTTGTGCGATATGCGCCTTATTGGGAATGTCTAGCTCAACCGGGAGGACTTTGCCTCCGGCGCTCTCGAGTTCGCCAACCAGGCCAGCCGACGCCGCGATGTCGCGGACGCCCAGCACGATATCGGACCCTGCTGCGGCACAGGCAATTGCGCAAGCACGACCGATGCCACGGCTCGCTCCCGTCACGAACGTCACTTTGCCGTCAAGGCTGAAATCCGGCGCGTTCTTCTGCATTATGATACCTCCCTTGATAAAGCTCATTTATGGCAGCGTCGAAATGCGGACGCCAGACTTTCAACGCATGTTGCGGAGCATCCCTTGACCACGTCCGCAAGGGCCGACCATAGAAACTCTGCTCTTGAAGGGTTTCGAACCGCTGACCTTCGCTTCAGCGCGCTGCTTTGATTGGGTTCTCATCCGTAGCCAAGAAGTTTACAACAGAACCTGCTGGCGCTTGGGTTTGTCACACGATACTCTGGAACCGACGCGTCACTCGGGCTGGCCTTTGCCAAGACCGGGGTCCTTTATTCGTTCTTCGGGGGCGCTCGTCAGCTCGCTCGGTGTCGCGCTGACGGGCTCCGACGCCTCGCCCAACGGCGTCCGCCAATAGCTCGGATGGGCAAAATGATCGACGCCCAGAGCACCGTGGTCGCGCCCACCGCCACCAAGATGTACGGACAGGAAGGGGACGACCCTCCGCTTCGTCTTCTTCCATAGCCTTGCACTTACTTACCTCGTTGGCGCGCTCGTGTTCAGCCAAGCAACAAGCTCTCCCGCATCGTGGAATCCGCATGCAGTCGCAGCGTGAAGATTCTACTTGCAGTGATTGCAATGGTTGCTTGCGCGAGCAACCATAACGACACCCCCGGCTCGAACTTTCCCACAAGGCAACGAACATCCTTGAAAATGGCACTGTCTGACAGGGTTTGGGATCGTCGTCGCAACGTGCGTAGGTTTGAAACGCATCTGGGCGATGATAGGCATGCTCGGATGGTTGCAGAGGCAGACGCCGGCCGCGCAGCCGGAAGAGGCCTCAGACGTTTCAAACGCAAACGCACGTCCAACGGGAAGCCGTGTCGAGCGGCTTGTCTCGTTTCTGCAATGGGTTTATTTTGTCGCCGCAATAGACGCGGATGCGCGCCAGTCACTTAGAGTTGGGACCGAAATGCTCGTCAAAGATGTCATGACATCGACGATCGTAAGCGTGTCGCCTGACAACAGTGTCAGACAGGCTGCCATGACCATGTTGAGCCATCATATAAGCGGCATTCCGGTCATTGACGGGGATGGGCATCTCCTCGGCATCATCAGCGAAGGTGACCTGATACGCAGAACGGAACTGGGTGGAGCAATGTTTGCCTCCGCTGAGGATTTGGCAGCGCCCGCCGAAGACAGAGCCAATGCGTATGTGAGGCGCAGCTCCTGGAGAGTTGCGGAGGCAATGACGCCTGCTCCAGTGACAATCGACGAAGATGCGTCACTTCTGCAGGCCGCAAGGCTGATGCAAAAGCACGGCGTCAAGCGCATACCCGTCATCAGACATGGCGAACTTGTCGGAATTGTCAGCCGAGCCGATTTGCTGCAGGCGATCGTCACAGCCAAACTGGATGGGACACCTTCAGGCGATGAAGCCATTCAGCGCAGTGTCATGGTTCGGCTCCGGGAAAACACTGGCCTCGAAGCGTTCGACATCAAGATCGCAGTAACCAACGGGATCGTGCATCTGTCTGGCGCCGTTGCGATACCCGAATGCAGGCGCGCTGCCCGTATCGTTGCCGAGAGCGTTCAGGGCGTCCAGGGGGTCGTCGATCATTTCACCTAAACCGACAAGGTGAGGTTTCTGAGATCGTCGATCCGCACCGACTTTTGACGACAGCGCCGTCGTCGTTGCGTATGCGTCAGGCGAAATGCATTTGGCGTTTTCGCCGGACCGAGGCACTGCCTGTTTCCAATCGGGCTTGAAGCAGGCTCTGTCTGCATAAAAACGACTTCGCGACAATAAATCCGACTTCATAGGGAGACTTCGATGGCTTCGCATGAGACGGAAATGACCGGAAAAAATCAACCAACGAACCCACCTCTTTCAACGGAAGATCTTCGACTAATCGACGCTTACTGGCGGGCATCCAATTACCTGTCGGTAGGCCAGATATACTTGCTCGACAATCCGCTCCTGCGAGAACCGCTAAAACGCGAGCACATCAAACCACGCCTGCTCGGGCACTGGGGAACTTCTCCCGGCCTGAACATGCTCTACGTCCACCTGAACCGGGTGATCAAACGCGATAATCTCGACATGATCTACGTGATCGGCCCTGGCCACGGGGGGCCGTCCCTGGTCGCGCACGCCTATCTGGAAGGGACCTACAGCGAATTCTATCCGAATATCAGCCAGGACAGGGAGGGTATGCAACGGCTCTTCAAGCAGTTCAGCTTTCCCGGTGGCATTCCAAGTCACGTCGCACCTGAAACTCCGGGCAGTATCCACGAGGGCGGCGAACTGGGGTACGCTCTTAGCCATGCTTACGGGGCGGCATTCGACAATCCGGAGCTGATCGTTGCCTGTGTCGTGGGCGACGGCGAGGCGGAGACCGGCCCGTTGGCGACGGGGTGGCAGAGCAACAAATTTCTCAACCCGGCGCGCGATGGCTGCGTCCTGCCGATCCTTCACCTCAACGGGTACAAGATCGCCAACCCATGCTTTCTAGCTCGCATTCCCGAGGATGAACTGCGAAAATTCTTCGAAGGAATGGGCTATGAACCCTATTTCGTTGAGGGCCATAGCCCGGAGAACGTCCACCAACAACTGGCCGGCACGCTCGACACCATCGTGGCCAGGATCAAGCACATCTGGGCTGATGCGCGCACCAACGGCAATCTAAAGCGCCCGGCCTGGCCAATGATCGTCTTTCGCACGCCGAAGGGATGGACGTGTCCGAAAGAAATCGATGGCAAGAAATGCGAGGATTACTGGCGGGCACACCAAGTGCCGATGGGCGAGATGGATAAGCCAGAACATATCCGCATTCTCGAACAGTGGATGAAGAACTACCATCCTGAGGATCTGTTCGATGAAACGGGCAGGTTACTGCCCGAAATCGCTGCGTTGGCTCCGGCGGGCAACCGTCGAATGAGTGACAATCCGCATGCCAATGGCGGCCTGCGGCTTCGCAGCCTGAAGCTGCCTGCCTTCAGGGATTATGCCGTGGATGTTCCAAGCCCCGGTGCGACGACCGTTGAATCAGCGCGGGTGATGGGCAAATTCCTCCGCGACGTCATGAAGGCCAACATGGACAGCCAGAACTTCCGCCTGTTCAGCCCGGACGAAAACAATTCGAACCGATGGCAGGACGTGCTTGAGGTGACCGATCGCTGCTACATGGCCGAGATTTATGAGGACGACGATCATTTGTCGCCAGACGGTCGCGTCATGGAGGTCCTGAGCGAACATCAGTGCCAAGGGTGGCTGGAAGGCTACCTTCTCACCGGCCGCCATGGCTTCTTCTCCTGCTATGAAGCCTTCATCCATATAATAGACTCGATGTTCAACCAGCATGCCAAGTGGCTTAAAATCTGCAACGAGATCCCTTGGCGCAGGCCAATCGCTTCATTGAACTACTTTTTGAGTTCTCATGTCTGGCGACAGGACCACAACGGCTTCAGCCATCAGGATCCGGGTTTCATCGACCACGTCGTGAACAAGAAGGCCGACGTGATCCGGGTCTACCTTCCGCCGGACGCCAACACGCTTCTGTCGGTGACAGATCACTGCCTGCGAAGCCGCAACTACGTCAACGTCGTGATTGCTGGAAAGCAGCCTTCACCGCAATGGCTTACGATGCCCGAGGCGGTCAGGCATTGCAGCATGGGCGTGAGCATCTGGGACTGGGCCAGCAATGACAGGGGAAGCGAGCCCGATGTCGTAATGGCCTGCTGCGGTGACGTTCCTACCCTCGAGACGCTGGCGGCAGTCCAATTGATGCGCGAGCACCTGCCCGAGTTGAAGATACGTGTCGTCAACGTCGTGAACTTGATGAAGCTTCAGCCTCCCGAAGAACACCCGCACGGCTTGTCAGACGGGGACTTCGACGCGCTCTTTACCAGAGACAAGCCGATCATCTTCGCCTTCCACGGCTATCCATGGCTGATCCACCGGCTCACCTACAGGAGGGCCAACCATGGAAACCTGCATGTGCGCGGATACAAGGAGGAAGGAACGACGACAACCCCGTTCGATATGGTTGTCCTCAACGAGCTCGATCGCTTTCACCTCGTCGGCGATGTCATCGACAGACTTCCTCAGTTGGGTGCACGCGCCGCGTACTTTAAACAGGCCATTCAGGCGAAGCTCATTGAGCACCGTGAGTACATTCAGGAGCATGGCGACGACATGCCCTCGATCGTCGGATGGAAATGGGGCACGCAGCCACAACCTGACGTGACCGGGAAAACCTCGACTGAGGGAGACAATCTATGATGGGCCGGCGAAATGACCGGGAGTTCCGGCAGAGTTTTGCCGCACCACGATAGAACACTGCAATACCCGACGCATCTTGAAACGAGAATAGCGGCATGGGTTCGATCACTGGAAAGAGTTCATCGGCAGCTATCGGCACTCCGATCGATGGCCGTGCCGTGGCGTTGCTTTCCAACGGCGCGTACAGCGTCCTGCTGACATCCGCGGGTGCGGGTTATGGATCCTGGCGGGACATTGACGTCACTCGTTGGAGAGAGGACGGGACGCGCGATTGTTGGGGACAGTTCTGTTATGTTCGCGATCTCACGGACAAGAGCTACTTCTCCGCAGGCAAACAACCGGCTTTTCGCCTGGAGAATACCTACGAACACTCTTTTCGAGGCGATCGCGCTGAGTTCCGATGCTGCGCCGGAGACATCGTCGTTGCGTGGTCAGTCTGCGTGGCGCCCGACAGCAACGCGGAGGTGAGACTGTTCGATGTTACTAATCAGGGTACCAAGCCCAGAGACCTGGAACTGACCAGCTACGCGGAAATCTGCCTGAACAATCGTCGCGCGGATTCGGCCCACCCCGCATTTGCCAAGCTCTTCATTGAGACCCGGTTCGATGCCAAAACCGGCGCATTATTTGCGCGCCGTCGCCCGCGTAGTCCCGAAGACGCGCCGCTCTGGGCAGTCCACGTTTCCGCCCTGAGTACGACAGCACTCGGCCCTCTTGAATTCGAGACAGATCGGCGAAGATTTTTGCGGAGAGGCCGCACGACGGCAAACCCGTTGGCTTTGTCTGACGAGGCAGCGCAACTCTCAGGAACGACGGGACCCGTGCTGGATCCGATCTTCTGTTTGAGACGGCGTGTCCGTGTCCCACCGGGCAGCACCGTACGCGTCGCATTCACAACCGGTGCTGCCGATAGCGCCGCTACGGCGATGGCAATCGCCGAGCGATACTCGAGTATCAGCGAAGCCGAAAACGCATTTTTGCAAGTCGGGGTGGCCCTCGATCAAACGTCTGTTGATCCGGACGTGACCGAAGGTGAGATAGATGTCGCTTACAGTCTGATAAACAACATCGTGTTTGCCAACCCGTCTGCCCGTCCGTCGGGCGCCGTTCTGGCGAAGCCGATGAGCAGAACCGCACTGACGTCCAGGGGAATTCATAGCGATCCGCCGATCGTCGTCGTAACGCTTGAGGAAAACAGCGATGGCGCGTTGTTGGACGAAGTGCTGCGCGCGCACAGATTCATTTCGCGTCGAGGGCTCCGGTTCAATCTTGTTCTTGTCGATGGTCGTGATGCGCAAGCGTGTCTAGAACTGGCGGCGGCTCTCGCCGGACCACAGGCAGAGTTCCTTGGAAAGCCAGGTGGAATACATCTCGTGCCTGCGGCCACACTTTCAGAAATGGAAACAACCACCCTCGCCGCCGCGGCACGTGTCAGTCTTTCGAGCGGCAATGGCTCTCTGGGCGACCAACTCAAGAGCGGTCGGCGAATAGCGATATCGCACGAAGCATCACCCATAATCCGCCGCGCATCGATCCAGCGGTTCACCGAGGCGGACACGAACCTGCAGCATTGGAATGGTTTCGGTGGCTTCAGCGCTGACGGACGCGAATACGTCATCCACGTGAATGGCGCGAAAAAACAGACGCCGATGCCGTGGTGCAATGTGATCGCCAACCCGGAATTCGGCTGCCTGACCAGCGAGAGCGGCCTTGGCTACACCTGGGCAGGAAACAGCCAGCTAAATCGCCTGACGCCGTGGTCAAACGATCCGATTTCAGACCCGCCGGGCGAAGTCATCTATTTGCGTGACGAGGACAGCGCTGAGTATTGGACGCCGACGCCATTGCCATTGGGTGCCGGGGAAACCGCTACGGTCCGGCATGGACCAGGGTACAGCTGCTATGAGAGCGACATTGGTTCCCTGCATCAGGAATTGACGGTGCATGTCTCCTCCAAGGATCCCGTCAAGATCATTCGGCTTGAACTTCGAAACGGCGGCGATCGACCACGCCGACTGACGGCGACATACTACGTGGAATGGGTGCTTGGCTCGCTGCGTGAAGACGCAATCACGCACGTCCTGTGCGAACACGATCCTCGTTCCGGGGCAATTATCGCGAGAAATGCGTGGGAGGGGTGGTTTTCCGACAAACTTGCATTTGCAGGTGCGAACAGACCAGTGCGTTCGGCTACCTGCAGTCGCTCGCAGTTCCTTGGCGCGCTCGGCTCGATAACCCGACCAGCATGGCTGGCGGACCAAACTCAGGAAGACGATCTCCATTCGCCCTGTGATCCGTGCGCCGCATTGACGGTGGAAGTCTTGATCGCGCCGAATGAAAGTTCGCAGGTCGTCTTTGTTCTTGGACAGGGCGACAGTCTCGATCAGGTTCGAGCTCTCATGGGGGATTATTGTCGACCGAGACGGGCGCAAGATGATCTGGATATCGCATCGCGTAAGTGGGCCGACATTCTTGAAACGATAGCAGTCAGGACGCCTGATAACCGTTTCGATCTAATGATGAACCACTGGCTGCTGTATCAGGTCCTTTCCTGTCGTGTTTGGGCACGCTCGGCATTCTATCAGTCCGGAGGCGCCTACGGCTTTCGTGATCAACTCCAAGACGTGATGGCTCTGGTATACGCTGCTCCGAGCGAAACACGTTTGCAGATTTTGCGTGCGTCCTCTCGTCAGTTCTGGGAGGGAGACGTCCAGCATTGGTGGCATCCTCCATCGGGTGTGGGCGTGCGCACCCGGATGACCGACGATCTCTACTTCCTCCCACTCGTGGCTCATCACTACGTTTCGACGACGGGCGATGCCAGTGTGCTGGACGAGGTGGTACCGTACATCACATCGCCGGTGCTCAACGATGATGAACACGAAGCATACGGCGAGCCCGGCGTCAGCGAGAAGGTGGGCACCGTCTATGATCATTGTCTTCGCGCATTACACCATGGGTTCCGTCTCGGTCGCCACGGGTTACCGCTCATGGGGACAGGCGACTGGAACGACGGAATGAATCGGGTCGGCTCTGACGGCAAGGGTGAGAGTGTCTGGAACGGATGGTTCTTCCTGACGGTGCTGAACGCCTTCTCCGAAATTGCAGATGAACGCGATGACGACGTAAACGCGTCATGGTGCAGGGAAAGCGCCGAACAGTTGCGAATGGCCCTGGAGGCCAATGCATGGGACGGAGGATGGTATCGACGCGCCTATTTCGATGACGGTACTCCACTTGGCTCCTCCCGGAACGACGAGTGTCAGATCGATGCCATTCCGCAGGCATGGGCGGTCATCTCAGGCGTTGCCAACGAAGAGCGCGCTTCAAAGGCAATGTCGGCGGTCTGGGATCGGCTCGTTCGCGCAGACGACAAGCTCATCCAATTGTTTGATCCGCCATTCGACAAGGGAAAGCTGCAGCCAGGTTATATAAAAGGTTACGTCCCCGGAATACGGGAAAATGGAGGCCAGTATACGCATGCCGCAGCATGGGTGGTGCTCGCGACCGCATTGCGCGGCGACGGCGACCGCGCCTTTTGGCTTTGGAACTTGATCAACCCGATTACTCATGGCCTGTCGGAAGAAGACGTCCAACGCTACATGGTCGAACCCTATGTCGTCAGCGCAGATGTCTACGGCGCAGCCCCGCATACCGGACGCGGTGGCTGGACCTGGTACACAGGATCCGCCGCTTGGCTCTATCGTGTCGGGCTCGAAGCTCTTTTGGGCATTCGACGCGAGGGGCAGCATCTGTCGATCGATCCGTGCATCCCCAAGAGCTGGCCCGGTTACGAACTTGATTTCAGGCTCGGATCGGCCACGTATCACCTCAAGGTGGATAACGCAGCGGGCACAGGCCGAGGTGTACGCGCGCTGGTGATGGACGACAGGCAGTTCACTGGCGGAAAGGTGCCGTTTGTCGACGACGGTCGTGTCCACGACGTCCAAGTCGCACTTGGATAACGAGATGTCCGAGCTGCTGTCGACCGATCCGGAACTTCACCGAATGCCGAGCGAGCAGGATCTCGGTCGGCTGCAGTTTACGACGCTCCTTTACTACCTGCATTGCACTAACCCGGACAACGGGTTGGTGCGAGACAAGACATCGCCCGACGCCCCAGCAAGCATAGCTGCGGTTGGCATGGCGCTCGCGACAATTCCAGTCGTGGTGGAACGCGGGATCATCATCCGCCAGTTCGCTGCAAAGATCGCCCGACGTCGGTTAGAATTCCTGTTGTCGTGCCCGCAGGGCCAGGAGCCGGACGCCTCGGGTTACAAGGGTTTCTTCTACCACTTTCTCGACATCGAGAGCGGCCGTCGGGTGTGGCAATGTGAACTCTCCACGATCGACTCGGCGTTTCTTTTCGCCGGGGCACTCACTGTGGGAGCCTACTTTGACGGCGCCGACGCAGACGAGGTTGAAGTTCGCCGCCTGGCTAAAGCGCTTTACGAGCGAGCCGACTGGGGTTGGGCTTGCGATCACGGGCTCACGCTCACGCACGGTTGGAGGCCAGAGAGCGGTTTTATCCCTTATCGTTGGCGCGGATACGACGAGGGCCTCCTGCTCTACATCCTCGGACTTGGCTCGCCCACATACCCGTTACCTTCGGAATCTTATGCCGCCTACACCGAGAGTTATGAATGGCGAAACATCTACGGCCGAGAGCTACTCTATTCAGGCCCACTTTTCACTCATCAGCTGTCACACATGTGGATCGATTTTCGGGGCATTCGCGACGATTTCATGCGGGATCATAACAGCGACTACTTTCTAAACAGCCGCAGCGCCACCTTTGTCCATCAGGAATACGCGATGCGCAACCCGAAGAACTATGCAGGCTACGGAGAGCATTGTTGGGGTTTTACGGCGAGCGACGGTCCAGGTTGGGTGACAAAAAGTGTGAATGGGATTGAGCGTGAATTTTACGACTACATAGCGCGGGGCGCCCCCTTTGGGCCGGACGACGGGACGGTATGTCCCTGGGTAGTGGTGGCTTCGCTACCATTTGCACCCGAGATCGTCGTTCCTACCGTGAGACATTTCGCGCAAATGGAACTAGGGATGACCCGTCTCTATGGATTTAAACCGTCCTTCAATTCGTCGTTTCCTATCGAGGGAAAGCCGACCGAGCCGTGGGTCAGTCCATTTCACTTCGGCATCGATCAGGGTCCTGTCGTGCTCATGATCGAAAATTTCAGGACCGGCCTGATCTGGAATATCATGCGACAGTGTCAACCCATTGTCAGGGGTCTGCGTAAAGCAGGTTTCTCGGGAGGATGGTTATAGAATGTTGGCGCCCCGTTGCTTTCGGCGAGGCAGTTCTGACAGCCGAGCGCAAGTGTGGCCCGCCCTTCGCCCCGCTGTCGGCGCGTTGAAACTTGCAGCTCGCCTCGACGTGGCTGGCATTCGCCGCCGAGTGCAGCATATCGCGTCCGCTATGCGCCGCTGCGACTACTGTACACCGCGAAACACGCTGGCTGATCCGGATGGTGCTGCCGCTGGATCTGCTCGGCGAAGACAGCGCCCAAACCCATGACGACGGCCCTATTGCCTCGGTGAAAAAAAGCGGGCTGACGGCACATCGCAAGACGACGGCGCCACGTTGCTCAAGCGATGCCGTGTCAGGCGGTCATCGAAGGTGGGTTGAAGATCCACGGGAAAAATGGGTCCGCAAGGCTTGTGCAACGACATCGAGGTCGAGTGCGTGAAGGCAGAGAATGCATGACCATCGATCATCCGGGTTGGCGCCGGACGTTTTCGCTATCTGGCTGTTGCGGTCGCCAACCGGGAGCTTCTTGACGGTATCGGCCCGTTTGAGCGGGCAATGGGACGGATATGGAACAGCAGCAAATTCCGCTCAAGGTAACCGTAGCTAGCTTCATACGCACCATAAGGATTTTTGCGGGCTCCGAGGTCGGGCTCAAAGCAAAGCTCATGTTCGGCAGCCTGATAATGCTGCTATGCGGGCTAAGCGCTCTTAACGTTGTGAACAACTACGTCGGACGAAACTTCATGACTGCCATCGCCGAACGCCAGATGGCCGAGTTCATACGGCAGGCGATTTTTTACATCGCTGTTTTCGCCGTTCTCACCGTCGTCGGTGTCCTTGCCCGATTTGCCGAAGAACGACTGGCGTTGCTCTGGCGTGATTTCCTTACCCGCCGCATTGTCAATCTCTATCTGGATGACGAGACTTACTATCGTCTGGACGTCTCCGGGAGACTTACTCATCCGGACCAGCGAATAGCCGATGACGTGCGCGCGTTCACCGTCACCACACTCTCTTTCGTCATTATGCTGTTCAGCAGCACGCTCACCGTGGTGACCTTTTCCGGCGTGCTGTGGACGATCAGCCCGCTGCTTTTTGGCGTGGCTGTCCTTTATGCGGCGTGCGGCTCGTACATGACGATCGCCCTGGGGCGGCCCCTAATGTCTCTGAACTACGATCGGCTCGATAAGGAGGCCACCTTCCGGTCTGGACTCATTCACGTTCGCGAAAACGCTGAGTCCATCATGCTAACGCGTGGTGAGAAGCGACAGAAAGTAAGGGTGCTGCATAGGCTTGACGATCTGATCGCAAACATACGCCGCATTACTGCCGTCAACCGCAACCTGGGATTCTTTACCGGCGGCTACAACTGGATGATTCAAATCGTGCCGGACTTAATCATCGCGCCGGCATTCATAAGAGGAGACATTGAGTTCGGTGTCGTCACCCAGTCCGGGGCAGCGTTCGCTATGCTTGTTGGCGCGTTCTCGTTGATTGTCCGACAGTTTAATTCGATCTCGAATTTTGCGGCCGTGGTCTCTCGTCTGAGCTCTCTGCATGAGGAGATCTCAAGGTCCCATGAAATAGAATCGGGAATCGAGTTCTTTGAACGGGACGGGCCTCTGATGTGCGAAGGGCTGACTTTAGCCTCAACGACGGACGCAGAGTCCCCTCTTCTGAGGGACCTGTCGGTATCGATTCCGGTCGGGATCCGGGTATTGATAACTGGCTCCAGCCACGAACCAGGTGCGGCGTTGTTCAGGGCGATGGCTCAGATTCCGACCCCGGGTACCGGGCGCATCGTTCGCCCCGCTGGCACCCTCTTTCTATCGCAACGGCCATACCTGCCATCCGGTCCCCTTCGTGACGTATTGATCACCCCTGAAAAAGAAGGCGAAATCTCGGATCACCTCTTGCTCAGCACGTTGCATGACCTTGGGCTCGAACGGGTCGCGAACCAAGTGGGCGGGCTAGATGCCGAGCGCGATTGGGAAAAGGAACTGTCCCTGAGAGAACAGCAGCTTTTAGGCCTTGCGAATATTCTTCTCTCAGCGCCGCGCTTCGTCGTCCTGGATCAAGCTGAGATGACATTGGGGCCTGC
Source organism: Ensifer sp. Root31 (assembly GCF_001424825.1). NCBI lineage: Bacteria > Pseudomonadati > Pseudomonadota > Alphaproteobacteria > Hyphomicrobiales > Rhizobiaceae > Ensifer > Ensifer sp. Root31. Next base: position 905 of record NZ_LMCO01000051.1, on the reverse strand, counting down.
TTTGCTCGAAAAGATAATGCATCTGCTGTCCGAGCGTTCGATCACCTGCATCCACTTCGGAAGAGCCGAAGGTGATCGTGCATCATATCAAGCCGTCCTCGAGTACGGTGTCGATGGTCAGTGGACATGGTCAATTGGTGAACACGCTTCCTAGACGAACCACAGTGCCGCGCGAGCACACTGTCCCCACCAGCGCACGAACAGCACAGTACGCGCGGCATCAGACGCAGCAAGTCGCCGCGAACCGATGCATAATTGCGCCCGATTCGCTTGCTTTGGGGCACTTTGCGATCGTGGACCCTGTCGGTCGTGCGATCCTCTTGCCTCTCTTCGCTTGTCTCGCCACCAACGACAGGGCAATCTGCGCCAGCATCCTAGGGACGAGATCGATCGGATCATTCCCCTCACCTCCCCGCCCTGACCAGCGACCTTGCGATATCAATTATGTGGTCTCTCGCTGCTGTCGGATCATCCTTGGACCATGCGACACCGAGCCCGATCCTGAAGTCGACGCCCTCGTAGGCGATGCGATCGTAGGCATGTTGTGCTTGCGATGCCGGCGCGGCGGAATGACCGGTTCGCGGCCTTGATCAAGGATGAGGTCATGCAGGCTGTCTGCATCATAAGCGCAATCGGCAAGCACCTGTTTGGCAGGCGCAGCCATGTCGTTCTGTTGTCCGGGGCCAAGGCGGAAGCGAACGGGTAGCCCGAGCGCATCGGCTACAGCATGGATTTTTGTCGATCTGCCCCCTTTTCCTCCGGCTGCCGATCGATGCGCTTATTCAATGGTTTGATTAGGTTTTGACGCTAGTCGATTGATTCCAACACTTGGTGCCCTCGTCTGACGGCTGCGATGATGTCGTCAGGGTCTGCTTTCCAGATGAATGGCTTGGGCTGTTCGTTGT
>NZ_LMCO01000050.1:0-17351 GCF_001424825.1 Ensifer sp. Root31 | reverse complement strand
CCACGTGCCCTTCGGTGGCCGCAAGGGCTCCTCCCATGGCTCGCGCGAGCAGGGTCGCTACGCCGCCGAATTCTACACAACCGTCAAGACCGCATACACATCGGCGTAGGTGCTGTCAGAGATGCGAGGGGCGCGCGCGTGGGAACGCTGTTACATGCTCGATGCTCTTGAACAACGCCAGCGCGATGAGGGCGTTGCTTTTTAGATCAGTGTGGGAAGGTCCCTATTCGTTAGAATGGCGTAGCGTCAACACCGCCTCCACTTCGATCTGTGCGCCCTTTGGCAGGGCGGACATTTCGAAGCATGCGCGAGCGGGAAACGGTGCCTTGAAGAAGGTAGCGTACTCCGCGTTGAGTGCGCCGAATTTCGACATGTCAGTAATCAGCACAGTCGTTTTCACTGTCCGGGCAAGGTTGGTTCCGGCTTCCGTTGCGATGGCGGAGATGTTCTTTAGGCACTGGCGCAGTTGTAGCACCGGGTCTTTCGAAACGATCTCACCCGTGGCCGGATCGATCGGCAATTGGCCAGAAACAAACAGAAGTTGTCCCGTGCTTATCGCCTGTGAAAAGGGGCCAACTGCGGCGGGGGCGTTGGTGGTGGATATGGCTGAAAGCAAATTGGTCTCCATTACCGGTTTGTATCGTTTCAGAGTGCGCCAAGGATAATCCCACAAGACGTGAAGCGACTTTGTGTTGAGATTTGCAAGGAAGGGGCCAGGCGCCGAATGCGAACATGTCTCTGCTGAGTTCTTTAGTCTTCGGCCTCGGAAAACGTATTGGAACGCATACGACGCACGCTGGGTGTCGATATAAGGATGAGCGCCAGAGCGGACATACCGAGCAGGGTGATGCTGATCGGGCTGGACACAAGCGCCGTCCAGTCGCCTTGCGAAAAGATCAGCGCCCGGCGCAGGTTCTCTTCGAGCATCGGCCCAAGGATGAACCCCAGCAGCAGGGGAGCCGGCTCGCAATCCAGCTTGAACAGGATGTAGCCGAGCATTCCAAATCCGCTCAAAAGGACAAGGTCCACCAAACTCATATTGATCGAGTAAACGCCGATCGCGCTAAAGACGAGGATCGCCGGGAACATCATGTTGTAGGGCGTCGACAACAGCTTCACCCACAGCCCTACCAAGGGCAAGTTCAGGATCAGTAACATAAGGTTGCCAATCCACATGGATGCGATCAGGCCCCAGAAAAGCGCCGGGTTATTGGTCATCACGCTAGGTCCGGGCTGAATGCCCTGGATCATCAACGCGCCGATCATCATCGCCATAACGCCGTTGCCGGGAATGCCGAGCGTCAGCATCGGGATGAACGATGTTTGCGCACCAGCATTGTTGGCTGCTTCCGGTCCAGCTACGCCTTCCATCGCCCCCTCACCGAACCTTACCGGTCCTTTCGACAGCTTTTTCTCCAAAGCGTACGATGCGAAGGATGACAGCGTTGCGCCACCGCCGGGCAGCACGCCGAGAATGGAGCCTAGGCCCGTGCCCCGCAGGGCGGGCATGATCATCCGCTTGAAATCAGAAGGCGACGGCATCAGTCGACTGATCTCGCGAACCGAGCGACTTGGTGTGTCGCTCGGCTCGAGATTGCGAAGAATTTCCGACAGGCCATAGATGCCGGTGGCAAATGCGACGAAACTGATCCCATCGTAGAGATCGGGGACGCCGAAGGTGAATCGTTCGACGCCGGTGTAAACGTCGGCGCCGACGATGCCGAACAGCAAACCAAGCACGATCATCGCTACCGCTTTGATTAGCTGGCCGTTGGCGAGCGTTACCGACAGGATTAGGCCGAATACGATCAGCGCAAAATATTCCGGGGGGCCGAATTTCAGCGCCATTTCGCCGAGCGGTATCGCAAAGGCAGCGACGACAACAGTAGCGATGGTACCGGCAATAAATGAACTGATTGCGGCCGTCGCAAGCGCGATGCCCGCGTGTCCCTTTCGGGCCATTTCGTAGCCGTCGATGGCTGTGACCGCCGAGGCTGCTTCGCCCGGTAGATTGACGAGGATGGCGGTCGTTGAGCCGCCATATTGTGCGCCGTAGTAGATGCCTGCCAACATTATCATTGACGTTGAAGCATCGAGGCCGAACGTGATGGGCAAAAGAAGTGCTATTGTTGCAGTCGGCCCGACACCCGGAAGCACGCCGATCAGAGTGCCGAGGAGACAACCGAGAAAACAGTAAAACAGGTTGTCGATGGTAAGGGCCGTTTGCAGCCCGAACATAAGATTGGTTACCAGATCCACAATCGGTCCCCCTGGTTAAAGCGTTAGCCAGCGGCCCAATGCCGGCAGCGGCAGACCCAGCCCCCATATGAAAACCGCGGTGGCGAGGACTGCCAGAACGCAGGAAACGATTAGGCGCGTCAACATGCGCATCTCGGGCGCCGCCAGAGTGCCAACAAAGGCCGTCACGGTCACTGCGATTAGAAAACCGGCAGGTCTCACGAGCAGGCCAAAGAGAAGGGGGCTGGCCAGAACGCAAAGCAATCTGACCGGGGCGACGAACGTCATCTGCTCACCCGGACCGATTATTCCCTTGATGGCGACGGCCAGGCCGAGACAGCCGAGTATGGCCGATAGGATAAGCGGGAAAAAGCCAGGCCCCATCTGTGAGGCGTTGCCAAATGAATAGTTCCAGGCGATTACGCCAAATCCGATTGCGAAAGCGGTGATGAAGCCGCCTGCCACAACATCTTTCTTGATGGTGATAGTGCCGTTTGCAAGGACGGTCATCGAAGCGTCTCCTGGCTGCATGGGAAATGGGCCGCAACTTGCGGCCCTCTTGGTGCTGGAACCTTACTGGCCGACCTTGATGCCAAGGCGACCAATCAGCTCTCCGAAGACCTTGCCTTCCCTCTCGATGGCAACTCTCGCCTCTTCGGGAGAGCTTGCAACCACCACTGCGCCGAGCTTCGTGAGGCGTTCTGCGACTTCGGGCTTATTCAGAATCTTCACGACTTCCGCATTCAGCATATCGATGATTTCCTGCGGGGTGCCGGCCGGCGCCAGCATCGCGCTCCACGAGCCTGCATTGTAGTCGGCATAGCCCGACTCAGCCACGGTCGGTATGTCGGGAAACTCCGGCGACCGTTCGGTTCCGCCCACGGCGAGTAATTTCAGGCGTCCTTCGCGCACGAGTGCGCTAACTGAGGGGAGCGTATCGAACGCCATCGTCGCGACACCGCTAATAAGGTCGGGATGAGCCTTAGCACTTCCGGCATACGGCGCGTGCACCATGTCGAGTCCGGCCATGTCGAGGAACCACTCGGAGAAGATATGAACGTTGCTGCCAATCCCTGCGGAGGCAAAGCCCAGCTGTCCGGGACGTTCCTTTACATATGCCACGAACTCCGCAAGCGTGTTGACGGGCAGGGTGGCAGGAACCACGAGACCGACCTGCGTACGCGCCAACAGCGAGATCGGCTCGAAGCTCTGGACCGGATCGTATGAAAGGTTCGGCATGAGCGCCTTGCCCAAAACATGCGACTGGACAACGACTTCGAGCGTGTAGCCGTCTGGGTCGGCTCGAGCGACGAATGTGCTGCCAATCGAGCCGTTCGCGCCGGGCCGGTTATCGACGACGACCGGCTGGCCAAGTGCGGGGGATAGCTGCTCGGCGATCAGTCGCGCGGTGATGTCGCCTTGGCCACCCGGGGCATAAGGCACGATCACTTGTATCGTACGATCTGGATAGGTCTGTGCGATGGCTGGCCCGGCTAGGCCCGCCACAATCGCCAGTAAAAGAGCTCCGCCTTTGAAAAGCTTATTCATTCTCTTGTTCCCTTCGTCTTTTTCATTTGGCCGTGCGAAAGCCCACGGTCAGGCCCGGCGATATTGAGACGCACCATATCTCGCAGAAGCTGGACGATCGCCATCGAGCTTTCGCCTTCGGTACCATCGACGATGAACCGCGAGGTGCAGTACCGCATCTCCCAGCCTCCTGCATCGAGGCATGCTTGAACGATGCGCTTTTCAAGTTCTGGCGTTTGAACGAGATCACGGTTCTTGAGGAGGAAACCAAGCATGGCGGCTATCCCGTATGCGCCCCAGTTGGACACGGAAGCCGGCAGGAAGATGTCGGTTGCGGTCACGGTCACTGCGCCGCCTGGCTTGTCGGTCTGGGTTTCCCGACCATACGGGTGAAAATCCTGCATGAACGGATGGATGCGTCCGAAGCCGATCTCATTGCCGTTGTCGCCGATGCCAATCGTCAGGATACCGCGCTCGGTGGCTTTATCGATGAGCGGCGCGATGTTGACACAGCCTTCGGGAGCAACACCCGTCGAATAGTGGACAGTGCCGTTCTCGTTCGGACCCAGGCGCTCGATCGTTATGATCGCCTTTGGTTTCAAGTCGTCGAGAAGCTTGCCTGCCCAATCGTCGATTTCGGATTGTACCTCTGGCGCGGTAAGGATCGCCGCGCCCATTCGGCGGTTCTTGGCCAGTTCGTATTCGCGGATCATGATGCCTGCGGCATTGCTTGAAGCAACGACCGGGGGAGCATGGCAAACCTCGGTGACATAGACAGGAACAGCGTTGAGGCCCCAGAAAAGCGCCCTAGCCAGCGCGGCGGCTCCGGGAGGACCGTCGCTTTCACCGTTCGGAACCTCGGGGGCATAACCTGCACCGGTCACGATTATCACGACGTCGCCCGCGCTAACCTTCTCAACCAACGCCTCGGCTGCCCGTGCCGTGATCGGTCGCCCGCCGCCTTCGCGCCGTGCTTCATTATAGATTGGTGCGATGATGTTGTGGTTCATGGCGCGGTTGCGCATTTCTACGGTGATCAAGCGATCGACGTATTCGCCAATGATATCTGCCATTTTTGTCTCGCAAAGTTTGTTTTGATTTCGCGAGCTAACAGCAAGAATTTGCCCGGTGCCAATCGAATTAACGGATTTAGTATCAGCTTTTGTTATACAAGGAGCGATTTCTACCTATAAAATGACGAAGGTGTCGGGTTTCTGCATAAAATGTGTACGGTGGGAAAATGCGTTCATTAAATCATCGTCAGCTGCTCAGCTTTCGCGCGGTTATGGTCACCGGGAGCATGACCGGCGCGGGCAAAATCCTTCACCTCAGCCAGCCGGCAGTGACGAGGTTGATCAAAGACCTTGAACGGGAATTGGACCTTCCGTTGTTCACCCGTACCGGCGTCGCCGTAAAACCGACACAGCAGGCGCTGGAGCTATTTCGCGAGGTGGAACGGTACTTTAACGGCGTCGACCGCATCGTCGAAACTGCTCGTTACCTGCGTAATCGCCGGGGTGGACGGCTACGGATCGCCGCAATGTCCACCCTGTCGTCACGTACCTTGCCGGAAGCAATCCACCGCTTCAAGCAGATCGAGCCCGAACTCGATTTTTACATTCACTCCGACACCTCGCATCACATCATCGATGCGGTCCAAAGGAACGAGTTCGATATAGGTTTCGGGCGCGTGCCGACAGAGCGTACTGACATTGAGCATTTGCCGATGCCCACATCGTCGGCAATCTGTCTTGTTCCCAGACACCATCGGCTCGCGGCGAAGGCGTCGATTTCCGTGACTGACCTTCATCAAGAGCAACTGATTTCGCTCGGAACTAGTAGCCTGCTTCGGCTCCAGATCGAGGCGGCGCTGGAGAGCGCCGGCATCAGGGGCGGAACAGTCATACAGACGCTTTTTTCCAACACCGTGCCCAGCTATGTCGCGCGCGGCCTCGGCATTGGGGTCACCGATATCTTCTCAGTGCTCGGCGCTGATCGTACGAACATCGTCATGCGCCGCTTTACGCCGGAACTGACTTTCGACTTTTCAGCCATTTATCCGCGTAGCGAGCACTCTCCCTTGGCCATCGCTTTTGCTCGCATGATGCGCAGCGTCATCGCCAACGATATTGCCGAAGTAGAAGACGCTTTGCAGATGGCACGTTGAATCGAGCAGCCTGGGCAAACGCGTCGCAAGCTCCCATCGAGGCGGGCCTTTCGTCAATCTGATCCAAGGTGCAGCCGCCCTGGTCAGTTGTCCGGCGGTCAGCGCCAACGCGTCGCAATGGGAAGGGCGATCGTGCGTAATCCAAAGGTTTTCCTCTTTGCTGAACCGCTCTCGAACCTTGATGCAAAGCTCAGGGTTCAGATGCGGACCGAGATCAAACGGCTGCACCAGCTGTTGCCGACGACGACGGGTATGTGACGCACGATCAGGTGGAAGCCATGACGATGGCTGATCGTGTGGTAGTGATGAATGGCGGCGTCGAACAGGCTGGACCGCCGCAAGAGCTTTATCATCGGCCGGTCAGCCACTTCGTTGCAGGTTTCATTGGCTCGCCGGCGATGAACTTTATGCCTGCAACCGTCGTTTCAGACGCTAAGGGCCTGCTCGTGCAGCTTGAGGACGGTAGTTCGTTGCCGGTGCCAGCAGCGCGAACGGAGCTCTATGGGCGCCACGTCGCAAGGCCGTCACTTTCGGCATTCGACCAGAGTCGATCAGTGAGCGGCAGCAGCGCCCGGGCTTTGCCGAAATCCAGGCGAAGATCGATTTGGTAGAGCCACTCGGGCCTGAAACTATGGTCTATTTTTCCATCGGCGATCGAGGCATGTGCGCCTGTATCGACCCCGAAAGCAATCCGAAGCCCAAATCCACGATGCCGCTGTCGTTCAACATGAACCAGATGCATCTGTTCGACCCGACGACGGGCCGCGCGTTGTCGATCGGCTGACTGGTGTTTTAACCAGGGCAGGGACATTGCCTGCCGTTCTCGTTTGATGTTGACAAATGTGGCGGAGCGGTCGGTACGCCGCTCCGCCGGGGCGGCGCCCCCGCGACTAAGCCTCAGTGATTTTCACGTATCCCTGTTGAACAAGCTGGATTGTTCGCGCCATCGCATCCGTGTTAATTTTTATGTTCGGAAGAAGGTCTGCATTGCCCCACCCGTTCGCCTCCGCGGTGGCCCCACAGAGCTCTATCTTGACACCCCGCTTCACCAAATCGGCGATCAAGTTCTTGTTGGGATTCCCCGCTGCGATCTTCCGTGAGCCGTTGTACGCCTCGTCATGCAAAGTGAGGTGTCCCGCGTTTGTGTGGAATACCACTATCACTTCGGCCTCAGCGCCCCAGTCCGCAATATCGTTCGTAATCAGTTGAAGGTGGAAGATGGCGGCAGGCAAATCCCCCTCAAATTGAAGCGAGCCGATGCTGTGAACGGATTTTACCGACTTCAGCCTAACCGGCACATCGATAGTGATTGCGTGATTGGCGGTTGACATGTCATGGCTCCCTTGTTGGCGGTTAAGGCGAGGGATTTTGCAATTTCATTGGTGCCCCGCCCGAACAACCTACACACTGGGCAGATCCCGCCAATTATGGGTTCATATTAGGTTCCGAGAGCTGCAACCGACGGACCGTGCCTCCAAGCCATCAGGGCCTTTAATGCCCCACTGAGGATCGGGACATCACATAGCGCGAAACCGCTCTCCCGCGGCCGATATTCCCATCGTTTCATGGCTTTATCCACCTGAGATCAAAAGGACCGGGCGGCCCAGAGTTTCGCCTGCTTCGAGTGCCCTTTGCGCTTCACCGACACCCGTGAAGGGTACCACCCTGTCAATGTGCGCCCGCAAGCCACCCCGATCGACGAGTTCGGCGATCTGGGCGAGCGCGGCGGTTTGGCGAAGGCGATGTGCATGGTGGCGGCCTATCTGCGGCAGACCGATGTTGACGAAGCTGATGTCCAGGTTTTTCCACTCGGCCTGCCCGTTTCCCTCGGCGGGCCAATCCGACACTACTGTGTTGATCAGCCTCCCATAGGCAGCCGTATGCCTGAAGCTCTCCGAGAAGTTGCCATGTCCTACAAAGTCGAACACGATGTTAGCTCCCGGTTCGCCCCGCCACGCCTCAAGGGCCTCCTCAACGCTTTCCGTCCGGTAATTGATTACGAGTTCGGTACCGAGCACTCTCACCAATTCCGCCTTTGCCTCGTTCGAGACGGTCGTGGCGATCCTGGCTCCGAGGGAAGCGAGATATTGGATTGCGATATGCCCGAGCCCGCCCGCGCCGCCGTGGACCAGGACATGATCACCTGGGCTTACCGTCGCCTTCTCGAACACGGCCTCCCATGCGGTGAGGGCCACCACTGGCAGGGCAGCGGCTTCCACAAAGGTCAGCTTTTCCGGCTTCGCGGTGACATAGTCTGAACGGACGACCTTGTATTCGGCATAGCTTCCCGGGTTTCCGGCGTAGCCGCCGTCCACGTACCAGACCTCGTCACCTACTCGGGCGTTCACTACCTCTCGTCCGGCTTCCACCACCACGCCGACGCCGTCAATTCCGAGGATCGTAGGTTCTTTCTGGGACCTCCCATCGCTGTCGTAAACAGCTCCGTTCTTCCTGTTCTGCCAGTCAGCGGGATTGATCCCGGCTGCCTTCACTTGGACCAAAACATCAAGCTCGTCCCTTAGCCGAGGGCAGTCGACTTCGCGCACCTCAAGCACTTCGGGTCCGCCGGGTCTAGTGACAACGAGGGCCTGCATTTTCTCAGACATCGCGCCGTTCCCCGTTGCCAGAGGCGATGGCATCCAGAACGCGATGCAGGTTCACAGCGTCTTCGAAGGTGGGAGACAGTTTGGTGTGATTTCTCATATCAGACGCGATGCGGGAATAGGCGACCCCGACGCTTTGGCTGAACCCATCCTCGAAGCCGAGGGTCTCGTAGAGAGGCGGCACAGGCAATTCCTGCATCTGCCCGTCCCCCTGTGCGCCTTTAACAGTGAAGCCGCCCAGCCCGACATAGCCGACGGGGCTGGTCAGAATGAGGTCGCCTTTGGTACCGTTGATCTCGATATGGAAGTTCGTGCCGCGCGAGAGGCCACCGCGGAAATGTGCGCTGAGGGCTGCGCCGTTCGTGAGCAAGCCAGCGGCAATGATTTGATCTGGCGCTGTCAACGGAACTTCTTTCCCCGTCTCCGCTATTCGCGTCATCGCTCGGCTGTTCGACAGCGCGCCGCTGATGGACTTCAGTCTCGACCCGAGCGCGTAGAGGGTCGCGTCGAGCGTGTGCGCGAACGGCACGTGGAACATCGAGGCTCCATTTGCCATATCCAGGGTGTACAGGTAGCTCTCGTTGATCTCCTCACCCCAGATGATGCCAGAACCGATCATGGAAACAGACAGGACCTCGCCGACATAGCCGTCCTTGATCAGATCCTTGATGAAGTTGATGGCCGGAACCGAACGCGTTTGAAGCCCGATCGCCGTAAATGCATTCCTGCTCTTCGCCAGTGCTAGCATTTTTTCGGCGTCGGGCAGGTTCATGCCCAGCGGCCACTCCGAGAAAACCGCTTTCCCTGCTTCCAGGGCCAGGGTGACGAGTTCAAGGTGATGTGGAACCTTGACGGTCACGACAACCAGGTCGACGTTCGGGTCATTCACCAGTTCATCCGTCGTTCCATAGCTGTTATCCGCGCCAAACTTCTCGGCAGACGCGCGAGCTATTTCCGGCCTGTTGTGGCTTACAGCCGCGATGCGAAACTCAGGCAACGCTTTCAGGGCGGGGATATGGGCTGTGTTGGCCCAGCCCTTGTCCGGATGGACGCCGATGATGCCGACGTTGATGGGATTGGTGGTCATGCCGCATTCTCCTTCGGCTTGATTTTTAGGATCGTGCGGCGAAGCTCCAGGTGCGCCAAGCGCCACTGTCCGCCTTCGAGCCGCCATGTTTCGTGATAGTGGCCGTACCCGTGCATCGAGGCGGGACGGCCATCATTGACATCGGGAAAAATCAGGTAGTCTTCCATGGACCAGATGGCGCGGACTTCCGTTTCCGAAACGACGTCGATCTCGTCATTGTGGACCTGATGGATTGTCCGGGCCCCAGCGAGGTAGTTCTTGGTGACGGCCAGGAACTCATCAATGGAGTCAAACGCGGCGACTGTGACACCGTCCTCGCCGATAAAGCGTATCGACGGTTGAGGTGCGAATAACGCAGCGAATTCCGGCCAGTTCTGCGTATCCACGTATCGGCAATAACGTGCTTTCAATGTGCGTATGGTTTCGACCAGAGCGAGATGGTTTTGCAATTGGAATCTCCTTTTCGGGTCACCATATAGCGACGAACAGCAAGAGCCTTCAGTCTCGATCGTCCCAAGTTTTGGCTCGATCGTCCATAATAGGAACATTTAGTTGGACCCTTTGACCGACATCTTCTCTTCGATGCGAATTAGGAAAGCGAAGTTCACGACGCTGGAGGCGACTGCGCCCTGGGGCGTTGCCTCGCACGGTGATCCGGCGATCAAATTCGTTCTCGTGGTCCGCGGATCAGGAGTCCTGACCACACGGGAAAACCCCGATGCGGTATCGTTGCGCGCAGGCGACGTCTTCATCATGTTCGGGAACGAACCTTACCAGGTCTACGATCATGCAGACTCGCGCACGGCGGACTGTCTTGATGTCGAGACCCTTCGGGTGGGCAACCGCATTCAGTTCGGAGGAGGTGGCGCCACGACGACTTTCATCAGCGGCTTTTTCGAGATCGAAAAGCTTGACGCCCAGCCCTTGCTGAATGTGCTACCAAGATTGCTTCACCTGAAATCGGAGCAGAGCCGGAGCCAACAGTTCCAGTCGGTGCTTGAGTTGCTCGCGGCAGAAGCCGATGCTCCTGGGCTGGGTTCGGATGCCGTCGTGCGACGCCTGTTCGAACTGCTTTTCGTTCATGCGATCCGCGCGTTTGCGCAACAATGGTCGACGCCAAAGACTGGATGGCTGGCGGCCGTCTCCGATAAGAATCTGGTCTTGGCGGTCGAAGCCATGCATGCGGAGCCACAAGTGCCGTGGACGGTGGGTCAACTCGCAAGTAGGGCTGGAATGTCGCGCTCAGCTTTCGCCGCCCGCTTCAAGGATCTAGTCGGACAAGCTCCGCTGTCGTATCTGACAGAATGGCGAATTTTCCAGGCTGCCAGACTGATTGAGGGGAATGCAAACAAGCTTTCTGTCATCTCGCGGAGCGTGGGTTACCAGTCCGAGGCGGCCTTCACCAAGGCCTTCAGAAAGGTGATGGGGACCGCGCCCAGCCACTACAGGAAAAGCCTTGCCGAGGCTAAGGTGGGCCGGGCGGCCCCGATCATTGCCGAAATGCAAGAAGCCGCGTAATCGCCTGGAGAAGCACTTTGCTGTTCAGTGGTTTTCGCATAAAGACCCTGCGGTCATCGGCTCCTGCGAAACCACGATCATCGATATCGCTGCGACCCGTCATCAGTATCATCGGCATTTCAGGTTCCCGGCCTCTGACCGCCTGCTCCAACTCGAACCCGTCCATCGAGCCCATGCTGATATCCGTGATTACGCAGTCACACGCGGAGAGGTCTCCACTCGAGAGAAAAGCCGTCGGCGACCTGTAGGTACGGGCCAGATAACCTACGGACTCAAGAAGCTCACGCAGCCCCTCAAGAACCCGCTTATCGTCATCCACAATTGCAAAGGTATGGATCGCCTGCGCTATCATTCGTCAGTTTCCATGTCGGGAGTGCGTAATCGGTATGCTGAGTTTGGAGGCGATCCGCACCAAGTCGGCCAAGGAGTCGGCATGCATCTTGCGCATCATGTTGCCTCGATGGATTTGGAAGGTGATCTCGCTTATTCCAAGCTCGGCGGCACCTTGTTTGTTCATTAACCCACTTACAACGAGTGGGAGGACATCGCGTTCCCGGGCGGAAAGGCATTCCAGCCGAGATTGTAGTTCACTGAGTGCGGCTCGATCGTGTCGCGCCTCGCGGTCGCGCGCGAGTGCCAATTCGATCGCAGCGCGCAGGTCGTGCTCCCTGAACGGTTTCGCAAGGAAATCGACTGCGCCCAGCTTCATCGCGCGGACCGTCATCGGTATGTCCCCGTGGCCCGTTATGAAAATGATCGGAGGATGCGGTTCATCCGCCAACCGCGCTTGGAGCTCGAAACCGTCGATATCTGGCAGCCGTATGTCGAGTACGAGACATGAAGGGTTCTGGGGCTTTGGGGCATCCAGATATTCCTGCGCCGTTGCGAACGTCGTAACGTTGACCTGCCACGATTCCAGGAGCTCGGAAAGTCCGTCCCGGACGCGCTTGTCGTCGTCTATCACGAAGACTGCATGATCCTCACTGTACATCGGTTATTCTCCGGACAAGGGGAGTGCAAAGCTGAATACCGTGCCGGTGGGCTCCGCGGGCGAAGCCCATAGCTTTCCGGCGTGTGCGCCGACGATGCTTCGGCAGATCGACAACCCGATCCCCATGCCGTTATGCTTCGTGGTGTAGAATGGTTCGAATATCTTCTCGTTGTCGTGTAGCCCGACCCCGCTGTCCCGCACATCCACGAGGATTGTCCCGTCATCGAACCGCGAGCGGATTTCCAGTAATCGTATTGCCCCGTTCAATGTCGCCATCGCATCCATCGCGTTCTGAATGAGATTGACAAGCACCTGGAGGATGAGGCCCCTGTCGAAGTTCGCCGTCGGCAGGTCCGGCTCCAGGCGAGTTCGCAGATCGCATTTCGAACCCGAAATCCTTTCGCGCAGCAGCGTGCAGGCCTCCTCGATGACTTCGTTGATGTTTCCCGGGCTTTTCGCCCCGCCCGATTGCCTGAAGAGAGCCTTTATTCTGCTGATCACTTCGCCTGCGTCGTTCGCGGCATCTGCCGCCTTTCGGGCACTGATCTTCGCCCTTTCGATATTTGGTGGTGTCGCACTGAGCCAGCTTTCGGTGGCGCTGCTATTGGTGACGACGGCCACCAATGGTTGGTTCAATTCGTGGGCAATCGAAGCGGATAACTCAGATAAACTGGCGGCACGCGTCGCGAGTTCAAGCTGATGCTGGGCCTTCTGAAGCTGTGCCTGTGCCTGCGTTTCCTCCTCGACATCGACAATAACGCCATACCACTGAAACAGCCTGCTTTGGCAGTCGCGCAGGACACGTGCCCTGCAGTCGACAAGGTGATAATGGCCGTCGGCCAAACGATGGCGGTATTTCAGAGCAATGGGTTCTCCGGACTTGAAGGATTGCTCAAAGCGATGTCGCAACAAAGGCGCGTCCGCCGGGTGAACGAGACTGCTGATCATCGGCGCGAAGCCTGAACCATTTACCCCACGAAGCTCCTCGAGCGTCACCCCGGAATACTCCATCAAAGGCTCGTTGAAATAGGTTGGCTGACCTTCCGGGCTCGCGCACCACACAAAGGCGGGAAGCGTGTCGAGCATCAATCTCAGCCGGTCTGCGTTCGCCCGGAGTTCCTCCTGCGTCCGATGAAGCTCCTCTATATCGATGTTGGTCCCATACCACTCGATGATTTCACCCTCCTCGCTGAGGAGCGGGGCGGCGTCGATCCTGTTCCAACGGTAGGTGCCGTCCTTATATCGCAATCGGCAGACCAGGGAGAGTGATGCCTTTCGTTCGACGCAGGCCGCCCACGCCGACTGAAAACCTTCAGCATCATCCGGATGAACGACACCGAAATTGTTCGATCTGATCTCCTCGAATGTCGCCCCAAGGTACTCCAGGGTCTTGGGATTCTGGTAGATCGGCACGCCCGACGGGGAGGCGCACCATATCATCACCGGCATCGTATCGATCAGTGTTTGAAGCTGCCTTTCGCTATCCTCCAGCCGCTGCTCAGCGCGCTTCTTCTCATCGATGTCGATTGTTGTTCCGAACCACCCGAGAATGTTGCCCTCTTTATCGAGATGGGGGCGGCCGTAGGCGTGGAACCAGCGATAGTCGCCGTCTGCCCGTCTTATGCGATGAACTGACTCGAAGGAGGTTCCGGTCCTCATGCTCGTAAGCCAAGCCTCGGTTACGCGTTCGGCCTCGTCGGGGTGAACGGCCTCCAGCCCGGTTCGCCCTGTCGCGTTGAATTCGTCGGTACGCTTGCCGACGTACTCGACGACGCTTGGGTTCACGTAGACGAAGTTTCCCTTAGCGTCAGTGGCCCAGCCTAACCCCGGCATGCTTTCCACGATCAACTTCGCGTCTTGCAGGTGTTGGTCGACATCAGCACGCGCTCGCCAAATGCTCGCAAGCCAGAAGGCGCCCAGAGCACACAACAGAAACGCCGTCGGTCGGGCTATGGAGGCGAACCCATCGGACGATAGGAAAACGATCAGAGCGCCGACGACAATCAAGAGCAACGCAATTGCCACAGCGACCTGCCTGCGTTTGACAAGCATGAGTGCCGCAAGGGCTAAGAACAGCACACCGTACGGCTCCTGTTCGAATATCCCCAGAGCAGTTCCGGCGCATCCCGTCGCAAGTGCAGGTGCGTATTGCCGTATTTCAGGGCCCCTCACGACAGTCTCCCTGGTTGGCACCCCTCAAGGTTCGGCGAAACTATACTTTGATCAGTATGATCAGGCTAGCTGCGCTTCCAGGACTAACGGAAACATATGATTGGCCGATCTGAGCCTCCTGTCTAACATCGAAAGCACCGCAAGCGACCCACGCACGCGAATGAAATCCCGTCAAGCTCGCTGTCCCAGCCGCCGTCCGAGCGACAGCCCACTGAAGGATGAAGGTTCATGGCAGAGCGAAAAACAGAGCTTCCTCCGATCTCACGGCGTGCCGTCTTGGGCAGCGCTGCAGGAGCCGTCGGAGCCTCCCTTCTAGGGTTTCCAGCAATTGCTCCGGTATTGACCGCGAGTGGACAGACGACACAGCAACGATCAGCCGAGGAAAAGACAATGGGCACGATCACGACTAAGGACGGAACGCAGATTTTCTACAAGGACTGGGGAAAGGGCCAGCCTATAGTCTTCCATCACGGTTGGCCGCTTAGCGCCGATGACTGGGACAACCAGATGCTCTTCTTCCTCAGCAAGGGCTATCGGGTAATTGCCCACGACAGGCGCGGACATGGCCGTTCGACGCAGACCGCGACGGGCAATGACATGGATACCTACGCGGCCGACGTTGCGGAGCTTGCAAAGGCGCTCGACCTGCGTGATGCAATCCATGTGGGGCATTCGACGGGAGGCGGCGAGGTCACTCGCTACGTTGCCCAACACGGAAATGACAGGGTGGCCAAGGCGGTGATCATCTCTGCTATTCCGCCGGTGATGTTGAAGTCCGACGACAATCCGGGTGGCTTGCCCATCGGAGTGTTTGACGATCTCCGCGCCCAACTCGCAGCTAACCGCGCGCAATTCTACCTCGACGTTCCCACGGGTCCTTTCTACGGCTTCAACAGGAAGGACGCCAAGGTGTTCCCGGGGCTGATCCAGAATTGGTGGCGGCAGGGAATGATCGGCGGAGCGATCGCGCACTATGAATGCATCAAGGTCTTCTCGGAGACAAACTTCACTGAAGACCTGAAGAAGATCGATGTTCCGGTTCTGGTAATGCACGGCGACGATGACCAGATCGTTCCGATCGCCGACGCTGCCCTCCTGTCGGTCAAGCTACTGAAGCACGGTACGCTGAAGGTCTACAAGGGGCTGCCGCACGGTATGTGCAGCACACATCCCGATATTATCAATCCCGATCTGCTGGCGTTTTTCCAGGCATGATCGCCCGGCGGGAAAGGCGGCTTCAGGTGATACCCCAAGCCCCCTGGAGCCGCCCCGCCCGTTTCCGAAAGGATCTGTGATGACCCAAGACTTCAAATTTTCTCGCCGCGGGTTTTGTCTATGCTGCATGGCAGCCTCCACGTTCGCGGCGTCCGGAGGCTGGCTAAGTCCCCGGCAGGTTTTCGCGAAAGCCCAAGGTATCGTGGACATGATCCGCGATGAAGCGGCAAAAGCGCCGATCAAGGTTCACAAAACTAAGGCGGGCGTTTCGATCCTTGAAGGTTCAGGCGGGAACATAGCAGTGCTGACCGGGGGCGACGGAAAGGTCCTGATCGATGGAGGCATAACCGCGTCCCGTCCTCGCATACTCGATGCCTTATCCGGCCTCGGAAAACAGCCGATCAAGCACCTGATCAACACACACTGGCATTTCGATCACACGGATGGAAATGAGTGGCTCAACGCCGAAGGGGCCGCGATCCGCGCGCACGAGAACACCAGGAAACATCTGATGACCGTTCAAAGGGTGGACGACTGGGACTTCGAGTTTCCACGCCCGCCGCTCGCCGCGGTGCCGTCGGAGACGGTCGGCGACGAGATGTCGCTGGAGCTCAACAAGGAAACGTTGATGCTGAAGCACCATCCGAACGCGCATACCGACGGCGACATCTCGGTCACCTTCAGCGAGGCAAACATCGTTCACACCGGAGACCTGTACTGGAACGGCATTTACCCATTCATCGACTATTCGACTGGTGGAGGGATCGACGGCAAGATCAAGGCGGTTGAAGACATTCTCTCTAACATCACCGAAGAGACAGTTGTCATTCCGGGGCACGGTCAGCCTCTCAGCAAAAAGTCCGAATTAAGTGACTACCGTACGATGCTCGTCGACATCCGCGGAAATGTGGCAAAGCTGAAGTCCAAGGGAAAGCCCATCGACGAGATCATTGCCGCGAAACCGACTGCCGACTTCGACGCAAAGTGGGGGCAGTTCGTCATCAGTCCCGAGTTCTTCACGCGCCTTGTCTATCATGGCGTCTGAGTTGCGAAATCACGAGGGTATGTGATGTCTATGATCGATTGGAATGCCTATCATCAGCAGGTGCTTGCGGGGGTCGGCGAAATCGCCGCACTGAGTCCGGACGTGATCAGAGGCTACCAGGCAATCGGCGGAGCGGCCCGTAAGACCAATCTGCTGGGTAGCAAGGTCAACGAACTGATCGCTCTAGCGGCTGCGGTCTCGCTGCGCTGCGATGGCTGCATCGTTGTTCACACCGACGCCGCGCTTAAAGCGGGTGCGACGCGCGAAGAGATCGCCGAGGCGCTCGGGACGGCTATTGGCGTCAACGCTGGAGCAGGACTCGTTTATTCCACGCGAGTGATGGATGCCGTCAAATCAAAGGCTTCATGACAACCTCAGCGGTTTACATTGAGGCTCAGCCCAGGTCGGGCCTGTCAGGGAAACCCGCAATTGGGTGAACGGAGGTTCGGTTGAGAAAAGGAAGATTCGGTTCATGCTCAGGCACTCCCGAAAGCTGCCTGAGGCCATAGTGGGCGACGAAGGCCCGCCTCGATGTGAAAACAGGACTCGGCTAAGCCGGCAGACCAGAGCCAGATCGCCTGAGCCAGGAGGCCCAAGTGTCCGTGCTGTCATCATCTGGAAATCTCGGCGAGAAGCGCTTCGATATCATCGACAAGGTCCTGATGATCTTCAAGGCCAACACTTATGCGGTAACCGACCGATTGTTACCGCGGAGATTTCGCTTTGAGGCGGGCGATCAGCTCCTCGTCGTCGACAAAGCTGTCGAGGAAGTCGTTCCATTCGTCGGT